>JAAUUB010000122.1 GCA_012031215.1 Microscillaceae bacterium | reverse complement strand
GGGGAAACTGATTTTGGATGGAGAAATATGTTGCAACTTGCATTTCGCGGCCCATAGGCAGCGGGGTGCTTGGGTTTTGCACCCGATACACCCTTTTTGCCCGGCATTTAGTTCATTCAGTTTGCGCCGAAACAGCACCCGGTCAATCTGGTCATAATAGACATTGTCTTTGAAAAATTAATGGTGAGGTCTTCACGACCGGGTCGGCTTCCCAGCAAAAGCCGGGGTTTCTGATGAAGAGGGATTGTGAATTGGTTGTCGTATATTTCGTCTAATTGGCGCAGATGAACATTTTTGACACTCACCACCCCGGGCACCTGCATAATGATTTTGATAAGCTCAGAAACCAACACCCTGTCCAGCTTAGGGGTCAGGGCTTTGTTTTTGATAAAACCATGCTTCAAAAGCGGGCCTTCAAAAATCTCCGTCAGGGCATAGCCTTCGGCCATTAGCTCGGCCAGGCTATAAAATTGCACTTCGGGATGCAGGTATTCATTGATTTGGAAAAAAATTTGGGCCAGAATGCCTTCTATTTGGTCGGGCTGGCTGATTTCAATATCGGCATAGAGCGATAGAAAGACGGGTTCCAGCACGATGACATCTTCCAGGTCTTCGCCAAGATTACGGTTTTGGTGAAAGACCGCCCGCGCACTTTCAATGAGCAGGGTCTTTTCTTCGGGCTTCTCGATGCGCTCATCCGCATCCAGGAGCATTTTGTAAAGCCCAGACAGGGAGTGCTCATCTGGGGATAAAGGCAAAAGCCAGACATTGCGGATTTTTTCCACAGCATCCAGCAAACACTTGCGGTAGTCGAGGAGGGTCAGGGGCTGGCAGGGCAAAATCTGGTGGGGTATAAAAAAAGGCTTTTGCTCGGCACTTTGGCCAGCCAGGTGGTCTTGGACGGGAAGGTCCGTGCGATAGGCCAGGTCGGTCAGGGCATAGCAAAGTTGCTCCAAAATCGTGATGCCGGGATCATGGTCATTATAATCTGTCCAAAAGGCCCCCCCCAATTCTTGGATAAATTGCAAACCCTGGCTTCGCAAGAACTCGAAATCCTGGGCAGGGTTCTGGGGGCGGGCATCATTGACAAAATTGGGTGCATCCATTCCAGTAGGGATTATTCTTCCTTAGTTTGAGGGTAAGCAGAAAGGGAAAGCTGGGTATTGGCCTGGGCGTTTAGCTTCCCAATCAGTTCATACACCTCCGCAAAAGGCATACGGCCCAGGGCTTTAAAAATGAGATTGGCCTCCTCAAGACTTACTTCAAAAGTTATTTTGGGGGGATTTGCGGCAAGGTTCTCCATCAGATTCAAGATTTTTTATAAGCCATTTTCACATTTTTGGAAGCCCCACAAGGCTTTGCTGCCTGAGGTCTTAAAAAGCCTCAAAATGCTCAAAAGATTGTTTTTGCAGCTTCAAACTTCAAGCATTTCTCCGGATAAAAAAGGCTTTTATAATAAATTTATAGTCAAGCATATTGCTTCGCTTACAAAATCTGCTTATGTTTAGGACAAAAATGAGAAAATTTTGCAAACTTGTCTCTATACCAAAGAGTAATTCTTTTTGCTCGAGATTGCTTGCATTCCCCTGCGTATGATTTACGAAGCACTTAAAACGGTACAAAACAGCCTCAACCACTATCTGCGCACCCGCTTTGCCCTTAGCAAGGACAAGGTGCAGCTTTCCGGCATTATCGATACCGAAGGGGCTTCGCCTACCGAAGACCGGGATAAGATTGCCATTAGCCTGATTAATTTGCAACAGGAAAAAAACATACAGCGCAGCCCTACGGCCCCGGGCTTGCGTCCGCCTTTTCACTTAAATTTATTCTTGCTTTTTTCGGTCTATTTTGGGGAAGATGGCAGCTATGAAGAATCGCTCAAAGAGCTCTCGGCCATTATCAGTTTCTTCCAGGCCAATGCCGTGATGAACCACCAAAACACCCCTGAACTGGATGCTCAGATAGATAAGCTGGTTTTTGAATTTGTGAACCAGGATATGCAAAGCTTAAACTACATCTGGGGCATGCTGGGAGGTAAGTATGTGCCTTCGGCACTCTATAAAGTCAGAATGATTACCATTGACGAAGGCATTGCGCTGGAGTTTCCGGTTCCTTTCACGGGCTTTGGCAGTAATGCCCAATGATGAAAGGTATATTTACCTTTTGATTCTCGAGCAATTCAAAATTGCTTACTTCATAATGGTGCTATTTAAACAAAAAAATCGGGTACTGTATGCTTACCTTATCTTTTAGCTATCGTACTTTTTTGTTGCTTCGTGCGAGGCATGCGTATTTTGTGAAGCCCAAGCCCGCACTTTTCCGCATTGAGGCAGCCCCCGAAACCCGTCGGCAGTTGGAGCAATTGGGCATGTTTCCCAAGGCCCACGAAGGGGAGTTTTATGTCTTGTATGATGAAATGAGCCGGGAACGCTTGGCCCGGGGCTTGGAAAAAGTTTTGGACTGGCAGCTTAGCTTTTGGCTTTATTCGGCGGAGCCTTCCTTTGTCAATATTACTCAAATACCGACCAATACGGTGGGCAAAATTTTTTATTTTGCCAATCAGGAAAAAAGAAACACCCTGAGCCAGGCTGAAAGCTCTTCCGAAGCGGATTTATTTGAGGTAGTGTCGGGGCATTATATTTATACCAATGCTAGCAAGCAAAGGCAAAGTCTGGTCTTGCAGAATGTCGGGGGGCAGCAAATCGCCGAAGCCTTGCTTGAGCCAGGCCATTCGCACACCTTTACATTGCATGGGGAGGCGCCGGGTCGGTTTCAAATACTGGAAAGTACTAAGACTGTGGCCGCTTTTGTGCTTGTGCCCGAGGCACTTTTTCCGCGCCCTTTGGGCCTTATTCGCCTTTCCTGGCAAGGCAAAGCCCTTGAACAGCTCAAAAGCAAGCTTCAGCAAGAGGAAAGCGATTTTGCCCCTATTCAGTTTGAGATACCTTTTCTGGCGCGGGCTACCTATTGGAAATATTTCATTGTGCCTAAGTATGAAAACGGATTCCAGGATGTGCGCATAGACACGGGCAAAACCGAGGTCCGCTTTACCGGGCCTACCCTGACACATCTGCCCAACGGCCGTGCGGCTTACCTTTTTGAAGCCGACCAAACCCTGCCTCTGCAGCAAATCAGCGATTTTGATTTTCAGTTGATTCGCCACAAAGACAGCAAAGGAAAGCCGATTCATCGGGTCATTCAGCGCCTGCCTCTGGCGCGCCCGGAGGCCATTCATCCAGCATCGCGGGAAGCATCCTCTAAAATTTATTCAGAAATATATGTTTATCTCTAAACCCTAAACCCATTATGGCAATTAAATTAGCAACTCCCGGGGTCTATATCGAAGAGCGCAGTGCTTTCCCCAATTCTGTAGCGGCAGTGCCTACGGCCGTGCCCGCCTTCATTGGCTATACGGAAAAAACCACTCGCAATGGCCAGACGCTGTTGCACAAGCCCGTCCGCATCAATTCACTCACAGATTATCTGAGCATCTTCGGGGGAGGGTTTTCGGCCTCTTTTGAGGTCAAAGAAACCAGTGGGGCCGAGTTTGATGTAAGCATCGGGGGCAAAAGCTACCAGGTTGTGCCTGCCACCCAGGCTCGGTTTATTCTGTTTGACAGTATCCGCCTCTATTTTGCCAATGGCGGGGGAACCTGCTACATTGTGTCGGCAGGGGGATATTATGAAGAGGCCAAGCCGCAAATCCCAAAACCTGAGGTAAAAGACAAAGACGGAAAGCCTGTTCCGGCCCCGGCCGCGTCGGCTCCGACCGCCCCCAAGCCCAATCAACTTTCAAAAAAAGCCCTGGAAGACGGCTTGGCCGCGCTCATCCTCGAGGATGAGCCTACGATGGTGGTCATTCCCGAAGCCGTTATGCTTGAGAAAGCCGATTGCTACGCCTTGCAGCAGGCCATGCTCATGCACGCAGGGTATAAATTGCGCGACCGCTTTGCCTTGCTGGATGTCTATGATGGCTTTCAGGCCCGTAGTTATGATGAAAAAGATGTCATCACCCAGTTTCGCGAAGGGGTTGGTAATAATTTCCTTGATTTTGGCGCAGCCTATTACCCTTGGGTCTATACTTCTATTGTGCAAAATGAAGAAGTGAGTTTCCGCAACTTGGCCAATCTGGCTCAATTGGCTGAACTGCTGACACAGGAAGCCACCGAAGCCGGCGGCGATGCCAAGCGCACCGAAGAAATAAAAATGGAGGTAGCCAAACTCAAAAACAACCCCGGCGATAGCCTCAGCCAAACCCTCAAAGTCATCAGCCCGGCTTATAAAGTTATCTTGGAGAAGGTTAAGTTGCAACTCAACATCCTGCCTCCTTCGGCCGGGTTGGCAGGTGTCTATACAGCGACCGACAACACGCGCGGGGTCTGGAAAGCACCCGCCAATGTGGGCTTCAATAGTGTGATTACGCCAGTAGTAAAACTAACCCACGAAGACCAGGAAGACCTTAATGTAACCGTTACGGGCAAATCTGTCAATGCCATTCGTACTTTTACGGGCGAAGGCCCAGTAGTTTGGGGGGCGCGTACCCTGGATGGCAATAGCCAGGACTGGCGTTATGTCAACGTTCGCCGTACCATGATTTACATCGAGCAGTCTATCAAGTTTGCCGCCAAGGCCTATGTCTTTGAGCCCAACACCTCGGCTACCTGGGTGCTGGTGCGCAGCATGATTTCTTCTTTCCTGAATGACCTTTGGAAGCAAGGCGGCCTGGTAGGCCTTACGCCCACCGATGCCTACGAAGTGCTGATAGGACTGGGTTCAACTATGACCCCCAATGATATTTTGGACGGGGTAATGCGTATCACGGTCAAAGTGGCTGTATCTCGCCCGGCGGAATTTATTGTCATTACCTTTGAGCAAAAAATGCAGGAGTCATAAGCAAAGGATTTTTTCTTATTATTTGAAAATATTGTTTTACCTCTTTTTAAAGCATAAAAAACTATGGCAGATGCTGCAAATTGGCCCTTAACCGCGTTTCATTTTGAAGTGGAATGGGCCGGAACCAAAATCAGTGCCCAGGAAGTTACCGGGCTTAACTTTACCACCGAAACGATTGACTATAGGGCGGGCGACGACCAGACCTTTATCAAACAGAAAGTGCCCGGGCTGAAAAGCTTTGAAAATATTTCCATCAAGAAGGGGATGTTTAAAGATGACCTGGATTTTTACGAATGGTTTACCGATGTGCAGGCCAATCCTGAACGCCGCGAAACTATCACGATTCAGTTGCTGGACGAAACCCATGCCCCGGTGATGGTTTGGACGGTAGAAAATGCCTATCCAATCAAGCTCTCCGGGCCCACCCTCAATGGCGAAAACAACGCCCTGGCCATTGAGACCCTGGAGCTGGCCCACGAAGGCATTACCCTCGAGACCGCTTAATTTTTCTTATCAGGCTTCCTGATAGCATCCTGCCGGGGCTTTTTTCCCGGCAGGATTGGCCTTGAAGCACGGGCTTGGTTATTCATGATTCTTTTATTGAGCAAATGGCCAAAAAAAATACGGGTAAGTTTGAATACCCGCCCCTGGGATTTCATTTTAGCGTAAGGCTGGTGGACCAGCTCTCTTCTTCGGGAACAAGCCCCAAACCGGAGGCGCAAGGCAAAGAAGCGGGCTTTCAGGAAGTAACGGGCTTAAGTGCCGATTACCAGACCGAGGAAATCGCCGAAGGAGGCGAAAACCGATTTGTGCACAAAGTGCCTAAGGGGGTGCGCTATCCTAACTTGGTGCTGAAGCGCGGGGCAGTCATTAAAACTTCTCCCCTCGTAAAGTGGTGTGAAGAAACCATTCATCAAACGGCTTTTCCGATAAAAACCAAGATTGTGGTCATTAGCCTGCTCAACCAGCAACATAAGGTCATGATGGCCTGGAATGTGCTTCAGGCTTATCCAGTCAAGTATGAAGTTTCGGGCTTTAATGCCGAAAGTACTCAGTTGCTGGTAGAAAGCATAGAACTGGTGTATCGCCGATTTGAAAGAGCCAAGCTCGACAAATAAGGCAGGTGTTTTTAAAAACAATAAAAAGATGGCCATTCAAATCAAAGAACTCATTGTGAAAATCGAGATTGAGGAAGCTTCAACAAGCCAAAATGCGGGGACACTGAGCCGGCAGGAACTGCAAAAACTCAAAAAAGAAGTCATTGCCGAGAGTGTGGAAAAAATAAAAGAATGGCTCGAGACCAAAGCCCAACGCTAAACCCTAAATCTTGACTTGCGATGCCTACACCCGGTTCTCCTTCTCAGGAACTCAAGAAACTGGTCATCGGCCCCAAAGGGCAGGCCAGCCCAGCAGAGAGCGACCGCTTTACGGCCTTGGTCAACCCGGCAAGCATGAACTACACCGTCAACATCGTGTTTGCGGAACAGAATGCGCCCGGCACCGACGGCAGCCCGGCGGTGTATAGCCATACCCAGCCCGAATCCCTTTCTTTTTCCCTTGATTTAGACGGAACCGGGGTGATTGACCCCAGCGCCAAGCCCGTGCCCGAGCAAATTGAGCAATTCAAAAAAGTTACTTTACAATACCAACGCGACCAGCACAAGCCCAATGATGTAACCATTTCCTGGGGAACCCTGGCTTTTGATTGTATGCTTCGCTCTCTGGATATCAACTACACCATGTTCAAACCCGACGGAACCCCGCTGCGGGCCAAGCTCAATGTGTCGTTTGTAGGCACTTTGCAGCCCCGCGAAACCGAAGCCGCCCAGGCCGAATCGCCCGACCTTACCCACCGGGTGCTGGTCAAAGCTGGTGATTCCTTGCCTTTATTGTGCCAGCGCATCTATGGGGATAGCCGGTTTTATTTAGAAATTGCCCGCCTCAATGGGCTGGTTAATTTTCGTAACCTCCAGCCGGGCCAAGAACTTGAATTTCCACCTATTTTAAAATAAGCCCTTACCCAATTATGCCCTCCACCCTGCTGCGAAATAGAGTTGAAGTCATTACTTATAGCATCCTCATTGAAGGAAAGGCCATTTCGCGTGAATACCAGGTACTTTCTATTCAGGTAGTCTATGAGATAAACCGGATTCCTTTTGCCAAAATCAAACTGGCCGATGGGGGAGTGGCCGAACAAGATGATTTTAAAGCTGGCAATTCTGAGGATTTCGTGCCCGGAAAAAAGATTACTATCAAAGCTGGCTATCAAAGCCAGGAAAAGGATATTTTTAAAGGAGTGATTGTCAAACACAGCATAAAAATCGATGGTGCAGGCAGCGAACTCCACATCGAGTGCCGGCATCAGGCTTTCAAGACGACCATTGGCCGCAAAAACCGGGTGTTTATCAATAATAAGGACAGTGATGCCATTACAAAAATCCTCAATGAATATGGCCTCACCGTACAAGTAAGCACAACCCAGCATCTTCACGAGCAATTGATACAACACTATGCCACCGACTGGGATTTTATCCTGATGCGTGCCGATTTTAATGGCTTTTTGGTGATGCCCCAGTTAGAAAAAATCAAAATCGCCTCGCCACTCCTCAGTGCTGAGCCCAAATACGAAATACAATATGGCCTTACTATGCGAAAGCTGGAAATTGGGGTAGATGCTCGCAATCAATTCAAGAAAGTAACTGCCTATAGTTGGGATTATACCAACCAAGAACTAATCAAAGCCCAGGGCGATCCGGAAAGCACACAACTGGCGGGCAATTTCTCTCCCAATAAACTGGCGGACGTAGGAGCCCCTTCCGATTATATTCTACAAACCTCGGCCCAACTCTCCGACAAGGTTTTAAATGCCTGGTCCACGGCAAAACTGGTGCGCAGCAAGCTGGCTTTTTTACAAGGCACGGTGTCGTTTATGGGAGCAGATGATATTTACCCCGGCGATACACTCCGGCTCAGCGGCCTGAGCAAACGATTTAATGGAAAAGTATTTGTCCGGGCGGTTTCTCATACCCTGGCCGAGGGCGACTGGAATACTGAGGTGATGCTGGGCTTGGGTGAGAGCTGGTTTGTCGAAAACCAACCCAATATTGAAGCCCCGGCCACGGCGGGCAACACCCCACCTTTCAAAGGGCTGACCACGGGCCTGGTTACCAAGATAGATGGTGACCCCCTGGGGCAGTTTCGGGTGCAAGTAAAAATTCCTACTTTACAAGCCGACCAAGACAGCCTCTGGGCCAGAATGAGCAGCTTTTATGCCTCTAACGAAGCCGGGGCCATCTTTTATCCCGAAATAGGCGATGAAGTATTGCTGGGCTTTCTGAATGAAGACCCTCAAAACCCGGTAATCCTGGGGAAATTGTATAGTAGTAAGCGCAAGCCTCCTTTTTCCACCCTCGAGGCCGGGGCCGACATAGATGCCGATAACAAGACCAAAGGGTTTGTGAGCCGGAGCAAACTGATGATAAAGTTTGAAGAAGAAAAAAAAATCATTAGCATTGTTACCCCGGGCGCAAATAAAATTGTGCTCGATGATGACCAACAAAGCATCTTGATTACTGACCAACACGGCAATAAACTTACTTTGAGCAAGGATGGAATCATCATGGAGAGCGCCAAGGATGTCAGCATCAAAGCTAAGGGAGCAATCAAACTGGAATCTACCCAGGACACGATAATAAAAGCTAGCGGCAATCTCAAAGGCGAAGGAGTGGAAATAGCCTTCAAAGGAAGTGCAAAATTTGCGGCCGAAGGGGCAATGGCAGAGTTGAAGGGTTCGGGCCAGACGACCATCAAAGGTGGGATTGTGATGATTAATTAGGCGATTGTTTTTTGATTGTATCAATATTTAATTAAAGAAATATGCCCCCCGCTGCCCGAATTACTGATATGCACGTATGCCCAATGTTCACGGGTCCGGTTCCCCATGTGGGGGGGCCTATCATTGGCCCTGGCGCGCCCACCGTCTTGATTGGGGGGCTGCCCGCCGCCGTGGTGGGCGACAACGCAGTCTGTACAGGGCCTCCCGATGCCATCATCAAAGGCTCTGGCACAGTGATGATTGGCGGAAAGCCCGCCGCCCGCATGGGGGATAGCCTGGCGCACGGAGGGTCTATCGTGGCCGGCGCGCCCAACGTGATGATAGGGGGCTAGAGCTAGCCGAATTTGTGCTGAGGAACCAGTTTTATTGAATTTTTTTTGCTAAATTATTTGAGTATGTTACAGGTGAGTAAGTCCTTTTTGGGTACAGGCTGGAAGTTTCCCCCTTCTTTTGACAAAGAGCAGCAGAGCATAGCCTTGGTCTCCGAAGAACAAGACATCCGTGAGAGCCTTTTTATCCTGCTTTCTACCCGACCCGGCGAACGGGTGATGCGCCCTGATTATGGCTGCGATTTGCAGGCATTTGTTTTTGAAAACATCAATGCGACCAATCTGAATTTCTTGAAAAAGATCATCAGTCGCTCGGTGCGCTATTTTGAACCCCGCATTGATTTGGATGACATTGCCCTCAACCTGGACAGAATAGATGAAGGCCAATTGCTTATCAGTTTGCATTATCGGGTGCGTACCACCAATGCACGAAGCAATATTGTTTTTCCATTTTACCTGCAAGAGGGGACAGAGGTGCGCCTCTACCAGGCCAGTTGACCCAAAAATGGCTTCATTCTTACTGCTTTTAGTTTTAACTTGGCCTTATGCGTGATTTTAGCAAATATACCAAACACAGTACCCGGCAAGAAGGACGCTTTTTGCCTACCCTTGATTTTGACTATGTCAAAATAGATGAGCGGAATTTTGAAGACTTGCTCCGCTTTGTCTATGGCTTGTCCAAACTAATTTGCTATTATGACGAACACAATAAACTGGCGGGCGATTGGTCCGATTTCCTCAACGATGAACTAATTGTACTGAGCGCCATTCAGCAAGCCGAACCCGGACAAACGGAAATTCGCTTTCGGCAAGCCGCCGAAAAAGCACTCCTTTTTCGCCATCCAGAAAAGAAAGGCGCCTATTTTGAAAAATGCCTGCGCGAAGTCTATGGCATTGCTCAAGACATCAATGCCTGGCTTCACCGACTCAAACAGATAGAGCAGTTTGCGAATGTGCAACTCGACCTGCGCGACGAAATACTCAATCTGATTGATACCCGCCTGGGAACCGCATTTAGGCAATTGCTGGGGATACACCGGGCGGCGCAGGAAATTTTATATCCTTATACCAACCTGGACACAAGCGAATTTCACCCACTTTGGCGGGTTTCCGAAGCCCCCCAGGTTATGACCTGGAAGGGGATACGCCCGGCGATAAGGTTCGCTATGCCCTTTATGACCTGGAAGCCATTTTTCAAAGCTTTTATGAAAGCTTGGTTTTCCTCAAAAACCAGGCCCCCCATTACCTGCAACAATCTCTACAGAGCAACCGCCATGCCCCACAAGTTACCCTTTGATTGCGTTTTTGCGACTTTTTCAACATTCACAAACAAACCTCAACCAACTTTCGCGGCGCTACCTTGAGTTTTATTACGAAACGGTCTTGCAGGAAAGCCCCCGAAGCCCAGTGCACGACACGGTATATCTTTCTTTTTTGGTGAATGACAATGCGCCGCACGCCCTTGTGAATCCGGACGAGTATTTTATTGGAGGAGAATATGCCAATGGAGAGAATATTCTGTATAGTAGCCAGGAGGCTCTCTTGGTGAATAAAGCCCAAATACAAAAGCTCTTCACAATTTTTACGGAAAGAAACGAATTAAATATCTATGGGCGGCGAAAATACCTGATAAGCAATGTCTTGGCCAGCGAGATTCCTATGGAGCAGGTGCGCCCTCAGCCCAGCCTGAACGAGAAGGCCGCTTTTCCGATTTTTGGCGAATCGCAGCGAGAAAAAAGTGTGTATGAGCGCACGATGCTCGATGCCCGACTTGGCTTTGCCGTGGCCTCGCCCTCTTTCTTTTTGCAAGAAGGCCGCCGCCAGGTCTCGGTTACCTTTGTTTTTGACCCCAGCTCTCTGGCCAATTTGCGCCAGGTATTGCGCGACCTGAGCCTGGCCTCGGGCGATTCGGGCGAAGAAGTTTTTATCAAAAGTTTTTTGGAAGCTTTTCAGTTAGAAATCACCTGCCCCGAAGGTTGGTATCCCATCCGAAAATATGTCGTCAATCGGGTGAAAACAAAAGTGGAAGAGGAGGATTTCTCGGCACTTTCCCTTCGTTTTGACCTGGAGCGCAATGAGCCGCCCTTTGTAGCTTATCAGGCCGCCATTCATGGGGGCCAATATCAGACAAACCACCCCTTGCTCAAAATCTTGCTCAATAGCCAGTCTTATATTTATCCCTATTCACTTCTGAACGAGCTGGTGCTTACTCAGATTGATATCAGCACTCAGGTAAAGGAACTTAAAAACCTGCAACTCTACAGTGAAATTGGGCCTTTGGATGCCGCCAACCCTTTCTTTCCTTTTGGGGCCGTGCCCAATGTAGGCTCGTATCTCATTGTGGGCAGTGCGGAAATTTTTCAGAAATCGCTCAATCATTTGGCTTTACACATAGAATGGTTCAACCTCCCGCGCGATTCGGCTGGTTTTGGCGGGTACTATCAGGATTATAAAGCCGGACTGGATAACGCCGCCTTTGAAGTCAAGTTATCCATTCTTGAAGATGGCCGCTGGAAGCCCGAAATGCCGGAGGAGCAGCAGGATTTTAAGCTCTTTCGCACCAAACGCACCACGCCTTCTGCCGAAGATGCCTCCACCACTCCCCAAGCTTTTGGCATGCTTTCGCCCTATACCCACCTGGAAGACATTGACGTGGTGCGGATGAAACTTCCCCACAATTTTGAAGAGATGTATAAGCCCAATGCGTATTCCAATACCGCCCGGCGGGGATTTCTCAAAATTGAACTCAGTCAGCCAGAACTTGCTTTTGGTCATTCGCTCTATCCCACCGTCCTTTCCGAAATTGTAACCGAGAATGCCAAGAGTAGCCTGATTGAGGCACTCAAACGTGGTTTTGCAAAAAAACAACCTAAAAAACTGCCCAACACGCCCTACAACCCACAGATAAAATCTTTATCCCTGGATTATGCTTCCAGTTCGGTCATTACCCTCAACGACCGCGCCACCCACGCCACCCAAACCGACCGGGGGCGTTTTTATCATATCCTGCCTTTTGGCGAGCACCAGGTTTATCCTGACCAGGGGGCGCAGCATATCTTTCTTTTGCCCGAAATTCGCTATCAAGGAGCGCTATTGATTGGCCTTAGCCAGCTTCATCCCCCTCAAAGCCTTTCTATTTTGTTTGAAATGGCCCAGACAGGCTCAGATAGTTCGGAAGAGGTGCCCCCGGTCTTGGAATGGAGCTATCTCAGCGAAGACCAGTGGCGGGTTTTGCCCGAATCTAAAATTTTGCGCGATGAGACAAGCCAGTTCATTCGTACCGGCATCGTGGTCATTGATTTACCCCGCGAAATGCAAAAAGGCAACCAAACCCTGGATGCCAGCCTTCACTGGCTCAGAATAGCCGCCATCGAGCATGTGCAAAATGCTTCCCCTCTCCGGAGCCTTTGCACGCAGGTCATCAAAGCAAGCCTTGTCAACCTGGATGAAGAAGGAAAGCACCTTCAAAAGCCACTGCCCGCCTTTACCATCACCAGGTCTATCAATAATCTCATTGGTATTCAAAGAATTATGCAACCCCTCCCCTCTTTTGGAGGGCAGGCCCACGAAAGCCAAAAATCTTTTTACACCCGGCTGAGTGAACGTTTGCGGCACAAACAAAGGGCCATTACCGCCTGGGATTATGAAAGACTTATCCTGGAGCGCTTTGCCGAGGTACAAAAAGCCACCTGTCTTTCCAACATGAGTAGCCAGGCCAGCCACCAGGCCAATAGTGTGTTGATTGTGGTCAGCCCTTATCCAAAGGCCCTCAACGAGCGGGAGGGACTGGCCAGCCGCGAAAAGCTTTACGAAATTAAAGAGTATTTAAAGCCCTTTTTGTCGCCTTTTGTGAAGCTGGAAGTACGCAATCCGGCTTATGAAAGAATTAAAATCATTTGTGCCGTCAAAATGATAGAAGGCTACCAATACGGATTATACCTTCAAAAACTCAATGATGCGCTCAACGATTACCTCAAGCGCGATCTTTTGCAGGGCGGAAAAACATAGAACTGGGGGGGCGCATCAACCTGTCGGATATTTTAAGTTTTATGCGTACCTTGCCCTATGTAGAGTTCATCACTAAATTTTCGATGATTCAAATTGCCAATGAAACCGAGGGGCGCTTTACCCTCTTGGATACCGCCCGCGAGGGAGGCACAAAATCATTTTTGCAGGCTACCAAGCCCTGGTCGGCCCTGGTGCCGGCAGAGGAGCATCAAATTACACTCATTGATGCCCGCGAAGAAATCAAATCGGCCCAGGCCGGCATTGCCGACCTAGAGCTGGGGCGCGAATTTATTGTGGAAGAATAAAATTTTGACCCGGTCGGAAGCCTCATTTGTTTATTTATTTTTATACATTCATTACTTATTGCCGATATGTCCTTACAAAACCGAAATACCCTCAAGACCTTTTTTCGCAAAGGGCAAATGCCCACCGAAGGGCATTTCAACGACCTGATTGAGTCGATGGTCAACAAAGTAGATGACGGGCTTTCAAAGACCATTGAAGATGGTTTGCAATTGTCTCCTATCGGCCCCTCCCAAAAGCTCCTTAGTTTTTTTAAAAGTATAGAGGAAAAAAATCCGGCCTGGAGCATGGAAATAGACGCGGGTTCGGCCACCTTGTATTTCAACAACCGCCTGGGAGATACCGTCCTGGCCCTTTCCAATGAGGGCAAAGTAGGCATCAACAACCGCCAGCCAATCTATCCCCTGGATGTGCAGGGAGCCGTGGGCATGCAAGGGCGGGTGGGTACTTTTGCCCAGGGCAAAATCCCGGCGGATGGACAATGGCACGCTATCTTGAGCGACCTCAATGGTTGCCAGGCCTTTGAAGTGATGGCGGGCGTAGGCAAGAAAAAAACCGGAAAGTATTCGCTCATCCATGCCCTGGCCCTGAGCACCTTTGGCAAATCAAGGCCTAAAATAAAAATCCAGCAGGCCTATTATGGCGTGCGTTGCAACCAGCTTCAGCTTCGCTGGCGGGGCGAGACCTATGCCTTCCAACTGGAAATGCGCACGCGCTGTAGTTATGACGGACAAGGCACCGTATTTGCCCAATATTTTATCAGCAAGCTTTGGCAGGATGAGATGATGGACGGGAGTTTTGAGTGAGACATAAAAAAACACTCATTCCAAGAAGGAATGAGTGTTTTTTTAGATTTTGTAAGGCAAAAGAAATATTAGCTAATCTTCGTCAACCACATCAAATTCAAATCGCCAAATATCTGTGCCATCATAAAGAGCAAGCTTAAGCTTACTGGATGTCAATTCTTCAACAAGATAGGAAGTGTCGTTTCCACCATCAAAAACTGGAATACTGAAAGTTAGAAGGGCAGTAGCATTAGAGAAATTCCAACCGCCTTCAAAAAACACATTTGGGTCATCAGGATCACATTGAGTGGCCCCTTCAGAAAATGCATAAGTTCTGGATAAATTACGATTGAAAGTTACTACATCGTCCTGAGTGCAAGCAGGGATTCCAAAAATTCATTTACATCAATGGGGCTTTCTCCTTCAATCTGAAGGGTGAACTTGGATAAAATCCAGGTTTTGGAATTCTCGCCTGTAAGTAATTTGACCTGGGCATTGGGCTTTACTTCGAGGCCTTCTGAACAGGACATTGTGAGACCTGCCAGGATGATTACAAAGAAAAATTTATTCATCTTCAAAATGTTTAAACAAAAATGAAATTAGAATTTAAATGGTTGAAAATTAATAAAAAAGGACATCATCTATGATGTGTATATAACCATTTCCAACCTGGAAAGAAGCTTTGATTGTGGCGGGTCCAAAAGTTCCTTGTGCAATCTGAAGCTCTCCGTTAACAATTTGAGTATTAATGGTATTTCCCAGCCCATAAGCATTGGGCTGCGTAGTGAGGGTGGTTTCAGTTGCCGCCACTGAATTTACGTTTTTGGCACCAGAAACTACGTGTCCGAGAAGAATAAGGCCAACCAGCTATCAGGAAAAATGTTTTCTAATGGAGC
>JAAUUB010000121.1 GCA_012031215.1 Microscillaceae bacterium | reverse complement strand
TACCCGAACCAAAACGGCCCAGGTATTCCAAAAAATTGAAAGAAATGTAGGTCGAAAGCAAAATGGCCGAAGCAATCAGCAGACCTTTCAACAATTGGTTCGTGTAATATTTTTGTTTGTACTGGCGTAGTGCTTCAAACAATGTCAGTGTAGGGGCGACCGCAGTCATAGGCTCGTATTTTTAGAACAGAGTACCCAAATATAGAAGTTTTGTAGCAGATTCGAAAGTAAAAATATGTAACTACAACGGCTTTCTGTGTTAATACGTTTCTAAAAGAAACCATTTTGTAGCCGATGCCCTATTTGATTATTTATGTCCCTTTTATGAAAGTGGCCGGAATGGCCCTCTTTCCCTTTATTTTGGTCAATGAGCGTTCCTATCGCTACGACAAAGTGCTCATCAACCACGAGCGTATCCATTTGGCGCAGCAGATAGAAACCCTGGTTTTGCCCTTCTATTTGCTATATTTTAGCAACTATTTGTTTAACCTGTTGCGTTATCGTCAACACCACCGGGCCTATCGCCGCCTTTACTTCGAGAAAGAAGCCTATCAGCACGAAAGCGACCTGCAATACCTTCATAAACGCCCTTTTTGGGCCTTTTTTAAGATATGTGCGCAACCAAAGGGCCGAAGCTTGAATTTTGAACCCTTCCAAAATAGTTTTCAAAGGCTAGGATTCTAAGTCCTTAAAAATCAGTTTATTTTCCCGGAAAGATTTTTCTTTCAAAGCCCAAGATTTCTTAAATCGGCAAGTATCCTTGCAAAATACGGCTAAAACCCCCATCTTGCACTTACATTGAAGAAGAAGGGCATGAGAAAAGTGTTTTTTGCACATCCCTCTCTTAAATTTGAGCACGGAATCATTATTATTCACCCTCAATCTTGTAGTGATATGGCAATGTTTGGAAACAATCCCCGTGAAAATGGCACGAAAGAAACCCCCCCCACCGGAGGGGGTTCGCAAACCCAGATTGGCAAAGGTGCCCGATTTGTCGGAAGTCTGGAATTGGCAGGAAATCTTCGCTTGGATGGTCAGTTTGAGGGCAGCATCGTGAGCCAGGCCCGGGTGGTCTTGGGAGAAAATGCTTTGCTCAAAGGGGACCTGAAGGCACAGAACGCGGAAATATCCGGTGAAGTAGATGGAACCCTGATGATAGATGAAATCCTAACCCTGAAAGCCACCGCTGTTTTGAAGGGCGATATTCACTGCAGCAAGCTCATTGTAGAACCAGGGGCCCTCTTTGATGGTAAATGTAATATGAGCCAGCCAGCAAAAGACCCCGGCAGCAAAGGCCAGGCCCCAAAGATGGCCGAAAAACCCGCGCCCCTGAGTGATGAAAAAAACGCCACCAAACAAAAACAAAGCCTTTGAGCAATCTGGGCAATACGCCCGGTATTCGGGCATTGCTTTTCAGATGATTGCACTCATTGGCTTGGGTGTCTGGGGAGGTATCTCTCTGGATGGGTTTCTCCGACTGCGTTTTCCCTGGTTTACGGTCATTTTTTCATTGCTGGCTTGTATAGGGGCCATGCTAAGCCTTATCCGAAGCCTGCCTAAGTATTAGGCATTGACGACTGCCAAAAGAATAAAGGCGGCCGTATCTTACAGCCGCCTTGATTTTTTATGCACCCGTGCTACTTATTCTATCATCAGGCATTGTTGGGAAACCTTGCCCGGCGATTGCACCTGCACAAGATATGAGCATTTAGGAGGAAATCTGCTGGCTTAGGAGGTGGGTTTTGCAAGACCTGAAAATAGTACAATTCTTCTCAACCGCTGTGTTTATTGCGGCCACTCAGGTTCAGCCGCTTGGCGGTTTAAATTCAGGAGGATTGGCTTCTGCAAGCCCCAAACATTAAAAAGACAAAAGGGGAAAAGGCTTTCAGTTTGAGGACTATGAAGCCGGGAGAAGTGTTGCAAAAGATAGGTTCCTGTTGGTATTGCTTAGGCCCCGTCCAACATTGCACTTATTTTTTCCCAAATTTCATTGTGAAAAGGAATAGGAACCAATGAGCCTTCGGGTGCTTCGCCCATTCGAATGATGACCAGCTGCTGGCTAGGCAAAATATCAATAAATTGCCCGTTTTTACCTGCGGCTGTAATTAAATCTGCGGGGGCATTGGGGGTAAAGGAGAAATTAAAAGGCGTATCGAATCCCGGATAAATAATAGCATTTGCGCTATTCAGCCACCAAAGAAAGCCATAAGAAGGATTCAAATTTTGGGAAGGCTGGGTCATGGCTTCAAAATAAGTTGGGTCTTGTAAAATTGCTTCGTTTCTCCACTTGCCTTTGTTCAAAACCAGTAGTCCAAAACGCGCCGCATCCCTTGCTGTACTCCAATATACATTATTGAACTCGCTTTTAATCCAGGTACCGCGCATTCCAATTTTATTTTCTACTCTATCGTCCGAAAACTGATTAAAAGGTTGGCCCGAAGCCTGACTAATGACCTGGTCTAAAAGGGTATAAGGGCCATTGTGATAATACCACTGCGCACCAGCATCACGGCGATATTGTAAACATTCTGGAAGGGTACAATCTAAATTCGGGACTGTGTAATCTAGCCCGGTAGTCATCGTAAGTTGATGCCAAACAGTGATGAGATTTTCTTTCGCCAGACTCAGTGAAGTCCAATATTGCCCTAAATAATCGGATGTTTTGTCTTGGATATTCAATAAATCCTCTTGCTGGGCCACTCCTACCAGGAAGGCAGTAAGCGACTTGCCCGCCGAAGCCCAATACCAAATCGAGTTTCGGTCAAAGGCCTGAGTATTGCTAATATTATTGCCCCAATACTGCTCCACCACGATTCTACCATTTTTAGTATAAGAAAGGCCCTGGTTTTATTGGTTTGTAAATACGCCAAAAGGGTATTGAGTGTATTGGAATCCCAGTTGAGCGATTGTGGGGAGATGCTTTCCCAGGCTTCGCTGTCATTGGGAGGGAAATAGAGGTTTGGTGTATCGGAGGGATTGGGCGCGATTTCTTCCTTAGAGGAACCGCAAGCCCACAAAAGGCTGCTTAATAGAAGCCCAAAAATGATTCTCATACCTTCTTTTTTCCCTCAAAGACGAATTGAAAGACCGTGGGTTTAATGCATTTTAAAAAAAATACTTCCCCCAGCGGCCCCTCCAATGGAAAAGGGATTAAAATTGATACCGCATTCCCAAGCCACCTTCCATCATTCCCAACTGCAGATTTTCAAAAAGTGGGCGGCTGTTTTTGAGGTGTTGGTGATGGGCCAAGTACAGCGACACATCAAAAACGAGGAGAAAAGCCCCTTGTAGCATCAGCGAACGGCCAAAGCCTTTGAGGGTTGCTTGCCGGACTTCGGGCCGGCGGCTTCGTTCCGTAAGATAAAGCCCGCCCAGGATATAGCCCACATCCAGGCCCGCATTAAAAAGCAGGATTTTTTCGGTGGCCGCCTGCTCCTGCCAAGTAGCCAGCACTCCCAAATCGCTTTGTCCCCGCAGGGCAGCATAAAGCCCGAAACCCGCCAATCCTAGGTTCACGGCATTCCAGTAGATATTCATTTCGTGAAATCGCTGGGTTACGCCTTCGGTGCGAGTGCGCATGATGCCCCCCAAGAGCATATTGCCTAAGGCCCAACTGCCCAGGGTAATCATACCTGCTTTGCTGATTTGCAGGCGTTTTTGGTTGAAATTGGCTAAATCTAGGCCTGCGTTTTGGGCCCAAAGCAAAGAACCCGGAATAGCAAAAAATCCCAGAAATAGTAGAAACTTGATTTTTTTCATTTTCAAAAATTGGTCAAAGTGTAGGTTTGTCCTTAGTAGGGGTCTTCGGACCAGTGTTCATAGGCCTTTAACTTTTCAAAGACAGGGAGTGTTTATTTGCAAAAATAAAATAAAACTTAGGTCGGAAAATCGGCAAAAATTTCCGCAAAATCTTATCTTTGCTCAATTATACATCCGATTAGCTGAGCATCTATGATTGAAAACGAAAATGCCCTTACCCCTCAAGAGATAGTGGCCGAACTGGATAAATACATCATTGGCCAAAAAGATGCCAAGCGCAATGTGGCCATTGCCTTGCGCAACCGCTGGCGACGCATGCACGCCCCCCTGGACATGCAGGCCGAAATCGTACCCAATAACATTCTGATGATTGGGGCCACTGGCGTCGGCAAAACTGAAATTGCCCGCCGCCTGGCCAAGATTGCCCAAGCCCCTTTCACCAAAGTAGAGGCTTCAAAATTTACCGAAGTGGGCTATGTAGGCCGTGATGTAGAAAGCATGGTGCGCGATCTGGTGGAGCAGGCCGTCAATATGGTCAAATCATCTAAGAAAGAAGAGGTTCAAGAAAAAGCCAATCTTGCGGTGGAAGAAGCCATTTTAGACATACTCATCCCCCCTGTGCGGGACCGCCGCAGCTCCGGCAACACATACAGTGGTTTTGCCGTCGGGGTGAGTGATGAAGACCAAGAACTCAACGAAAAAACCCGGGAACGCTTTCGCGAAAAAATACGCAATGGCGAGATGGACGACCGCAAAATTGAAATCAGTATTCAGCAGAGTCCTTCCGCCAGTATCGGAATGGTAGGCCCCGGTATGGATGAAATGGCTATGATGAACCTACAGGAAATGATTAGCGGCATGTTGCCCAAGAAAGACAAGAAAAGAAAGGTCAGTATTGCTGAGGCCCGAAAAATCCTGCTCGAGGAAGAGACTTCCAAGCTCATTGACATGGACGAGGTCAAAGAGGAAGCCCTTCGTAAGGCCGAAAATGCCGGAATTATTTTCATTGATGAGATTGACAAAATCGCCGGAAAATCATCCGGGGCGGGGCCGGATGTAAGCCGGGAAGGGGTACAGCGCGACCTTTTGCCTATCGTGGAAGGCAGCTCGGTCAACACCAAATATGGCGTAGTGAAGACTGACCATATTCTTTTCATTGCGGCAGGGGCCTTTCACGTTTCCAAGCCTTCTGACCTTATTCCAGAGCTACAGGGTCGCTTTCCGATTCGGGTAGAACTCAACAGCCTCACCAAAGAAGATTTTTATCAAATCCTGAAAGAGCCGAAAAATGCGCTGACCAAGCAATACATCGCCTTGTTTAAGGCAGAATCTGTGGATTTGACCTTCCAGGATGAAGCTTTGGAAAAATTGCCGAATTGGCTTTTCATATCAATGCAGAGGTAGAAAATATTGGGGCCCGTCGTTTGCACACAGTTGTAAGCCACTTACTCAACAAGTTTTTATTTGAAGTGCCAGACATTATCGGGGCCAATGCCCATATTGTCATCACTAAGGAAACGGTGGAAGAAAACCTGACCGATTTAATAAAAAATAAAGACTTGAGCCACTATATCCTTTAAACAAAATTTTGGTTTTAGATTTGCCTTTTAGTATTACCGCCCCGCTTTGCTGAGTCCAGGGCGGTTTTTACTTGCTTGCATGCTACGCTTTTTGTTTTCTTCTACTACCTGGCATTTTGCCCTCGATAGGCGCTTGCGCAAGCTCTTTTGGGCTATGGGGGTATTGATTTTTAGTATTATCACGGGCATCACGGGTTATATGCTCATTGAGGGTTGGCCTATGGCCGATGCTTTCTACATGACTATCATCACCATCGGCACGGTGGGCTTTATGGAGGTGCATCCGCTGTCTGGCACGGGCCGGATGTTTACGGCCGTGTTTATATTGTTCAATCTGGGGGTTTTTGCTTTGTTTGCCTCCGTGATTACAGGCTACATTCTGGAAGGGGAACTAAGGGACATTTTCAGTAACTACATCAGTAACCGAAAAATCAAAAAATTGAAAAATCACGTCATCGTTTGCGGCTATGGCAAAAATGGCCATAAAACCTGCGAAGAATTTGTCAAAGAGAAAGTACCCGTAGTGGTCATTGACAAAAACCTGGTGCATTTCAAAGAAAACCTGCCTCACCTCATCAACCACCCCCAAATTATCTTCATTGATGGAGATGCCACCCAAGACGAAATCCTGAAAGAAGCGGGCGTGGAGCGAGCCTCTGCCTTGATTACTACCCTCCCCAATGATGCCGAAAATGTATTTGTAACCCTGTCGGCCCGTCAACTCAACCCCGAACTGCGGATCATCGCCCGCGCCAACGAAGCCAGCGCGGAAAGTAAACTCCGGCGCGCCGGAGCCAACAAACTGGTACGCCCCGACCTGATTGGGGGCATGTATATGGCCAACCTCGTAACCCGGCCTGAGGTCATCGAGTTTTTAGACCTTATCAGCGGCACAGGCCTCATGAAGCTCGAGGAATTTAGCTTTGATGATTTCAAACCTATTTATCAAAACCGCAGTATTATTGATTTGGACATCCGAAATATGACGGGTGCTTACATCATGGGCTTCAAAGATGCCGAACAGGGATTTCTTATCAATCCTCATCCACAAACCATCATTGGGCTGGGCGATGTGATGATTGTGCTCGGCACCCTGGACCAGATTCTCAACTTTGCCCAACACTACACTACCCGCGACCTGCCGGAGCTTAAACGCCGTCGCTAAAAATGAATTTGCAAGCCCTGGCTTTTGTTTCTATCTTGAACAAATTGCTTTGTGTAAGACTTTAAGAGGTAAACACTTATTTTTTAATTTTTTTAATTTTGACATCATGCATCCTACCCCGGTACAACTGGATACCATCGAGGAAGCCATTGAGGATATCCGGCAAGGCAAAGTGATTATTGTTGTTGATGATGAAAACCGCGAAAATGAAGGAGACTTTATTTGCGCGGCAGAATGCATCACCCCAGAAATTGTCAACTTCATGGCCAAAGAAGGACGGGGGCTCATTTGTGTGCCAATGACCGAAGCCCGCTGCCAGGAACTCGACCTGGATTTGATGGTAGGCAATAACACCGCCTTGCATGCCACGCCTTTTACGGTTTCGGTGGATTTGCTGGGGCACGGCTGCACCACAGGCATCTCCGTACACGACCGGGCCAAAACTATCCAAGCACTGGCCGACCCTGCCACCCGCCCCGATGAGTTAGGCCGCCCTGGTCATATTTTCCCCCTCAAAGCCCGACAAGGAGGGGTCTTGCGACGCACGGGCCATACCGAAGCCGCCGTCGATTTTGCCCGTCTGGCGGGCTTTAAACCTGTTGGGGTATTGGTCGAGATACTAAATGAAGATGGTTCTATGGCCCGCCTGCCCGATTTACGCGAAGTGGCCGATAAATTTGGATTAAAGCTGGTAACGATTGAAGACCTTATCTCATATCGGCTCAAAAACGAATCCCTCATCCGGCGAGAAATCGGGGTAAGTATGCCCACCTCTTATGGCAATTTTGACCTGGTGGCCTACCGCCAGACCAATACTGAGGATATTCACCTGGCCCTGGTCAAAGGACAATGGGACAAAGAGGAACCTGTGATGGTACGGGTACATTCTTCTTGTGCTACCGGAGATATCTTTGGCTCTTGTCGTTGTGATTGCGGCGAGCAATTGCACCAGGCCATGCAAATGGTAGAACAGGAAGGAAAAGGCGTGGTCATTTATATGAACCAAGAAGGGCGTGGTATTGGGCTTTTGAACAAGCTCAAAGCTTATAAATTGCAAGAACAAGGCCGGGATACCGTTCAGGCCAATCTGGAACTGGGCTTCAAAATGGATGAGCGCGACTATGGCGTAGGGGCGCAAATCCTGCGCGACCTCGGCGTGCGGAAAATGCGGCTTATCTCCAATAATCCAAAAAAACGCGCTGGCTTGATTGGCTATGGGCTAGAAATCATCGAGACTTTGCCCATCGAGATAAAGCCAAACCCCTATAATGCTCGTTATTTAGAAACTAAAAGGGATAAAATGGGGCATCAGATTCTTAAAAACCGACAACCGCCGCTTGATGCCGATACCGATGTAAACATTAAAACAGAGAATGTATGAAAAAGAACAGGCCTAAGCAATTCTCAATCTGTACAGCGTTTGCCGTGCTGGCCCTTTCATGGTTGGTTTCCCCGGAAGTTCGGGCGCAAGCTTTTGCCGAAGAAAACTGGCAAAATGGCCTTCTTATTCTCGAGGAAGGCGATACCCTCCGGGGTGAGCTCAAATTTGACCTGCAAAACGAACTGGTGCAAATCCAAACCCAGGGCAGTCTCAAAGCCTTCACCTCTCGCAAGGTGCTTGCCTTTCAGTTTTTTGACCGCTACTATGGCCGCGACCGCTTTTATTTCACCCTGCCTTATGCCAAGGTTTCCAATTACCCTACGCCCACTTTTTTTGAACTGGTGTACCAAGACCAGCCCCTCACCCTCCTTTGCCGTGAGAGCTTAGTAACCCAAACTTTTGTAAATAATAATCCCTATGTCCTGGGGCCTAACATTCCCGTAACGACCACCCGGGTAAAGTGTGATTTCTTTTTTCTGGATAAAAACGGGCGAATCCGGCCTTTCAATGGCACAAAAAAAGGCCTCTTGTACCTCCTGAAAGACCGCGAAAAGGACATTAAAGATTTTATGGAGGAAAATCGCCTCCGCACAGACGACAAAGCAGATATGACGCGCATCATTGCCTACTACAACGAACAAAAAAGACCTTGAAAACCTTTGCTTTTTTGTAATATTGCCGATGTTTTCAGACCTGATTACCTGCCGCCTTTACCCGAGAACCAGGCGGAAAAATTGAACAACTATGCCCCTTATTTCGCAAAAACCCCTGATTTTAGTCTCCAATGATGATGGTATCACGGCCCCGGGTATCCGCCTGCTTATGGAGGTGATGCAAGAACTGGGAGAAGTGGTCGTGGTTGCCCCCCAATCGCCCCCAATCAGGAATGGGGCACGCCATTACCATTGGAAATGCCTTGCGCCTGGACGAAACCGATATTTTTGAAGACGTGCGGGCCTATGAATGTTCTGGTACGCCCGCTGATTGTATTAAGCTGGCCAAGCATTTTGTGCTGAAAGACCGTAAACCTGACCTGGTGGTCAGTGGGGTCAACCACGGAAGCAATTCCTCAATCAATGTTATTTATTCAGGCACTATGTCGGCGGCTATGGAGGCGGCCATAGAAGAATTGCCTGCCATTGGGTTTTCGCTTTGCGATTACGGCCACCAGGCGGAAATGTCGCACATCCGGCCCTATGTAAAACTAATTGCCCAAACGGTTTTAGAAAAGGGCTTGCCCCGAGGCATCGCCCTCAATGTCAATATGCCCGCTTTTTCGGAAAAGCAAGCCATCCAGGGAATACGAGTTTGCCGCCAAACAATGGGCCACTGGGGCGAAGAATTTGATGAACGCTATGACCCGCACGGAAGGCCTTATTTTTGGCTAACCGGCAATTTTGTCAATCGCGACCGAGGCGAAGATACGGATGAGTGGGCCTTGGCGCACCATTATATCTCCGTGGTGCCTTGCCATTGCGACCTGACCGCGCATCACGCCCTGAGAGAATTGAATGAGTGGGGATTGTGAGACCACCGATTTTAGCTTTTTTGTCCATTTAGGACTTTTGCTTTGCTATTCAAGTATTTTTTTGCGCAGGGACAAAAAAACTCCTCAATATTACTTTCAGAATTTTGCGATAGGCCTTGCTTTCGGGCCTGTTTTCAGATAATCTGGTCGAGGTTAATATCGTCGTAGTCGTGGAGGGGGCGAATATGAAAGCCTACGATGAGAATATCATCATTTTGAGAGCCCTCACCAATCCATTCGGCCAGGCGTTTTTCCAGGATATGTTTTTGCTCAAACATCGGCTTGCGATGAATCTCGTAAAAAAGGCGATGCAATCGTTTGGATAAAAACTTTCGGCGGCGGGGGCCGCCAAGTTGGTCAGGAAAGCCGTCCGAGTGAATATAAATGGTTGTAGGGGCATCCAGTTTGATGACATGGCGGGTATAGGCCCGGACTTCATCCTGACGATACCAAACACCTACTGGTTTTTTGTCGGGGCGAATGACCTGCATTTCTCCATTTTGAATGAGCACCAGCGGGCTGAAGGCTCCGGCATACTCTAGCAATCCCTTTTCAAAATCAATGGTGCAAAGGGCAATGTCCATCCCATCAGGGTTTTCATTTTTCTTTTGGCGCATCACTTTTCGTATTCCCTGGTGCATCCGATTGAGCACTTCGTCGGGATGGGTGATGTTATTTTCCAGCACGATGCTATCGAGCAAATCATTGCCAACCATACTCATAAAAGCCCCGGGTATGCCATGTCCGGTGCAATCAATGACGGCCATTACGGTTTTGGGCGTTTGAAAACCCCTGAACTCAGAACGGATGCTGGACGTGCCTTCGCTTATTTCTTCATAGATGGGTTTGGGTTCGGTCTGGGCAAACCAGTAAAAATCGCCACTTACCAGGTCGCGGGGCTTAAACAAGATAAAAGACTCGGGTAAGGCTTCTTGAATGGCTTTGGGATTGGGTAAAATAGCCTCCTGAATTCGCTGGGCATAGCTGATGCTGTCGATGAGTTTTTTATTTTTTTGATGAAGCTTTTGGTAGATATCGGCATTCTCGAGGGCTACGGCAATGTAATTGGCCATATTCCGCAGGATATCAAGATGAAAAGATTGGTAGGCATTCTTTCGGTAAGATTGCACCGTAACCACGCCGATGCACTCATCCAGTAAAATCAGGGGCACAAAAATCTGTGAGGTACAGGGAGGAATGTCCACTTCGGGCAATTGCTTGATATAACGCTGGCTTTCACGCTCAAAATCATTGATAAGGACTTCGTTTTTTTGCAGGAAACAATAGACCGCCAGGCTTTGAGCGTCTTGCAGATACTCCCGAGAGCTGATGAGGCCGCTGGCAGGGCCTTGCTCACCCAAAAAGTCAATGCTTTTTCGTTCAGGATTGTGCGTGCCAATGGCGAAGACGGCCGTATCCATCAGGTTATTCACTTTTTGAGACACCACCCGGATGATTTCGGGAATATTAAGTTGGGACGTAATCTCCTGGCCTATTTCTCCCAGGAGTTTAAGGTTTTGATACGCCTGGGCGATTTGTTCTTTTTGTTGGGTGATTTCTCGGGTGCGGGCCTTCACCCTTTCAATAATGGCGTGAAAATCTCGGGATATGCCCGCAATTTCGTCGCGTCCGGCAGGCCGGTAAAGGGAAACCTGCTCGGAAAAATTATGCGAAATCACTGCTTTGATGGATTCTGAGAGCCGGTTGATGGGTTGGCCCATTTTCTCAATGGTGATATAAATGAGCAAACTACTTAGACCTACAAACACAAACAATAATAAAATCAGGGTTGATTTTAGTCGGGTAGTGAGCCTTTCTGTTTTTTGGTTGATTTGTTCATTGACCAACTCAATAACCTGCTGCACTTTGGTTGAAAGCTTGTCTATCTGGCCCCTAAGTCCGGTCTGCTGGGTCAAGCCAATATTTTCCTCCGCCTCGGCCAACGACAAAAATTTATCCCGGTATAAGGCCAGCAGCTTGCCAAAAGAGCGTTTGCTTTCCTCATTGGCGTAGGCCGACAAGGGCTGTGCCATCAGCGAATCAACCAATTGCAAGACTCGCTCTTTGTAGATTTTTTCCTTGCAATGAATAAAGTCTTTTTCCCAGCGTCGTATATTGAGTAAAATAATACCTGTATTAGGAAGCATCCGGTTTTCTAAATCATGCACACAGCGGCGCATTTCTCCCTCGAGGCCAAAATCTTTATATCCCCGGTTGCGCACAGCGGCTACTAATTGGCTAAAACGAAAATCATAGGCTTCCAGGCGAAACTGTACTTTTTGCAAAGCTTCCTGAATGGAAGTACCACTCAGCTCAGCACTTTTTTTGCAATTCGCTCACAATACTGCGGGCGATTTGTGTCTTTTTGCGAAACTGCACCAAATATTCACTCTGCCCTGTTTCAAAAAAGGAGGGATTAATGCGGTCAAAAAGCAGAAAATTCTTTTCTTCCTGGCGTATTTCGCCAATCTGATAACGGAGAGTCAGGAGGCTTTTCTGGATTCTATCGAGCTGGTAGTGATTCCTGAGATAAAGAAAGAATGTGAAGATAATGGCCAATATCAGTAACAAAAAAAGGCCCACTGTGCCCACTAAACGCGACTTGATGCTTCGGAAAGTAATAAAATTACGAAGTTTTTGTGGAGAAATCCAAACCATTCCCTATCTCTAATTAAGTTAAAACAAAGGCATAAAAATAAAAGAACGGAGCAAGTGTCCCGTCATAAGAGGAGATAAAGGCTGACGAACCAAAGATGGAGGCACGTCCTGAGTGGTTTAAAAGATGTATTAACAAACTATTTCGCCAAAACTATGCCGAATTCATAGCGGCAGGCAATAAATATGAGATTAATGCTTTTCTATTGAAACAAGAGCAGGTATTGTAAAAAGCCCGCCAAGAGACCCAACACCGCCCCAACCAGTATCAAAATCCATTCATCTTCTTGAAAGACAGGCCGCAAAAAGCCTACAAATTCTGGCGGAGTAAGCCCTTGCATTTTTTCGCGAAGCATATTTTCCATATCCAGGGCTTCTTGGGCATATACAAAGGTATCGCGTATAGAAAGGGGCAATTCCTGATTGAAGCGATAGACGGCAATATTTTTAATAATTTCGGTCTGTTTAGGGCCAATGGCTACGTTTACCAGCGTGGGGGCATTCTCAAGGCCTGTATCAATGGCTTGCTCAATGATGCGCTTGACTATATCGGCCAGCTTGTCCCCACCCGGTCCACGCATCATAAACTCAAACATACTTTCGGTTGTAAGGATACGATTAGAAACTATATGGGCATACGCGATGGCCACTTCTTTCTGACGCTTGATAAACAAGCCCTGCAAAACCAGCCTCCCGCCGAAATAAATCTTGGGTACTTCTGGCTCAAAAATCATTCGCAGGGCCAGCCAGTTGGTGGCATAGCCCACCAAAAGCCCAAACAATGGCAAAAGCCACCAGGGATTGTAGAAAATGGCAATACACATCTGCACCAGGCCAAAGGGAATGCCGAAATACAAACCCGAACGCTCAATGAATTTAAACTCTTCTTTGCCGCAGTCAATAAACATCTGGTTGAGCAGGGCCTTGTTTTGTGTCAGGGCATTGACCCCGAGGGTGCGTAGGTCGAGTAGGTCGTGAATGTTTGTTTTGACATCCTCCATCATTTGCACAATAACTGCTGGCAGTTCTCGTGTAAAACTGGCATAAATTTGATTTTTGAGGGGTTTAGGCGTGTTGCGCCAGATGAAAGCATACTGGCCCTCCATCACCTCATCGATAATCTGGTGCGAAAGCTGGCTCAGATTGGGCAGCATATCCTCGGCTACTCTTTCCGGCTCAATGAGGGCAAAACGCTCCTCTATTTTGAGCAGCTTGGCCGTGAGCATATCCACCGATTTCTCGGCCATTTTTTTGGCTTTTGAGGGAATAATGCCCTGCCACCCGATAGGCCGAATTCCGACAAATTCCAATGGATAGAAAGTCATTTTGATAGCCAATACATTGGTTCCCCAGCCTATCAGCCCTCCCGAAAGTGGTATAGAAAGGTACAATAACACATCGGTAAGGCTTGCCTCCATATTTTTATAGATTTGAGGCCTAAGTTTAGCGATTTTTTAGCAAAAAGCTTCCAACACCCCAGCCCCTCCAAAATCAATTTGTTTTGAATTGATTTTCGCGCTCAAAAAATAACCTCAAAAAAGAAGGAGCCGAGGCCAAAAAATTAACGCCCAAAATGAAGGGTTGCTGCGAGATAAAATGCGAGAGCAATGTCAATAGCCCCTCTAAACAGGATACTCTGCCACGCTTTTCACCCGAAGCGAAGTACCTTCCTGGCTAATTACCTTGATGGGCTGGCCTTCCTCAATAAAATCGCCCTGTGAGTAAGCATCGTATATCTGTCCCTCAATCAGAACCTTGCCACTAGGGCGTAGAACGGTATGGCTAATTCCGGTTTTGCCCAACATGGGTTCGGTGTAAAAATTTGATGTAGCCCTCTTCCCGGTTTGCACATCTTGTAGTGAGATATTTTTGAATCGCTCACTGCTGAGCAGGCGAGGCAATGCAAAAATAATCACGAGCGCACTGCCTATCACCCCAAAAGCAATCACCAGGGTGGCCTGATAAAATGCCCAGGTAGGCACATAAGTAAAATCAAAACCTTGGTTGTTGAGCATCATCAGCAACAAAGCCCCAAAAGTGAGAATCATTCCTGCAACCCCTGCTATCCCAAAGCCCGGCAAAACAAATACCTCCGCCCCAAGTAACAAGACTCCCAGTATAAACACCAGGAGCTCCCAGTTTTCTGCCAGCCCATTCAGGTAATAGGGGGTGAAATAAAGCGTGGCCGCAATCAGAGAAGCCACTATCGGAAAGCCAATGCCCGGCGTTTGCAGCTCGAAATAAATCCCCCCGATGATGACCAGCAGCAAAAGGCTGCTCACAACTGGGTTAAGGAACAAAGCAATGATTTGCTCGGTGGTGCTCAGTTGAAAAGGCACCAGCCGATAACCTTTTACCTGATTGCGCTTCAGTATGGCCGCTATTGAAACTACTTTGGCTTCGCAATAGCCGTTTTGGATGGCCTCTTCGGTAGTAAAAGTCAGGACTTTTCCTTTTTCAATCACCCCCGGAATCTCGGTGCGGGGATCCACCATCGCCTCGGCTATCTTGGGGTCACGCCCATTGACGGCGGCGGTGGCCCGCATCTTGCTCCGCATATACGACTGATACTTATCTGGGGCTTCCTTTCCTTCACCATTGACGACCGTAGCCGCTCCTAAGCTGGCTCCACCGACCATATAAATGCTGTCGCAGGCAATAGATATCCAAGCCCCCGCCGAGGCGGCATTATGGTTGATGAATACCCATACCGGAACTTTGGCCCCCAATATCCGCGCGGCAATCTGGTCGGCATTGTCCACCCGTCCGCCAAAGGTGTTCATATCGATAATGATATAATCGGCCTTGATTTTTTCAGCCTCATCAAAAGCCAAATTGACATATCGGGCCATACGAGGGTCTATTTCCTCGCGAATTTTGAGCACCATCACGGTGGGCTGGTCCTCTCTTACCTGCGCTTTGGTGCGTGGCGGCCAGGCCTGGCTAAGGCCTAAAATAAAACCATACCCCACAAAAACATCCATTTAAGGG
>JAAUUB010000120.1 GCA_012031215.1 Microscillaceae bacterium | reverse complement strand
CCAGCGCCGTTTTTTGAGATTTTTTAAAGCTTAAATTTTTTTATCAATGTCTCCTTTTGATTTAAAAAAAGCGCAAAAGGGCTTATGGCTTATTGCCCCGGCTTTCTTCTGACTCCTCTACCTTTTGGCCAGGCATCAATTGCTTGGCGACCAGGTTAAAGGGGCCGCTGATGATTTTTTCTCCATTTTTTAATCCTGTGCGGATTTCAATATTTTCAAAATCGCTGATGCCCGTACTGACCTGGCGGGCTTCCACTTCTTTGGTAGTAGAATTATACACAAACACCACTTCTTTGGCTTCCTCATTGCCTTTGGCTTCGCTGTCTGTGCTTACGGGGACAGCTTTCTGAGGAGTGGGTTTTTGCTTGAGCTGAACCTCAGTGCGGGTAGTAACGGCGGCAATGGGAACCGTAAGTATCTCATTTTTGCGATTGGTGATGATTTCTACCGAGGCGGTCATGCCCGGGCGGAAGGGAGCGCGGTTTTTGGTCCTTAAATCCTGGTAAGATTCGGGCAAAATCCTGATTTTGACCTGAAATTCCGTAACCGCATCTGCCGAAACGGTTGCGTTGGCCGTGTTGGCTATTTCCGTTACGATGCCTTTAAACTTACGTCCGCTGGTGGTATAGGCATCTACATCCACCACTACCTCCTGCCCTTCTTTTACTTTGATGATGTCATTTTCATTCACATCTACCTGCACCTCCATATTGTCGAGGTTGGCAATAATCATCATTTCTGTGCCGGCCATCTGGGCAGTTTCCTACCACTTTTTCCCCTTTTCTACACTCAGCTTGGAGATGGTTCCACTGACGGGGGCGTAGATTTCGGTACGCGAAAGATTATCAACACTCTGGTTCAGGTTGGCTTGCGAAGACTGAATATTGTATCGGGCCGCTTCCAAATTGCCTTGGGCGGCCTCTACGGCTTTTTTAGCAACCTCATAATTGGTCCGGGCGGCAATAAAATCGGCCTCAGAAATCACTTTTTGCTCGAAAAGCTTTTTGTTGCGCAAAAAATCCTGTTCTGACCGTACCAACTCTGCCTGCCTTTGTTGCAAAACCGACTGACTTTGTGAATAATTAGACCGGATAGAATTGAGCGAGGCCCGCGCACTTTCCACCACTTCCTGAAAATTATCGGGCCGAATGCGCAAAAGCAATTGCCCTTTTATGACTGAATCGCCCTCCGCCACAAAAACATCGGTGATTTCGCCCGATACATCCGGGCTGATTTTTACTTCCGCTTCGGGTTGAATTTTGCCCGACGCCGTTACTTTTTCCACAATGCTGGCTTTCTTGACCAATGCAATGCTCACCTTTGGCAATTCGGGGGCTCGGGTATAGCTGCGAAACACAAAAAACAGAATAATCAGGACCAGGCCTGCTACAATATAAGGTCTTCTTGACCGCTTCTTGGGCTTTTTAAGCTTTTCCATGGTTTAGCGTTTTATCAGTTTATTATTTTGCAAAAGTGTGATGAATGCTTATGCATCCTTGGAAGCGACAAATATAAGACATGTTCACAAGGGAAATGAAAGGGACCTCTTGAATACGGGCAGTAATAATTTGCCAAAAAATCTGAGGACAAATCTATAAAAATATTCTGAGTAAATCCGAAAACCCGAAACCTGAGAATGGATAAGACTTTTTTTATTTTTAAGAAAAAGGCCCGGCAAAGAATGGGAAAGTAAATAAAAAAAGCCTGCAAATCAATGACTTACAGACTTTTTTTGAACAGTTCGTCGGGGTGGCGAGATTTGAACTCACGACCCCTTGCACCCCATGCAAGTGCGCTACCGGGCTGCGCTACACCCCGAACTTTTTACGGACTGCAAATTTAGCGATTCCCTTTTTTGCGTCCAAATATTTAGTCGCTTATTCCGAAAAAAACTGCCTCAATCCTGGGCTTTGTTTTCTTTAAATTTCTGAAAGCGCGAATTTTCCCTTCCTTTTCGGGGGTAGGCATTGTCTTCGGTGTCAATGTCGGCGGTTTCTTCCTGAGGGTCCAGCACAAAAGAAGCAACCTGCTTATTCGTAATGACCACCCGGGTAATTTCAGCCGGATTGAGCCGCCAGATTTCGGCGGGCATTCTTCGGATTTCGGAAGTACCATCGGCATAATTGACCTGCACAATGACCGGCATCAGGAGGCCGCCTTCGTTTTTGAGCTTCAATTCATAATAATACGCCTCGGTGTCCACTATTTTTCGGTCTTTCTCATCCAGAAGGTTCAGCAGCGTTTCGTTGATTTCGGCCAGTTCAAAAGGAGTTTCTTCCGGCATAAGCTTATTTTTTCGCTGGGTAAACTGGTATTCCTTTACGGCATCGAGGGCAATGTCGCAAGCTTCGGTGGTGTAAAACCAGCCCCGCCAGAACCAATCTAAGTCAAAGGCGGAGGCATCTTCCATCGTGCGGAAAAAATCGGCCGGCTGGGGATGCTTAAAAGCCCAACGACGGGCGTATTCTTTGAAAGCATAATCAAAAAGGGTGGGCCCCATCACCGTTTCGCGCAGGATATTGAGGGCAGTGGCGGGTTTGCCATATGCATTGTTGCCAAACTGGCGGTCGGCTATCTGCTCCGAATTGGTCATAATAGGCACCAGGAAGCCAGGGTCGGCCTTCATATAAGGCACAATATTTTTAGCCGGGCCACGACGCGAAGGATACGTGCCGGGATAATCGGCCTTGGCCCAGGGCTGTTGGGGAAGCTCTTTTTCGGCCAGGTACTGACAAAAGCTGTTGAGTCCCTCATCCATCCAGGTCCATTGGCGCTCGTCCGAGTTGACAATCATCGGAAAGAAATTATGGCCTACTTCGTGAATGATGACCGAAATCATGGCCCGCCGGGTGAGGTCGGGCACGGTGCCGTCGGGCTGGGGGCGGCCGCCATTGAAGCAAATCATGGGGTACTCCATTCCAAACACTGGCCCATGCACCGAAATGGCCACCGGATAGGGATAAGGAATGGTATAGTTGGAATAGACCCGGAGGGTATGGGCCACCACATTGGTAGAATACTGGCCCCAAAGCGGATTGCCTTCTTTGGGATAGTAGGACATGGCCCAGGTCGGCTTTCCTTCTATTTCTACCCGCATCGCATCCCAGATAAATTTGCGCGAGCTGGCCCAGGCAAAATCACGGACATTTTGTGCCTTGTATATCCAGGTTTTGGTTTGCTGGCTACGGCTTTTTTCATTGGCTACAGCTTCTTCCTGGCTCACAATCAGCACCGGGCTGCTAGCCTTCTCGGCTTTTTTGAGGCGTTTTCGCTGTTCTTCGCTCAAAACTGCCTCCGGGTTTTGGAGCTCGCCGGTGGCCGCCACTAGGTGGTCTGCCGGGGCGGTGATGGCTACTTCATAATCGCCAAAGGGCAGGGCAAATTCGCCCCTTCCCAAAAATTGCTTGTTTTGCCAGCCATTCACATCGTCATAGACACACATGCGCGGAAACCACTGGGCAATTTCATAAAGATAATTGCCATCTTCCGGGAAAAATTCATAACCGGCGCGGCCATTGAAGCGGGCCTGCTCAATGATGCGGTAATTCCACTCAATAGAAAAGCTAAATGTGCCCCCTTTGGCTTTGAGGGGCGCGGGCAGGTCTATCCGCATCATGGTTTTATTGATTTGATGGGGGAGGGGCTTGCCCTGGGCATCCTTAACAGCCAGGATGTTGAAGCCGTGGTTGGCATTGATGCCCCGCAGGTAGGTGATTAGGCTACCCGGGTCATTCATTTCTACGGATTGGCTTTCGTGTGTATCAGACTGGTTGTGGAAGCGATTTTGGTCCAGTTGTACCCAGAGATATTTGAGTTCATTGGGCGAATAGTTATAATAAGTGATGTTTTCTTTGCCCGTTAGCGATTGTTGGGCATCGTTGAGCTGCACCTCAATTTTATAATCCGCTTTTTGCTGCCAGTACTCGTGGCCGGGCGCGCCGTCGGCGGCCCTGTAGTTATTGGGCGTAGGCAGTAGCTCCTCCAATTGCTCAAATTTGGAACTGGTATAAGGGGGCTTGGGCGTTTGGGCCAGCAGGGGGGCTGCCTGGGACAGCCCCAAAAGCAAGCATAAGCAGCAATAAATTTTCATGAATATGTATTTTTAAAATAAACCTTTGGTTACAAAAATAGCCCTCCTGGCATTATCCCATTTCTGCGGCTCGCACCCGGGCCTGGGCCTCTTGGGCGGATAGCAAAAGCTGGGCCCCAGTGCGCATGTCTTTGAGCATAAGCTTTTCTTGGGCCAGTTCGGTTTCGCCCACCAGCACCACAAAAGGGATGTTTTTTTGATGGGCATACTGCATTTGTTTTTTGAGCTTGGCCGCTTCCGGGTAGATTTCGGTATTAATTCCGGCCTGGCGAAATTGCCGCACCAGTGGCAAAGAAAAAGCCTGCTCCGCTTCCCCAAAATTGCTAAACAAGACCTGGGTGCTCAGGGCGGTTTCGGCCGGAAAAAGCTGCAATTCTTCCATTACGTCATACAAACGGTCCACCCCAAAGGAAAAACCGACCCCCGACACTCCGGGCATGCCAAAAGCGCCAGTGAGGTTGTCATAACGCCCCCCCCCGCTGATGCTGCCGATGCTCACCCCCAGGGCTTTGACCTCAAAAATGGCCCCGGTGTAGTAGGTAAGCCCACGCGCCAGGGTGAGGTCAAAATCAAGGTGATAGTCCTGGATAAAATCACGGGCCTGGGTATAAGCCTGCCCCAGGGCCAGCATTTGCCGGATTTCGGCTTGTCCCTGTCGGCCTGTTTCTGAATGGGTAAAAATTTCATCAAGAAAAGCCATCTTGCTTTCATAAGTGCCGTCCAGGGCCAGCAAAGGGCGAATTTTTTCACAGGCACTTTCGCCAAAACCTCTTTCGGCCAATTCTTCCAGCACTTTTTCCGGGCCTATTTTGTCGAGTTTATCAATGGCCACGCACATAGGGCCTACCTGGTCGGGATGGCCCACAAATTCAGCCAGCCCGGATAAAATCTTACGATTATTGATTTTGAGCGTGAAATTGCGAAGGCCCAGCTTGTCTAATACTTCATTTATCATCAGGATAATTTCGGCCTCGCAGAGCAAAGAATCTGTGCCCACTACATCGGCATCGCATTGATAAAACTCCCGATAGCGACCTTTTTGCGGGCGGTCGCCCCGCCATACGGGCTGGATTTGGTAGCGCTTGAAGGGAAAAGCCAGCCCGCTGCGGTGCATCGTTACAAAGCGGGCAAAGGGAACGGTCAGGTCATAGCGGAGGGCCTTTTCCGCAATTTTGGGGCTTAGCTTTTTGTAATCCTGAAAATCGGACGGGGAAAGCCCGGCCAGGTAATCGCCCGAGTCTAAAATCTTAAAAATCAATTGATCGCCTTCCTCGCCATACTTGCCCGTGAGCACATCGAGGCGTTCTACGGCGGGGGTCTCGAGGGCCTGAAAGCCAAATTTCTCGAAAGTGTCGCGGATATGGTCCAGTATAAAATTGCGCCGGGCCATTACCTCCGGGGCAAAATCGCGGGTTCCTTTGGGCAAAGCGGGTTTTTGCATATTCAAATGGGCTTTCTAAAAAATGCGGCGGAGCAAACTCACTTAGTAAACCACAAAACTACATCTTTTCTCCAAAAAAAGCGCCCCCTAAAAGACAGTTTCATTTGGCCATTGGGCAGGAATACTTTAATTTTGCGCCTCAATCAAAAAAACGAATTGTCATGGCCGTAACGAGATTACAACGCAAAGACCGTAAGAATAAAGCCCGCGCCGTTAACCGCAAGGTAATTATGAAACAGCGCACCCGCAAGCCCGAAATCAAAAGGGTTGATGTAGAAGCCATCAAGCAGGAATTTGCGGCAAAGAAGGCCGGCCAAACCAGTCAAACGGAGCCGTCTGCCGAGGCCTAAATTTTGAAACGAAAGAGGGCCGGGAAAAGGTCAGACTTGCTTAGGGGCAGGTCTGATCCTTTCCTGGTTTTTTTATGTTGCATCAAAAAGGCCTTGATATAGTCCTCTATGTCGCCATCCAGCACATTTTGCACATCCGAACGCTCGTGCCCGGTGCGCAGGTCTTTTATCATTTATAAGGATGCAGGACATAACTACGGATTTGCGAGCCAAAATCGATCTTGCGTTTTGTGCCTTCTATCTTTTCTTTTTCGGCATTGCGCTTCTCTACTTCCAACTGATAAAGCCGGGATTTGAGCATTTTCAGGGCTTTTTCTTTGTTTTGTAACTGCGAACGCTCTTGCTGGCACTCAATAATCAAGCCGCTGGGTTTGTGGCGAAGTCGTACGGCCGTTTCTACCTTGTTGACGTTCTGCCCCCCGGCTCCTCCCGAACGGAAGGTATCCCAGTCAATATCCGCCGGATTGATTTCAATCTCGATGCTGTCGTCCACTACCGGATAGGCAAATACAGAGGCAAAGGAAGTATGGCGTCGGCCTCCCGAATCAAATGGGGAGAGGCGCACCAGGCGGTGCACGCCAATTTCGGCTTTGAGGTGGCCATAAGCAAAATCGCCTTCCACTTCCAGGGTGGCCGATTTAAGACCCGCCACTTCGCCCGGTTGGTAGTTAATTTCTTTGACCTTGTAGCCGTTTTTTTCGCCCCAGAGGATATACATCCGCATGAGCATTTCGGCCCAGTCATTGCTTTCCGTGCCCCCGGCTCCGGGGTTGATTTCAAGAATGGCGCTTAGGGCATCTTCCTCTCCACTGAGCATTTTTTTAAACTCCAGGTCTTCTAGGGCTTTCTGGAGCTTCTCGAAGGCCTTGTCCACCTCGGCTTCTTCGGCTTCACTCGCTTCCCAAAATTCGTACAAGACCTCCAGCTCGTCCAGCAGGCCTTGTACCTGGGCATAGTTTTCGGTCCAGACCTTGATGGCTTTGATTTCCTTAAGCAGGACCTCGGCGGCTTTGGGGTCGTCCCAAAAGTCGGGTTTTTGGGTCAGGGCTTCCTTTTCTTCAATGAGTTTTAGCTTCTGGTCGTAGTCAAAGATACCTCCTCAAAGCCGAAGTGCGGGCTTTCGCGTCTTTCCATTGGTCTTGGTTCATAATGGTCAGGGGGTTTAAGATTTTTTTAAACAAGAAGCAAATATGCGCTTTTTTTAAGGCATTCGCAATGCTTGGAGGGAAAGAGGCCCGTCGTGCCAGGGAGGATTTTTCCTCTGGGGAGCTTTCATATAAAAATATCCTCCGGGGCGGAGCACAATCCTTCAAAAAAACAGTAATCTTGTGTGTAAAAACAAAACCTAATAAAATGCCGGACTTTGCCGTGATTTTTGACATGGACGGGGTGATGGTGGACAGTAACCCCTATCACAAGATAGCCCTCAAAAGCTTTTGTCAACGCTATGGACAGGACCTGAGCGAGACCCAACTGCGGGAGCGCATCTATGGCCGTTCCAACAAAGACTGGCTGCGCAATGTGTTTGGCGAGCTGACCGATGCCGAGGTGGCCCGCTATGCCCAGGAAAAAGAAAGCCTCTTTCGGGAAATCTATGCCCCGCATATTCAACTGGTGCCCGGCCTGGCCGACTTTGTGCAAGCCCTGCACCAAGCGGGGGTGCCGATGGCCATTGGCACCTCTGCTCCCCCCGAAAATGTCGCGTTTATGTTCGAGAAAACGGGCCTTGCGCCACTTTTCCAAGTCATTGTAGATGAAAGCCAGATTGCCCACGGCAAGCCAGACCCCGAAATCTATTTGAAGGCCAGTGCCGCGCTGGGGCTTGACCCAGGCCGCTGCCTCGTTTTTGAAGATTCGCTGGCAGGGGTGGAAGCCGCACTCCGAGCCAAATGCCTGGTGGTGGGCCTGAGCACCACGCATACACCCGAGGAACTTCAAGGCACACTTTGGGTAATGCCTGATTTTGTGGGCCTGCGTGTGGATAAGGTTGCGGGGCTTTTTGTTGGCTGATATGACTTCGGGTTGTGAGTAGGGACTTAGGCAGTTTGCAAGCACAAATCCAACAATTACAAAAGGCTGAAACACCTCAAGGCATAGATGCTGATTCCTGGGCTTCTCTCCAAAAGCAAATGGGGAGGAGCAAGTGCAAGCCTTATCCCAAAGACCAAAAGCAAATCCAAGCCCTCACCACACACAAACCTTGCCTCAAGAAGACTTGGGCAAAACTTCGGCCAGTAGGGCAAGCAATACTTGGCCGGATGAGCTCATAGAATGGTGGAAAAACCACGAAAAAGGCTTAGAACAGTGATTCTCTATCCGAAAAGCCCCCAAGGGCGGGAGGCAAATACGCCTTTTCGTCCTCGATTTGGGCGGGCAAAGCCTCTAAATTCACCACCTTACACTCACTAAAAACAAGCCCCTCATTACCCACAACAAACGCAATGTTTGGGATGCCACCCGCAAGGCACTCCAAGCCGAAATGGCTTATGCCGCGGGTGCTTCAGCACTTGGTATCCATAGCCAGGCACTACAACCTGCTCCTGCCCGGCCATCGCGGATTTACAAGCAAAACTTTGAAATTTTTTTCCATTGATAGTCAGGTGTTTATGATTTTTTTTCGGGAGGCTTGTCATAACGGCGCGAGAAGATGATTAAAGGAACAAGATTACCTAAGCCCCTCTAAAAAACCAAAGAGGGAAAGTCCAATCATAAAATTTTCAATCCATTTTTATCATTACTAACAATGAACAGATTTTATTTATTTTTCTTAATGCTCCTCATTCCCTTGCTACTAGGTAGCCAAGCGTATGGGCAAAATCCTGGGGATAATGACCCGAGTTTTAATCCAGATGATACTGGATTTGGCGAAATTGATGGCTTTAATGGTACTGTAAGGGATATGGTACGACTAGCTGACGGCAAGATTTTGGCTGTAGGAACATTTACTGCATACAATGGTACAAGTAGAAGTGGTATTGCTCGTATCAATGTGGATGGTACACTAGACACCAGTTTTGACCCAGGAACGGGTTTTACTTCCCTCCCTTCATTTGGCAACCTTGTTGTAAATACAATTGCGATTCAAGGTGATGGAAAAATAGTTGTAGGAGGTGTTTTTGCAAGATTTAATGGATTAGCCCTAAACCGAATCGCAAGATTGAACCCAGACGGAACTTATGATACTGATTTCAACCCTGGTTCTGGGTTTAATGGTGGTGTTGATAGAATAGCCCTGCAAGTTGATGGTAAGATATTGGTTGGAGGTACTTTTACAAGTTACAATGGTACAGCACGTAACCGATTTGTTCGTATTGAGCCTAATGGCAATTTAGACACAAGTCTGGATGTAGGGACAGGATTTAATAATGGTGTAATTTCAATTGCAATTCAGCCTGATAATAAAATACTTCTGGGAGGTAGTTTCACTTCTTTCAATGGGGTTACTCAAAATAGGATTACACGACTCAATTTAGATGGTAGCAGGGATACTGATTTCAATACTGGCACGGGGGTGAGTACGGGAAGTTTTGTGTGGAGAATTACGCTTCAACCCGATAATAAAATACTGGTAGGGGGAGAATATACCAGATTTAATGGATTAACCCGTAATAGTTTGTTCGACTTAACCCCGATGGAAGTTTGGACAATGATTTTAATATTGGTACAGGCTTCAATGACCAAGTTAGACCCATTCAAGTATTGGCAAATGGAAAAATCTTGGTAGGAGGTTTATTTACTACCTTCATGGTGAGTCAAAAGGAAGAATCGTTCAATTGAACAGCAATGGGAGCGTTGATACAAATTTTGATACGCAAGGTGGATTCAGAGATGAAGATGTAAATGCAATTGTAGTTCAACCCGACAATAAAATTTTGGTTGGCGGAAACTTTACGATTTTCCATAATACTGACCGTAGAGGTTTAACAAGACTCAATGAGAATGGAAGTTTAGATGTTCTTTTTAATACAAGTTCAGGACTAGATAGTGGGGTTTTGAAAGTTTTACGGCAACCAGATGGAAAAATAATTGTAGCTGGAGGCTTTGCAAGATTTTTTGACCAGCCCACAAGTAATATCCTCCGTTTAAATCCAGACGGAACCTTAGATGAGAGTTTCGATACGGGTACAGGTTTTAATGATGCTGTATATAACTTGGAACTTCAAGCTGATGGGAAAATATTAGCTGGGGGAATTTTTACCAGTTTCAATGGAATAGCACGCAATGGGCTTGCAAGATTAAATCCTGATGGTTCATTAGACACCAGCTTTGAGGTTGGTACGGGATTTAATGATTGGGTATATACCATCAAGGTCTTAGAGGATGGGAAAATTTTGGTTGGGGGTGCATTTACCAATTACAATGGCACAGCTCGTAATAGAATCATACGCTTGAATGCAGATGGAAGCAATGATACTAACTTCAATCCAGGGACAGGTTTTAATAGTTGGGTAATTGATATGGCTATTCAAGAGGATGGGAAAATCATGTTGGTAGGTAATTTTGGTACTTATAACGGTACAAATAGAAGCAAAATTGTGAGAATCAATCCCAATGGATTGATAGATACAAGTTTTAATCCAGGTTCTGGCTTTTTTAATACCTCCCAAATATACGCAGTACTCATTCAGCCAGATGGTAAAATCTTAGCAGGAGGTTCAGCAGAAAGTTATAATGGAACTGGTAGAGATAGGGTTTTTCGCATCAATCCAGATGGTACATTAGACAATACATTTTTTATAGGGACTACTTTTGGTGCATACAGAGGTCCGAATGGTACTGTACGTACCTTGGCTTTGCAACCTGATGGAAGAATTATTGCTGGGGGAGATTTTACAGTACATGGTAGTTTTACTCGCCGAAGAATAACACGGATAAATACTAATGGTAGTATTGATACAAGTTTCAATCCTGGACAAGGATTTAATGGCACTGTTCGATCTTTGGTGCTTCAGCCAGATGATAAGATAGTTGTAGGCGGTTTTTTCACAGCTTACAACAATATTGGCAGAAATAGATTGGCAAGAGTTTTTGCTACTGAATTTACTTCTATCACTACAGCCAACATTCCTGCTGGCACTTTCTGTCCAAACAGCACGATTAATGTAGGTTTTACCACCACTGGAAACTTTGCAGCAGGAATGTCTTTACCGTACAACTTTCCAATGCTGCGGGTTCTTTTGATACCCCGACTGCTATCGGTACATTGGAACTGAGTGGTGGTGCTCCTTCGGGTACAATAACTGCCACAATCCCGCTTGGCACACCCAATGGCACAGGCTATCGTGTCAGAGTAGTTTCAAGCACGCCACAAATTGTGGGTAATAACAATGGCAGTAACTTAAACATCAATAGCAATGTCAATGCAGTTTGTAAGAATTTTACGGCTACCTATCAGCCAAGTGGCATCAATATTACTACCAACGACATTAACAATGGAAGTACAGCTACTTGTGGCATTGCCAATTTAAGTCTTAGTCAAACTAATTTTACAGCAGTAGGTACTTATACCGTTACCCTGACAGTAGAAGATAATAATGGAAATATTGCTACTTGTAATGCGACTGTTACTATTACTAAGGCAAACCAAACATCACCTTCACCGCCTTAGCTCCCAAAACCTTTGGCGATGCCCCCTTTGACTTGACAGCTACAGCAAGTTCAGGTTTGGCAGTAAGCTATACAAGTTCCAATACTGCTGTAGCTACGGTTTCAGGCAATACCGTTACGATTGTAGGAGCAGGAACAACGATTATTACCGCTTCACAAGCAGGCAATGCCAATTATAATGCTGCTCCGAATGTAACGCAAAACCTGGTCGTGAACAAAGCCAATCAAACCATCACCTTTGCCGCCTTAGCTCCCAAAACTTTTGGAGACGCCCCTTTTGATTTGACAGCTACGGCAAGTTCAGGTTTGCCCGTAAGCTATACCAGTTCCAATACTGCCGTAGCCACTGTTTCAGGCAATACCGTTACGATTGTAGGGGCAGGAACAACAACCATTACCGCTTCACAAGCAGGCAATGCCAATTACAATGCCGCCCCGAATGTAACGCAAGATTTGGTAGTAAACAAAGCAGACCAAACCATCACTTTTGCTGCCCTACCAGCCAAGACGGTTGGAGACGCACCTTTTGATTTGACGGCGACAGCAAGTTCAGGTCTAGCGGTGAGTTATACCAGTTCTAATACTGCTGTAGCTACTGTTTCAGGCAATACCGTTACGATTGTAGGGGCTGGAACAACAATTATTACAGCCTCACAAGTAGGCAATGCCAACTACAATGCCGCTCCGAATGTAACACAAAACCTAGTAGTAAATGCTGCTGCCCCTCAAAACCAAACCATCACCTTTGAATGTCCGCCTACGGTATTTGCATTCAATAGCAACAACAATCAATTGGTATTGGGTGCAGCCACTTCCAGTTCGGGATTGCCTGTTACGTTCAGCATTACTACGGTGCCAGCCAGTGGTGTGGCGACCCTCAGCGGCAATGTCATCTCGGTTCAGGCGGCGGGTACAATTACCCTCAAAGCCAATGTAGCAGGCAATGCCACGTTTAATCCGGCAGAAATCACTTGTGATGTCATTGAGGTAGGCCTGGCGACGGCCCTTCTTGAAGTAGAGATAGCCGAAGGAACGCAGGTCTATCCTAATCCCGTACAGGGCTATTTTACCGTGCGGGTAGAAACTGCACTCCCCGAAGGGCTTCATTATCAGGTGTATGATGCACTTGGTCATCTTGTGGAAAGTGGAGGCCTGGAAAAACGCAATGGGCATCAGGAAAAGTTGATAGACCTGCGGGGCAAGAGTGCAGGACTTTACTTCTTGCAAATCAGTACAGAGACCGGATTTAGCCTTGTCAGAAGATTAATCAAGCAATAAACCCCAAGAGTCGTGGGCAGTCTCACGGCTCATTTCAACAAAATCCCAACATTAAACCAATAAGTCTTATGAAACTTCAAAAAATAATCTACTTGTTTTTTACCCTGGTGATACTTCTAAGCAGTTGTGGGGATGACGAGGGCACGGAGCCGGCTCCCAATCCACCGGCCTATGTAGGCACTTGGCGGCCCGGGGACGTAAAAATAAATAATCAGGGGGCCAATCTTTCGGAATTTAGCGATTTCAGGCTTAGTTTCAACAGCGACAATACCTATTCCCTGAGTGGCCTTCCGGTAGATTCATTCACTCCGACCCAATACAGTGGCAATTATACCCTATCGGGCTCTACCATGTCGCTGGCTGGGGCTGGGGCAGGCTTTGCCAATCTGCTGAACTTTGGATTGGCCAATAACCGTCTCAACTTCACGGTCAATGCCCAAAATACCAAGATAGGGAGTGTCGTATTGACATTTAGCCTCATCAAGCAGTAAAACCGGCCTGGCTCGCGCCTTCCAATAACCCTGCCCAGGATGCACAAGTCCGGGGCGGGGTTTTTGCTTTTAGGAGGCCTTCCGCACCAAGTGGCATCACTTCATTCTCTTTTGGCGCCACAGGATGTCAGCATTTTTTCCGCAGACAAGCTTTCCAGTTTTTGGGTGCCGGGCTGGGCCGCCCTGTTTTTGCCGGAATTAGGTATGTGGCCTTTCTTGCTAACAGGCGGAATAAAAAAAGCCTGGGTGTGCAAACGCCCAGGCTTTTAATAATGAATAAAGGCGGTTTAGGCACGCTTGGCGCGGGCGGCTTTGAGCTTATTTGACCACAACACCACATCCAGGAAAACCGGAGAAGCTACAAAAATGGAAGAATAGGTCCCGACCAGAATGCCCACCAGCAAAGAAAATGAGAAACCACTGAGCACTTCTCCACCAAAGAGGAAGAGCATGAGTACCACCAGTACGGTTGTACCTGAGGTCATAATGGTGCGGCTCAGGGTAATGTTGATGGCCTCGTTCATCTGCTCACCCACCATTGCATCTTGGAGCGATTTATTTTTGGTGGTGAGGTTTTCTTTAATACGGTCAAAGACCACCACCGTGTCATTGATGGAATACCCCACCAGGGTGAGCAAAGCGGCAATAAAGACCTGGTCTATTTCATAAATGATTCCAAAAAGCTTGGCAATGCCTATCAGGCCCAGCAAAATCAAGACATCGTGCACCAAAGCTACCAATGCCCCCACGCCATATTGCCAAAGTTTAAACTCCCCAATCCGCCAGAAAATGTAAATAAAAATGGCCAGAAAGGACAGTCCTACGGCGAGGTAGGCTGTTTGGGCGATGTCGTCGGCAATGGTTGCCCCCACTTTCGAGAAGCCCACCACGTCGGGTTTTTTATTTTCAAATGACTTGAGCCCGGCCATCAGCAGTTCCTGCACTTTTTGGTCGGCTTCGGGGCTTTCGTCCTCGATGAGGTGGCTGGTCGTGATTTTGAGTTTGTTATTGCCCCCAAAGGTTTTTACTTCTACACTGCCAGGCAGCTTTTTGATGACTTCCTGCCTTGCCTCTTTGACCGAAACAGGGGCATTAAATTCTATCACATAGGAGCGGCCCCCTTTGAAGTCCACCCCCAGCGAAAGACCGGGATAAATCATCGTGATTATCCCAATGGACAGCACAATGGCCGATAAGATATAGGCCGGGCGGCGTAACTGCACAAAGTTGATGCCCAGTCCTTTGAAGGTATTGCGGAAAATCAAGCCATCAAAGCGAAGTCCTTTGCCACCGTTGCGGGCCAGTATAAACTCTATCACCAGACGGGTGATAAAAATGGCACAAAACAAAGAGCAAAGAATGCCTATCATCAGGGTCGTGGCAAAGCCTTTCACGGCGCCGGTTCCATTCAAAAAGAGGATAAGCCCAATCAGAAAGGTGGTGGCGTTGGAATCAATGATGGAAGACATGGCCCGGCTAAAGCCTTCGGTGACGGCCGTGCGCATCGTGCGGCCTTTGGCCAGTTCTTCTTTTATCCGCTCAAAAATAAGCACGTTGGCATCTACCGACATCCCAATCGTGAGCACTATGCCCGCAATACCGGGCAAGGTCAGCACGGCATTGATTTGGGCCAGCATCCCGATAATCAAAAAGATATTCAGGAAAAGCGCAATATTGGCCACTACCCCACTGCTGCGGTAGTACAATATCATAAACACAATCACCAGGCCCAGACCCAGGAGCATAGAGTTTAAGCCCTGCTGTATGGATTCCTTGCCCGCAGTGAGGGCCCTACGGTGGCTTCTTCCACT
>JAAUUB010000119.1 GCA_012031215.1 Microscillaceae bacterium | reverse complement strand
CAGGGGCTTTTCGGGGTACAAAATCAGAAAAAAAACGGGGAATCTTAAACCAGGGCGGGGTTTTTGGCGCGTTTGCGCTCGTTTTCGTCCAGCAAAATTTTGCGCATTCGGATAGATTGGGGCGTGATTTCGACGTATTCGTCTTTTTTGATGTATTCCATGGTTTCTTCCAGCGAAAACTGTATTTTAGGCGCAATCTTGACATTGGCATCAGAGCCGCGGCCCGCATATTGGTTAGTTTTTTGCCTTTTTGCACATTGACCACCATATCGCCCTCGCGGCTGTTTTCGCCAATCACCTGGCCCGTATAAACATCGTCCCCGGGTTCAATAAAAAAACGCCCCCGGTCTTGGAGCTTATCCAGGGCATAGGCGGTGGCCATACCCGTTTCCATTGAGATAAGGGAACCATTTCCCCGGGTTTCTATTTCGCCTTTGAAAGCCTTGTATTCCTGGAAGCGGTGGTTCATCACGGCCTCGCCGGCGGTAGCCGTCAGGACTAGGTTGCGAAGGCCAATCAGGCCCCGGGCCGGAATGCTAAATTCAAGGTGTTGCCATTCGCCTTTGGTTTCCATCATCAGGAGGTCGCCTTTGCGCTGGGTAACCAACTCTATGACCTTGCCCGATGATTCGGCAGGTACGTCCACCACCAGGGTTTCGTAGGGCTCGTGTTTTTGGCCTTCTACCTCTTTAAAAAGTACTTGTGGCTGGCCTACCTGAAACTCATAGCCTTCGCGGCGCATAGTTTCTATCAGGACCGACAAGTGCAAAATGCCCCTGCCATAGACCAGAAACTTGTCTTCGCTGTCGGTGGGTTCTATTTTGAGGGCCAGGTTTTTCTCCGTCTCTTTGAAGAGGCGGTCGCGAAGGTGGCGCGAGGTTACAAATTTGCCTTCCTTACCAAAGAAAGGAGAGTTGTTGATGGTGAAAAGCATGCTCATCGTGGGTTCGTCCACGGCAATGCGGGGCAGGGCTTCGGGGTTTTCCCAGTCGCTGAGGGTATCTCCGATTTCAAAATCTTCTATTCCGGTGAGGGCGCAAATTTCGCCCGAGGAGACCTCATTGACCTTGTTGCGGCCCAGGCCTTCAAAGACATGAATTTCTTTTATCCTTACTTTTTTGGGCTTGCCATCAGCTTTGATGAGGGCCATATCGGTATTTTCCTTTATAGTGCCCCGGATGACCCGTCCGATGGCAATACGACCAACAAAAGAGGAGAAATCCAGGGAGGTAATTTGCATTTGGGGCGTGCCTTCGTGGTAGGGAGCGGGCGGAATATGGGCCACGATGGCCTCGAGAAGCGGCTCAATGCTGTCGGTAGGGCTTTTCCAGTCCAGCCCCATCCAGCCTTGCTTGGCCGAGCCGTAGATGCTTACAAAATCCAGTTGTTCCTCGGTGGCATCCAGGCTAAACATGAGGTCAAAAACAGCTTCGTGGGCTTCGTCGGGGCGGCAATTGGGCTTATCCACCTTATTGACTACCACGATGGGCTTCAGGCCGAGGCTGAGGGCTTTGCTGAGCACAAAGCGGGTTTGGGGCATGGGGCCTTCAAAAGCATCCACCAGCAGCAAAACGCCATCGGCCATTTTGAGTACCCGTTCTACTTCGCCGCCAAAGTCGGCGTGACCCGGGGTATCAATGATGTTGATTTTGTAATCTTTGTAGCGCACCGACACGTTTTTGGAAACGATGGTGATGCCCCGTTCGCGCTCGAGGTCGTTGTTGTCCAGAATCAGGTCTTGAAATTCCTGATTTTCACGAAAGATTTTGGAAAAATGGATGATTTTGCCACCAGCGTGGTTTTGCCGTGGTCAACGTGGGCAATGATGGCGATGTTTCGTATCTTTTGCATACCAGATTTGGGGTAATTCAAAAGCAAAATTACCAAAATCCGCCGGAAAGCATTTGGCTTCTTGAAAAGTTAATACAAACTCTGTGAAAAAGGCAAGCAAAGTGCAGATTTTAGTTGGAAGAATCGATAGCTTTGCTAGCTCTCACGTAGCACCCGAAAAGAGATTCTCTACAATTGGTTTAAAATCAGTATTATTTTTGTAGTTTGACATTCAAAAAACAGATGGGAAACATTCACCGGTATTGGGAATATCTGACGGGCATAGGCTTGCGGCCTGAGATGTCGTTTTTGTTGCAGCAGCGCATCCGCCTTTCCAATCTGGTGGGTCTTATTGTGGGGGGCATTGGGAGTTTTTACCTCCTGGTAGTGATTTTGCTTATCCGGGGCAATTTTGCGGCCGCCTGGACACTCCTGCCCCTGAGTTTTTTTGGCTGGGGGGTCTTAGTTTTCAATCGTTTGGGATTGAACGTAGTATCCCGACTATCTATGAGCATTTTGCCCGCCCTCACTACCCTCTGGCTCAATCTCAATATCAAGCTCTACACCCCCGATAAAATAGGATTGATTCATTATATATCACCGCGATTCTTTATCATCAGTACAGTAGTGATTCCCATGGTCTTGTTTACCAGGGGGGAGCAGCTCTACCTGATTTTTTCGGTGGCGGTGATTTTATTTTGCGGGGTATTTGGATATCGCTGGTTGCACGAAGTCCTTGGCCTAACACTTCAAGACTTGGGCATTCCTGGTGAGGCCTACTCAACCGTTATGACCGAAGACATCACTTTTGTGATTGTAAACCTGCTTGTGGTCTTGATTTTTTCGCGCTATCTCAATGGCCAGTTTGAGCGAAACACGCATACCTTGCTCAGCGAAGCCAACGAGAAAAATCGACAGCTTAATGAAAGGGAGAAGCACCTCAAAGAAATCCTGCTCGACATCAAGCAGCGCCAATTGGACGAAGAAAAACAAGCCTGGGTAGCCGAGGGATTGGCCCGCTTTAGCCGTATTTTACAAATTGCTTCGCTGGAGGCTTCTTTCTACAAAAAGTTTTTGCATGAACTTATCAAATACCTTCAGGCTGGCTACGGAGCCTTCTACCTGATGGAAGAATCGGCAGAAAAAGGCCAAATGCTGGTCTGGCAAGCAGGCTATATCCCCCACCGGCAGGAACAACACCGACCCGTTTTTGCACTGGGCGAAGGTTTGCCGGGCCAGTGCGCCCGCGACGGCAAAACCATCTATCTGACCGAACTACCCGCCTCTTATCCCAGTCTGGATGCGGGCTTGGATAAAATCCGAATGAAAAGCCTGCTGGTCGTGGCCCTTAAATTTAATGATGAAGCAGAAGGGGTAATTGAAATATTGAGCCTCCATGATTTCGAGGCCCACCACATTGAGTTTGTCGAGAAACTGGCCGAAAACACGGCGGCCCTGCTCACCCACCTCAAAGCCAATCTGCGTACCCAGCAAATCCTTGATAATTCGCAAAGAATGTTTAAACAACTCCGGGAAGCCCAACAAACCTGGAAAACCAAAGAACAAGAATACCAGTACGAAATAGAAACACTACAGGCGGCTCTCCGCACCCAAAGCGAAGCCAGCCTCTAGGCAGGAGGCCGGGGTTTTTTTGCAGAATCTCGTCCCTTTGTGTTAACTTTGTGGGCAAAGCCATGTAAAAAATCTAAACATAGGCCTTAGGCAGGATATTGTGCCCCATAGATTGAATCGTAAACACTTTGCCTTAAAGTCATCAATCTTAAAAAAACAAAAATAATGCTGGAGACTGCCACCCTCACCCACCAAGACCAGGAAGTGTTTGGCCTGATTGCTCAGGAAAAAAATCGCCAAATGCGCGGCATAGAATTGATTGCCTCGGAAAACTTTGCTTCGGAAGCCGTAATGCAGGCAATGGGTTCGGTTTTGACCAATAAGTATGCCGAAGGCTTGCCGGGCAAACGCTACTACGGGGGTTGTGAGATAGTAGATGAGATAGAGCAACTGGCCATTGACCGCGCCAAGAAGCTCTTCAAGGCCTCTTGGGTCAATGTGCAGCCACATTCGGGGGCCCAGGCCAATGCTGCGGTGATGCTGGCCCTGCTTGAGCCTGGCGATGCCATTTTGGGCTTTGACCTGGCCCATGGCGGCCACCTTACGCACGGTTCGCCCGTAAATTTTTCGGGCAAGTATTATCGCCCTCATTTCTATGGCGTAGAGCAAGAAACTGGGCTGATTGATTGGGAAAAGGTGCGCGCAAAAGCCCGTGAGGTCAGGCCTAAGATGATTATCTGTGGGGCTTCGGCGTATTCGCGCGATTGGGAGTATGCCCTCTTGCGTCAGGCCGCCGATGAAGTAGGGGCTTTTTTGCTGGCCGATATTTCTCACCCTTCCGGCCTGATTGCCAAAGGACTTTTGAATGACCCTCTCGAGCATTGTCATGTAGTAACGACCACCACCCACAAAACCCTGCGCGGTCCCCGGGGCGGAATGATTATGATGCGCCACGATTTTGAAAACCCAATGGGCCAAAAAACGCCCAAAGGCGAGCTCAAAATGGTATCGGCCTTGCTGGATGGAGGCGTTTTCCCTGGCACACAGGGCGGCCCCCTCGAGCACGTCATTGCGGCCAAAGCGGTTGCCTATGGAGAAGCCCTCACCGATGCGTTTGCCGAATATATGCGGCAGGTGCAGCGCAATGCCCAGGCCCTGGCCCAAGCCTTTGTAGAAAAAGGCTATCAGATTATTTCGGGCGGAACGGATAACCATCTGATGCTTATTGACCTGCGCTCAAAGGGACTCACGGGCAAAATGGCCGAAAACACGCTCATCAAAGCCGACATCACCATCAACAAAACATGGTGCCTTTTGATGATAAATCGCCTTTCATTACCTCGGGCATGCGCCTGGGTACGGCCGCCGTTACAACCAGGGGCCTCAAAGAAGCGGATATGCGGCGGATTGCCGATTATATAGATGAAGTATTGATGCATGCCCAGGAGGAAGACCGCATTCAGGCCCTGCGCACACAAATCAATGAATGGATGCATGAATATCCCTTGTTTGGCTGGTAAGCCATTTTTCACTTATTGGCCTTGTGCGTCATTAAATCTTAAAAAACGGATATGCCCCTGGACCAGGTAAGCAATGAGCAAATAGAAAAGTATGACCCAGATGCCCCCGAAAAAGGGCCGGATGAAGCCGAGATGTCATTCTTAGACCATCTTGAAGTTCTGCGATGGCATCTTATTCGTAGCTTGCTGGGCATCACCCTTTGCACGATACTGGCCTTTGTAAATGGGGGATGGGTATTCCGAAACATCATCTTTGCCCCTGCGCGAACGGACTTCTGGACCTATCGCCAGCTTTGCTATTTGGGCGAATTGCTTCATTCTCCCGTGCTTTGCATTGACAAGCTCAACTTTATCCTGCAAAGCCGCACGCTGAGCGGGCAGTTCTTTATGCATATCACGGCCTCCATCGTGGTAGGGCTGGTGGCGGCCTTTCCTTATGTTTTCTGGGAAATTTGGCGTTTTATCAAACCAGGGCTACACCTCAACGAACGCAAGGTGGCTCGGGGCACTACTTTCTATGTCAGCAGTTTGTTTATGATAGGCACGCTATTTGGCTACTATCTAGTGGCCCCGCTTTCCATCAATTTTTTGTCTAGCTATCAGATAGACCCCAGCATCCAAAATGAGTTTGACATCATTTCGTATGTTTCCACCCTCATCACGCTGGTATTGGCTTGCTCCTTGATGTTTCAACTACCCGTACTGGTCTTTTTTCTGGCCCGGGTAGGGCTTATCACCCCGGCCGTGATGCGCAAGTACCGCCGCCATGCCGTCATTGTGATTCTGGTGCTTGCCGGGATTATCACCCCGCCTGATGTGTTTAGCCAAATCCTGATTGCTATTCCGCTCATGGTTCTGTATGAAATGAGTATCGGCATTGCCCGGCGGGTGGAAAAAAAGTATTTGCAGGAAATTGAAATGGACAAGGAAGTCGTCCGAGAATAAAATGACTTTTTGTTTTTTTTATCAGCAGGCCCTAAAAGGGCCTTTTTTTTGCCCGGGTTGGAAAAAAGCGGAGGCATTGCCAATTTGGGAAGTTTGGGTATCTAATCCCTTTTCCAGTTTATCCTTCTGCACCACAGGAGCCATCCCAACTCCGTCAAAAAGTGGCTCTACACGCAATTTTTAGATTTTTTTGTTAAAAAAGCTGTTTCTTCTTTTCTTGCGTAAGTTTTTGGGCAAATTGAAGAAGCCAAAATCATCGCTTAGTGTAGATTTTGATTTAATGATTTAATAAATCAACCGCAGGACAATTGCCAAGCCTGCTTTGTTCTAAAAATCAAGATGTCTTACCACCATAATTTTTACATTTTTTATCCCAAGCGTGTCCTACACCGGAAAGCCCCCCCCCTTGCTTTACTATCAGGGGCCTTTCACAGGAAAGCTCATTCCACAACTAGGGCGTGAGGTGAAGCAAAAAATGCCGGAAGCCTCCCACCTTCGCTGGAAGGTGTTTTCGGTACTGATGGAAATGTGCCAAAATCTTTACCTGTATTCTGAAGAATTTAGTATAGGGACTGAAGTGGAAGCCCCTACTGGACTGGTGCAAATTCAGGAGGATGCCTGGGGATACCAGCTCACCACGATTAATCAGCTCAATGCTTTGGCCATACGGGCCCTAAAACAAAGACTTTCGCGCATTAACCAAATGAGTGCGGAGGAACTGCGTCAGTATAAAAATGAATGTCGTAAAACGGCCCTGGAGGAAAACCTACCGGGTGGCAGTATTGGCCTGGCGCAAGTAGTGCTTTTGTCGGATAGTCCGATTGAGATAGATTATGTACCTGCTGACCGTGACCAAGCCTACCTAATCTTGTCATCATATATCAAAAAAGAAAATGCAAACCGACTTTATGGAAAATCTCATTTTAGAAGCAAGACAGGATGATTTCTCTACCCCCGCGATTCGATTTAACCTGGAAAAAGGGATTTTTGAAATGGAGGGGGAATCTTTTCTGGAAAACACTTTTGAGTTTTACGCTCCTGTGTTTGAATGGCTCAAAGAATGGAAGCAAAAATGGCAGGGCACGGCTGTCTTCAATTTTAAATTTACTTATTTTAATAGCAGTTCTTCTAAGGCCTTATTACAGATAATGGCGTATATTCGCGATTATGCGGAGCGGGGCGAACCCGTGGCTATTAACTGGTTTTATCCTGATGACAATCCCGACCTGCTACAAGAGGGGGAAGATTTTATGGAGACCTTAAACATCCCGATAACGTTTATCCCCTTTGAGGTGGAATATTAATAAATTCTATGGATGCCTATCGCCTGGTCAACCAATTTTCTTCGGAATTACACGGCCAACTCCACGCAGATTTTCAAATTGAGTGGCTAAATAATCAGTTTTGGGCTTGTCTAAAATATGCGCCGGGAACCGTCTTGCAAAAAAACCTGCTTGAGCTTTGCGCCCAATCCGAAGACCAGCATATCCTGCGCCTGACAAGCCAGCAACTACAAGCTGGCCAGGTTTCTACTTCCTTCAAAATAACGCTCAAAACCCAACTGAACGAGTTGCTCCGCCTAAAAATGAAAATAGTGCGGGCCTCAGAAGCCCATTATTTTATAATTGCCCAGCCCCTGGTCAGTGATGTAGAGCCAACTACGCGATTTCGCCGCTTTTTTGACCTCTCCCTGCTGGACATGGTGGTCATTCTTAATCAAAGCCGGGAGATTATCTATGCCAACCACGGCATGGATTATGAGCAAAACCAAATCCCAAAAATTACTTTTGAACATTGTTTTTCGCCCGAAGACAAACCCCGCATCCTTCAGCTCCTCCTGGAACTGGTGCGGCAGGAAGGGCAAGCCCACCGTTTTACCGGACAGATTATAAAAAAGGGTGGTCAGCGGGCCTGGATTGACTGGAGTATTCTTTTTGCCAAAGGCAATTATTACGGAGTGGGTAATGATGTAAGCGAAAATGAAAAGCGGGGACAGCAAATCCAGCATTTGTTGCACGAAACGGTGGCCCTCAATCGGCAACTGGAGGAGCAAAACCAGATGCTCCTTGATTCGCAAGAAAAACTAAGGGAAACGCTCACTTCTCTCGAGCAGCGTAACACAGAGCTAGACCAGTTTGTTTATCGGGTTTCGCACGATATTCGGGCCCCACTGGCTTCGGTGATGGGCTTGATTAACCTCATTCGGACCACCAACATTCCGGTGGAAGAATTTAGCCGTTATCACGAATTGATGGACTATAGCCTGCATCGCCTGGACCAGTTTACCAGCAATCTGATTGTTTTTTTGCGGGCCGAGCGGAGCGAAGTAAAAGCCCAAGAGGTAGATTTCTCGCAAATTGTGCGCGAATGTTACGAGGAACTGTTTTTTTGAAGAATGCAGACCGCCTCGATATCCGCCTGGTGGTGGCTCCCGGCCTGAGGGTAGAAAGCGAACCTATGCGCCTCAGAATTATATTTGGAAATATGATTTCCAATGCCATCAAGTACCAAAATGTGTATGCCGATTCTTCTTTTTTGGAAATAAAAGTGAGTGCCTTAAACGAATCGCATTTTGAAATTTCCTTTCTTGATAACGGGATTGGCATCTCAGAAGAGGCAATTGGCAAGATTTTCTCGATGTTTTATCGCGGAACCGAGTTATCCGATGGCTCGGGCCTGGGGCTTTATATTGTGCGGCAGGTGGTGCAGCAGTTGCAGGGAGAAGTACGTCTGAAAAGCCAGCCCGGGCAAGGAGCCAAATTTACTTTTGTTTTTCCCTTTTTCACCGCCCATCCTTTTGAGGCCGAGGCTCCTCAAAACGGGGCAATTTCCCCTCCCAAAACTTACATTTCGCAGGGATAATTATTTCCCTTTTTTCAACTCTCGCCTTATTTTTGTTTCAACAAGGATTATAAATTTTATAAATTTAGTTTCTTGCACTGAATCTTAAGGGTCCTTTTTGGACAGAGAGTTCCTAACCAAATCAAATGCCTACATTGATTCGTTGTCCTCATTTATTTTGGGGCTTGTTCTTTGGAATAAGCGGGGCTATACCCGCTTTGGCCCAGAAGGATACCCTTTCTGCCAATCCGATGTTGGTAGCCCCGGTAGAAAATATACTTTTGCTATCGCCCGAAAAATATGAGGGCAACATCATTGTGAGTGCCTCTCGCGAGGCAGAATCTATTTTTAAAGCTCCAATAGCGATTTCGGTCATCACCCGTCAGGAAATAGAACAGGCAGGCTGTCTAAGCATCATGGAGGCCCTACGCCTCTTGCCGGGGGTGCTGGTGCGAGAGACCACCAATGGGAATTATGATATTAATATAAGAGGGCTGAACAATACCCCTCCGGGCACAGACTTGATTACGGCGGACAACAGCAATAGCCTCGTGATGATAGATTACCGCCCGGTCTTTAACTATTTTTCGGGTGGAACCTTTTGGGAAAATCTGCCCATCGATATTCAGGACATCGACCGCATAGAACTGGTGAGAGGGCCGGCCTCGGCCCTTTATGGAGCCAATGCCGTAACGGGGGTGATTCATATCATTACCCGAAAAATTCAGAAGGAAGACTTTTTTGTGGCGGGCCAGGCCGAGTATGGCAATCTTCAAACCCAAAGAGCGGCTTTCACCGCGGGCTATGCCCCTAACAACCGCTTTCAGTTTCTGGCTTCCTTTAACCAAACACGGCGCCACCGCAGTACGCGACTGTTTTATAACTATGTAAACCAAGAGTATAATGAAGGTCTCAATCAGCCCAACTATCAAGTCCCCGAAGTCCAAACGAACGATGTTTTTACGCGGGCCTATCCCCGCCCCGAAGTCGGCATAGACCGTTACGGAATCAATACCTTCCTCACCTGGAACCCAGTCAAAGAGGTATTTCTGGAACTCAGCGCGGGCCTGGAAGACTCTTATGCCCTCCGTACTTTTAGCGAGGGAGGCTATGGCCCACTCACTACCACCGTTTCAAAGAGTGCTTACCTGGATGCGAAGGCCCGCCTTAAAAATGGATTTATTCAACTTTCGCATTGGTTTGGGGAGCAGGAACCCGGCTTAGACGGCGTGGGCAATCAATATATTTTTAACAATACCGATTTACAGCTTTATTATGATTTTAAAATCAAAAACCTGCGTATTCGCCCCGGATTCAATCTGCGCGATGCCGTCTATGACGACCGCCGGTTTTTTAGTAATACTGACCCAAGCCGGGAAACAGGTTTCCTGAACGGACGCAAAAATATTCGTAATTATGGCCCTTCCTTGCTCTTTGATTACACCTGGAAAAAATTCAGATGGCTGGCCGCCGGGCGCTATGAGCGATTTAGTACCCCGGAAAGGGGTTATTTTGCGTATCAATTTGTGTTTAATTACCAACCGGCTCAGAAGCACTTGCTGCGCCTTTCGTACAGCCGGGCCAACCGGGGTAGCTTTATTACCGATGCTTTGGGCGACTACCGCACGGGCGTAAGAGAAACAGGGCTGCCCGGGGTGCTTACCTTCACCCGGGCCCAGGGCAACTCAAACCTGGAGCTATTCAGCGCCAACTGTCTCGAGGCTGGCTATCGCTTTCAGATTGCCAGCCGCATATACCTTGACCTGGAAGCCTACTGGATGCGGGGGCAGGATTATAACGCCCTGGTATTACAGGTTGATACGCTTTTGAGTCCTTCTGCCATCACGATTGTGCCCACTTTTGAGCAGCGCAATATACCCGCCATCGCAAGCCTTTGGGGGGGGACTTTCTCGCTGACTTATCAGCCCAATAGCCAGTTGACCTTTCGCCTCTTTGCTACCATCCAGAAAACGCAAATTGACCGTTTTTCGCCCTTCAACGCCGACCCAGAACTAGACCCAAGCGGCCAGCAAAACTATCTTTCTACCCAAAGCCTGGATGATTTTGCCGGCTCACCCCGCTTTTATGGCGGCTTCTTTGCCAATTACTCCGTAGGCAAGTTTAATCTGAACTTAAATGCCTACAGCTTTTCTGCGCACGAACTCTTTCATATTTCCGATGCCATTTTGGGCCGGCCTCCTACCTTGGCCCAGATTCCCAACAAGGTATTGCTCAACGCCAAGGTGATGTTTCGGCCTTATAAGCCCCTGGCGCTCTATATCAATGTTCGTAATCTGCTCTTTCAGGATGATTTTGAATATATTTTTACCGACCCTGTGCCCACTACGCTCTTGGGTGGCTTGAGCTTCGAGTTTTAAAACAGCTTCGGTTTTTTTGGGCGAAGGTCCCGGGATGCACTCTTTGGAATTTGTAAGCTATTTTGACAATGAATACAAAGCAATGTGTTTTTATTTTGATAGTGGGCCTTTCTTGCCACCTGGGCTATGGGCAGGACTTGTCCCAATTACTTGAAAAAGCCAATCAATCTCAGGACAAAGCGGAGAAAGCCGCGCTATTTCGCGACATAGGAACGTACTATCAAAAGAAAGGCGTATAGGCAAAGGCTATTGAATATTATGAGCAATCGCAGGCCTTGGCCACCGAACTCGCCCAGCCGCTTTCCCAGCAACTTAGCACGCTGGAGGCCCTGGCTTTTAATTATGAACAAATCCAGGACTTTCCCCACGCGACCCAGCAATATCAAAAAATACTTTCGGTATATGCCGCACAAAAAAACTATACGGCCCAAACCAATGTGCTGGCCACCCTTTCGCGCTGGTCTGTCGCCCAGCAGGATAGCAGCAAAGCCATTGGCTATCAGGAAGAAATCTTGAAAATAAGTCAGATCACGAGCAACTTAGCCCTGGCAATGAATACCCATAATAACCTGGGCGCACTTTATAACCAAAGGGGGGATGCCCAAAAGTCTATGATGCATCTCCAAACGGCCCTCAATATTTATCAATCCATCGGCGCATTGTTGCCTGACCCAAATCAAAAAGCCCAGTTGCTGCTCAACACAGGCGTAACCTATACCTATCTGCGCGACTATAAATCGGCTACCGAACAGTACCAAGCGGCTTTTAAGATATTCGAGCGCAACAATGACGCACAGGGTACGGCCAATACCTATAACTACCTTGCGGCCAATTATTATGTTTCGGGAAAGAATGACCTGGCAACCAGTAATGCGCTCAAAGCGGTAAGCCTGGCCCTGGCCCTTAATGATGAAGCCATCCTGCTGGTTTCTTATCAAATCTTGGCCGATGCTTATCAGCAAAGTAGGGACTATCGCCTTTCGCAGCAATACCTCAAAAGTTTTCAGGAGCTACGCGAAAAAATGGCCGAAAAAGAGCGTTTGACCCGACAAAGGTTATTAGAAGAACAAATTGAGATTGAGAAAAAGGAAAATGAGCTCCGAACGGCCCAGGCCGAAAAAGAGAGGCAGTCGGCCCAACTCCGCCAATCCGAATTGGAAAGGGCCCGTCAGGAACAAGACCTGAAAATCAAGGAAAACGAACTGGCCCTCTTGCGCCGCAACCAGGATTTGCAAGCCGCCGACCTGCGCAACCAACAACTGGAAAGACAGCGGGTGCAGCAACTCCTGGAAATTACCCGCCAAAAATCCTTGGCTGAGAAAGAACGTCTCCTGGCTACCCAACAAAAGCAGGAAGCCGAACGCCAAAAACTGCTGGCTGAAAAAGCCAAAATTGAACGGGAGAAAGAACAAAAGGCCCGCGAAGCTTCCGAAAAGCAACAAAAACATTCAAAAACAGCAACTGGCCCAGGAAAAATCTATCCGGCAGTATGGCCTGGCTTTGATGATATTGGGCACACTGGTTTTACTGTTGGTGGTCATTGGCCTTATCAACGCCCGCCGCAATGCCCGCAAACTGGCCCGGCAAAACCGACAAATCCAAGAACAAAATAACGAAATAGAAACCCAAAACGAGGAACTGCACCAAAATCAGGAAGAAATTATGGCGCAACGCGATTTTATTGAACAAAAAAATCGCGAGCTCGAGACCTTTAACCGCCAGATAAGCAGCAGCATCAATGCCGCCACCACTATCCAACAAGCCATTCTGCCTTACCAGGAAAATTAGATCGGCTACTTAAAGACTATTTCGTGATTTACCAGCCAAAGATATGGTTTCGGGCGATTTTTCTGGCTCAATGAGGTAGAAGACGAGGTGGTGCTCGTCGCTGCCGATTGTACCGGGCACGGGGTGCCGGGCGCATTTATGACCCTGATTGGCAATACCCTCTTGGATAAAATCGTGCGGGTTTGGAAAATCACCGAACCCGCCCAAATTCTGGAAAGACTTCACGAAGAAGTGCAAATTGTGCTTCGCCAAAAGGAAACTCAAAACAACAATGGCATGGATGCCACTGTGCTTCGCTGGAAAAAGCTGCCCAATGACCATTTTAAAGTGGATTTTGCCGGGGCCAAGCAAAATGCCTATTATTTTGAGGCCAATCAAAGTCCTTTGCTTAGCCTGAAAGGCTCAAGAAAATCAATCGGGGGCCTGCAAAACGAACAGATTCATTTTGAGCAAGTGGCCTTAGCGCTTCCTGCCCATACTGTTTTTTATATTGGTTCTGATGGCCTGGTGGATCAAAACGATGCCCGCCGCCGACGCTTTGGTGAGAAAAAACTCACCGAAGTCCTAGAAAAACATCGTCTGGAACCTTTGTCGGCTCAAAAAGAGGCACTAACCAAAGCCCTGGCTTCGTATCAGGAAGCGCAGCCTCAGCGGGATGACATCCTTTGGCTGGGGCTTTGCCTGGCCTAGTGAGGGGCAAGCAGTTTTGTATAAATTAGGCTTTTATCATATCTTCGGCTAAAAAATAAGGTATGAAAAACCAACGCCTCACTTTTATGATTCTGGCCTTTATATCGGTCTTGCTGGCCATTGAGTATTGGCGCAGCAGCCGCGCTTCCAAAACACCTGCCCCAGTGAAACAGGAAAAAAAAGCTGCCCTGAAAGAAGATTCTATTCCCAGGGTGTCCGCCGCTGATTCCATCGCCCGTACCTATGCCCCCTCGGCCTTCAAAGCCGACCAGTTGAAAGCCCCCCGCGTGAAAGCGGCGTATCAGGAAAAAAACAAATTGCTTGAGACACTATATGCCGAAAAAAAACTGGATGTCGCTTCTTTGGCTTTGTACCTGCGGGTGTTTAAGCAGGAAAAGAAAATAGAGGTATGGGCCAAGGACAAAAACCGCCCCGATTACCTCCTGCTCAAAACCTATGACTTTTGCCAAACCTCCGGCAAGCCCGGCCCCAAACGCCGGGAAGGAGACAAGCAAATCCCGGAAGGCTTTTACCGCATCGTGGGCTTCAACCCCGACAGCCAGTTTCATCTTTCACTCAAAGTCAATTATCCCAATCGTGCCGATGAAATCCTGGGCGACAGCAGCAACCTGGGCGGGGATATTTTTATCCACGGCGATTGCGTAACCACCGGGTGTATCCCCATCACGGATGACAAAATCAAGGAATTGTATCTGATGGCCATTGATGCCAAAGCCGCTGGCCAGGCCCGGATTCCGGTCAGCATGTTCCCGGCCCAAATGAGCGACGAAAACTTTGCCGCCCTCAAAAAGGCCCACACCGGCCAGTCCAGGCTGATTAACTTTTGGCAAAGCCTCAAAGCAGGCTACGATTTTTTCAATGAATGCCGCAAACTGCCCAATATCACCATTACCGAAAAAGGCGATTATGTCTGCCAGTCGGGCTGCTAGCCAGGTTATTTTTTAGGTCTTTTTGCCCCATCTTGCTAAGGGCTTAAAGGTCCTGAATTTATAAGAGTTTTACACCTTATGCGCTGGTACTAATTTTTGGGGAGAATTATATTTTGCCAACAAGAGGGGCTTATTTTTTACTTAAAAATCAAATAGTTTCGGACTAATGTCGAGACTTGTGGTTCTTTTCTTTTCCTGCAAAAATTCCAGACGATATTCTTCTGAAATTTTGCCATTGTTTGCCAGACGGTCTTGTATCATTTCGTAATATTCAGGATGCAGTTCGCAAGAAATAAAATTACGATTGAGGTATTTACAAAGTATAACTTTCTGAACCACTGCCGCCAAATAAAATAAATACATCCTCATTTTCTTGGGTACAAGATTTTATCAGCATTTCTACCAGACCCAAAGGTATTTGGCAAGAATGAAAGGTTTTGTCTTTGCTTACATTTTTTACCAAATCAAAATAAAACCAAGAATAAGGCATACGTCCCTGATGTCCTTCTGCCATTCTTTGTTTAATCCGTTTATCAGTTGGATTTTGATAGGGGAACGGCTACATTATCTTTATAAAAATTGTTATCCTTACTTCTTGTAGCGTGCAAAATACTGCGGTGTGCGGTTGTAAATCGGCGTGGGCTGTGTCCTACGTTA
>JAAUUB010000118.1 GCA_012031215.1 Microscillaceae bacterium | reverse complement strand
ACGCAGATGTATTTCCCGAATTTTCATAGTTTCATTTTTGGTAAAATTACCTCAAATTTTGCCTTTTTCTCCTTCCTTGCCCCTCAAAACGGAAAAACAACACCCAAACGGGAAATTATTCATCTGAAATGAAATTGCCATTCTTTTGCCCAAAAGCCCGGAACGGCAGCCGTTCTATAGACCCAAAAAGCCGTTTGAGGCAGATTAATATCGGCTTCCGCCCAAAGCACTCCTTAATAGGTCGCCCGAGACTTTAGCTTTGGCATCACAAGGTTAAACCAAACTCTATTCCCATGAAAAAAGTAATTTATTTCTACTTGTTGGTTTTTGTAATGCTGGTCTCATTTGCCAATTCTTTGCAGGCGCAAACCCAAACCCTGCGGGGCACCATTACGGATAAACAGTCTGCTTTTCCGCTTATTGGGGCCACGGTCAGGGTAATGGATACTGATCCTATCATTGGCACTATCACGGATGAAAATGGTCGTTTTGAGTTGAAAAACGTTCCGGTGGGGCGGCAGGTCTTACAAGTGCAATACTTGGGGTATGAGACCCTGACCCTGCCCAATATCCTCGTAACGGCAGGCAAAGAAGTAGTGCTCGATGTTTCCCTGACCGAATCCATCCAGTCTGTGGGCGAAATTGTGGTAACGGCCAAAGCCACCAAAGACGAAACCCTCAATGACATGGTAAGCCTCAGTGCCCGCACCTTTGACCTCGAGGAAGTGGTGCGCTTTTCGGGGGGGCGCAATGATGTGGCCCGCCTGGCCGGGAACTTTGCCGGTGTGAGTACGGCTGACGATTCCCGCAACGACATTGTGATTCGGGGCAATTCGCCCACTGGTGTTCTCTGGCGTTTGGAAGGCATTCCCATTCCCAATCCCAACCATTTTGCTACCCTCGGCACCACAGGAGGACCTGTGAGCGCCCTCAATACCAACCTTTTGCAAACTTCGGACTTTATTACCAGTGCCTTTCCAGCAGAATATGGCAATGCCCTGGCGGGGGTATTTGACCTCGGCTTTCGAAGTGGTAATAAAGAAAATTATGAGTTTACATTGCAAATGGCCGCTTTTTCCGGGCTGGAGGCGATGGCCGAAGGTCCACTAAACCGGGCTAAAAACGCCTCTTTCCTGGTAAGTTATCGTTATGCCTTCACAGGCTTGCTGGGGGGAGGCACAGGCACTTCGGCCATTCCCAATTATCAGGACTTGTCATTTAAACTGGATTTTGGCAATGGCAAGGCGGGGCGGTTCATTCTTTTTGGCTTGGGCGGACTGAGTGATATCGATTTCCTGGGAGATGACATTGATGAAAACGACCTCTTTGCCAATCCCAATCAGGATGCATTTGCCACTTCTCGCGTGGGAGTACTGGGGCTTTCGCACACTATTTTTCTCGATAAAAATACTTACCTGAAAACGATATTGGGTACTTCTTTTGCCCAAACCCTCTTTAATCAGGATAATTATATCGGAGAAGGGCAAGATAGAACTAAGTTCCGGGCCACCGAAGCCGACGACCGCCAGTTGCGTTATACCTTGTCTTCTTATCTCAACAAAAAATTTAGTGCTCGTTTTACACTCCGAACAGGTGTTTTGATAGAATATACCCAGCTTAGTACGCAGGTAGATGATCGGGACAATCGTCCTGACCTGGACAATGACGGCCTGCCTGACTGGACAAGCGTGCGAGATTTTGACGGCGGCCTTCCCCTTTATCAAGTCTTTGCACAGGGCCAATTTAGGTTTAGCGACCAATGGACCCTTAATCTGGGCTTGCATGGCCAATACTTGAGCTTGAACGATAGCTATGCCCTCGAGCCCCGTGCAGGACTTAGCTGGCAGTTTCACCCCCGGCAACGCCTGAGCCTCGGCTATGGCTGGCATTCTCAAGCCGTTCCGCTGCCTATTTTGCTATATGAAGAAGAAATTCCTGGAGGAATCATATCGCAAGCCAATCGCAACCTGGACTTTATCCGCAGCCATCACTTTGTTTTGGGTTATGATTGGAAGCTGGGCCAAAACTGGCGCATCAAAGCCGAAACCTATTATCAATACCTGAATAATGTGCCAGTGGAGGCCCTAGCCAGTAGTTATTCTATCCTGAACGAAGGCCGTGATTTCACCTTTGAGGAGAGAGGTTCACTTGTGAACGAAGGCAAGGGCTTTAACTATGGCCTGGAAATCACCGTAGAAAAGTTCTTCAGTGAGGGCTTTTATCTTTTGCTCACTACTTCCCTTTTTGATTCCCGCTACGAAGGCAGTGATGGGGTGGAACGCAACACGGCTTTCAATAATCAGTATGTGCTGAATATTCTGGCCGGAAAAGAATTCAAAATTGGCCGCGACAAACGCCACGCCCTTACGCTAGATACCCGCTTTACCACCGCCGGAGGTCGTTACTATACCCCCATTGACCTGGAAGCTACCCGTGCCAACAATGGCCGGGAGGTCTTGCGCGAAGATTTGGCCTTTAGCGAACAGCAAGACCCTTACTTACGCTTGGACGTGAAATTTGGCTTTCGCTACAATGCTAAAAACCGCAAAATCTCCCATCAGTTTTTTGTGGATTTGCAAAACATAAGCAATCAGGAAAATATCTTTACGCAACGATACAATGAAGTAACGGACGAAATCAATGAAGTAAATCAGATTGGTTTCTTTCCTGACTTTATGTACCGATTGCAGTTTTAAAACTTTCCACTTTTTGGAAAAGGCTTGTTCAACCCGAACAGGCCTTTTTTTATTGCAAATATTTGCTTTGCTGCAGAGGGGCTCGCTTGACAAAACACCTTACTCAAATGATAGCTTCATTTCATGAGATAAAATATCACTTTGGTAAAACAGGTCTTAATACGGCTCAACTTACAGGAACAAGCCTCGTTTATGCTTAAAAATTCTTAATTTAAAATTGCACAAATGAAAAAATTTGCCTGCCTTTTTGCGCTGCTTGCCTTGTTTCAGATAGCCAATGTCCAAGCCCAAAGTGTGCTTGATTTTAAACTGGTGAATCGCACGGGCGAAATCCTTTGGGGAATGTATGTTTCCAGTTCCAATGATTTGGACTGGGGGAATGACATTATTCCTAAAGATTTTCTGGAAAACGGGGCTTCTGTCAATGTTCGTTTTAATGCCAGTAGCGACGCAGAGTGTGAGTGGGACATCAAACTTACCCGCGATATCCTGGGCGAAGACTTTGTAACCATCGATGGGGTGGACCTGTGCAGCCTTTTTACGCTGACGATTTATAAAAATGATGAGGGGGAGTATTATTACAAAGTGGATTAATCCCACCCACTTTTTCTTTACTTTAAGGTTATCTGCTAGCCCTTTGTGCTTTTTTAGACAAGCACAAAGGGTTTTTATTTGGAAAAAGGGGGCTTGGGAAAAAATCGCGCAAAAGAGGTCTTTAAATCCTGCACTTGTTGCCCTGGTAAAAAACCCAAGAGTTCAGAAAATTTTTGATATAATTTAGTGGATGATTGGCCACTTTCCCGCTGGGTCTTTAGTGAAGCCGCTCCGGCAGATTTGGAAAGCTTAGCACCTGAGGTATCCAAAAGCAAGGAATGATGCCAAAAAATAGTATTGGCAAAGGTTTGATAGGCAGGCACAAGCCCCGCCCAAAACACCTGGGCTTGTGTAGAGGGCCGCAAGTCTTCTCCCCGCACAATAAAATTAATCCCCCCTCTAATATCATCTACCACCGAAGCAATTTGATAGGCAGGCAAACCATCCCTCCGCCTCACCACAAAATCCTGTATTTCTGCCTTATCGACCTGTTCTGGGTGGATGTCGTGTATCCATTCCCGATAAGGAGGAAACTTTGCCGGAGTGCGGATACGCCAGGCAGTAGTCGGTAGCGAAAAGGCATAGCCTGCCTGGCGGCAAGTGCCCGGATAATGCCCTGAAGGATGGGCGGCCAAAAGTTGTTTTCTTGAACAAATGCAAGCAAAAAGATGCCCCCCAGTTTGCAAGGCAGTGAGTGCCTGTTGGTATTCACTTAGCTGATGTTGTTGGGAAAAGTTTTTAAAAAATCATCCACACCTTGCGGGCCGCTGTCCCAGTCCAGGCCAAGCCAGTCGAGACTCCTAAAAATATCTTCCACATATTCTGGTCGGCATCGGGTTTGGTCCAGGTCATCAATGCGTAAATGAATTTTTCCTCCAAAATGCCGTGCGGCCAGCCAGGTAAGCACAAAGGAAAAGGCATTGCCTTCGTGCAAAAAACCAGAAGGAGTGGGCGCAAAGCGGGTGCGTAGTACAGTCATTTTAGGAAAAAAAATGCAAGATTATGAAAATCAATAAATTATATTTTTTTAAACAGGCTCAAAAAACCCTGTCTCAAAACCAGCATTCAAACTTTTTTAAATTACCTGTATCCAATAAGCAAAACAAGAACAATGGTTTTATCTTAAAAAAACAAAATAACAATGAAAAGCAGGAAATTATTCAGTTTATTCATTTCTCTGGTATTTTTGCCTTTGCAAGCACACAGGCCTTTGCCCAGAGCACCGAACCTGCCCAGCCCAACAAAACCACCACCGTGAAACAAGGCCCTAATGGCGGCAAGGCGGGCAAAAAGTGCTAGAAGGCCCTAACAGGGGCAAAAGAGTAGTCAAAGGCGTGCAAGGGCCTAATGATGGTCAAAGAGTGGTGAAAGGCGTGCAAGGGCCTAATGGCGGGCGCAAAGTAAGCCACATTCGCATAAACTAAGCAAAGCAAAATCAACAAAAAAGGCAGTCCTAAAAACTGCCTTTTTTTGTGTTTGTATAAAGATAAAAATTAAGGCAAAATCAGGGTAACTGTGTATTGGCGGTTCTGACTGTCTTCAGCCTTGACCCTGATTTGCCCAGGTTGGTTTATAGTAACCGCATCACCCAGTTGCAAGTTTATAGATTGAACTCCTACTATTTTTTCATAGTCATTAATCAAACCATCATTGATTTGTATTTCCAGGATGCGGATGTTTTCCAGGTCATCTACATTAAAGTTTTTCAGGGTAATGTTGCGTACCAAATCGGTATCCGGATTTTCAATCTCGAAATACAATTGATTGGCCAGTTTAAATTCTTGGCAAGCCCCCAGGGACAGCATCATTACCAAAACCCATCCCATCAGTGTTTTATTCAGGGCAGTATTTTCCATATTTATTTTTTAAAGATTCTTGATATATTCTCTATCAAATCAGCCGCCTGTTTTTTACGTTTTTTGGGAGAAGGCCAAGAGAGACATGAAAAAAGCAAAGCTTTTGCGGCTTTGCTCTTTCAATTGGTAAATTTAGGTGTAAATCTTACCTGGGGGCCATTCGTATAGCACCATCCAGGCGGATGACTTCTCCATTTAGCATAGCATTCTCAATAATTTGCTGAGCCAATTGGGCATATTCAGCCGGGCGACCCAGACGGGGCGGAAAGGGCACTTGCTGGCCCAGCGAAATACGGGCTTCCTCAGGCAGAGAAGCCAGCAAAGGTGTATCAAACAAACCAGGGGCAATTGTTACTACCCGTATGCCGGTCCGGGCCAGGTCGCGGGCAATGGGCAAGGTCATGCCCACCACACCGCCTTTAGAGGCAGCGTATGCCGCCTGGCCGATTTGCCCATCAAAGCGGCGACTGAGGCGGTATTGATAATCACCCCTCTTTCGCCTTCCGCATTGGGTTCGTTGCGCTCCATGGCGTGGGCTGCCAGGCGAATGAGGTTGAAAGTGCCGACCAAATTGACTTCAATTACTTTTTTGAACGCTGACAAGGGGTGAGGACCTTCCTTGCCAATAGTTTTGATGGCTGAACCAATGCCAGCACAGTTGATGGCCACATGCAGTTCTCCGAAGGTGTTGAAGGCCAAATGAATGGCATTTTGCACATCTTCTTCGCTGGACACATCCGCTTTTGCAAAGTGGGCGTGTGGGCCCAGTTCTTCGGCCAGGGATTGCCCCCGGGCCTCGTTGAGGTCCATGATGATGACCTTTGCTCCATGGCCCGCCAGCCTACGGACGGTTGCTTCGCCCAAACCAGAGGCCCCCCCACTCACAAGGGCCACAATTCCACTTACTTCCATACTTTTTGTTTTGAATGCATAATTAAGTTTGATGCCTCAAAAATAGAAAGGAAATTATAGAGGCTAGTATTTTGCCAGGATATTTTTGAATACTACCAAAACAAGGCATAAAAAAAGCCTGCTTCATCCAGGAAACAGGCTTTTCTAAAAACATTCTTCAACTAGCTATGCATTGAGTCTTAATCTCAAGTACATATATATCTTCTATTATGGTACCCTATTTATAAACGACTGATTATGAGCAGTATAAATTTTTAATGAATACTGTATTTATCCCAAAAAGAAATTTAATTTCTCAAAACAAGAATTGGGAAAAGCTTTCATAGAAAGGGATTGAAAGGAAAAAACCTGCCCCAAAGGAGCAGGCTTTTCCTGATTCTTCAACCAGCTATGCGTTGAGCTGTGAACTCGCATAGATTAAGGCTAAATTTTTGCCAATACTGTAAAGTTCTGATTTACAAGGCTTTATTTTTCCAAAAAATGAATATAAGATTTTATTTGGGAATCAATTCCCAAAATTGAATTATTCGGAAAAACTTGGCTTGTAAGCATTTGCCAGATTTTCCGGTTTTTCCTGGCTTTGCAAGTAGGCCCACCACAGTTTTTTCTCCCAGGTAAAAGCCTCCTGTTCCCAAGCGCGTTCAGTATAGGCAATTTTTTTGATATTGGCGATGCTTTTTCCTTGCCAGGTATAGTGATGGTGGGCGTGATGTATCAATTTCCCCAAATAATATTGCTGAACGTGCACCATTTCGTGGGCCAGCACAATTTGCTGTTGGGAAAAGTCTAAGCGACTTTGAATACGAATATAGGCATTTTGCACCCCCAGGGAGTCTATTCGCTCGAATAAAGTATAGCCATTCACATTTTCAGGCAGGTCTTGGTCAAAAACCAGGACAATGGTGAGGTTTTCCAAACCATAATAGTTGGCATAGAATTGCACTTGAGTTTTGAACTCGCTTGTTTGTGCCGTGCCCCGCACCAAAATATGATTTTCCAAGAAAGCAGCGGAATATTTTTCGGCAGGGAGCAAAAGCAAGACCAGGGTTTTGATGAGTAGGGACATGGCAATGGTGGTTTTTCAAGTTTACAGCCCTGATTTTCAGGGCCTTTGCTTAAAATAACGTACCTCTTGCGCGGTCATTCATCAAAAGGCGGTGTAGGGAAGATTCTGAACGGCGTTGGGCGGGAAAAAACCGGATTTCGTAAATTTATCTTTTGAAGAACTATTTCACGATATTTTCAAGACTTTCAAAACTTCCTCTTTGTAAGTGCGCCCAATGGGCAATTCTTCTTCGCCAATATGCACATTTGTAGCACTGAAAGCCCGCAGGTGTTCCAGGTTGATTAGATAAGAGCGATGAATACGCAAAAACATCCCGGTAGGAAGGCTTTTTTCTAAATGGGCCAGGCTTTGGTAACTGGTGAGGGCTTCTCCCTGAGTAAGCCGGACTACAATATAATCATTAAAACTCTCGACGTATAAAATTTCATCAAGCCGGGTTTTGAATACTTTATTATCGGCTTTGATATAGATAAAGGCCTCCCGGAGAGAGGAAACCAGCGGCGGAGTGCTGGGAGTTCTATCCGTATCTGGCAAGGCCTTGCGCACAGCCACTAAAAAACGTTCAAAAGAAATAGGCTTCATCAGATAATCCAGGGCATTGAGTTCATAACTTTCAACGGCAAACTCGCGGTGAGCCGTCGTAAAAATTACCTTAGGTGCTTGGGCCAGGGTTTTAATAAATTCAAGACCTGTAATCTGCGGCATTTGAATATCCAAAAAAAGGAGATCGACCGGCTGTTTGGCCAGCAAATTAAAGGCTTCTACGGCATTGCGGGCCGTGCCAAGTAGTTTCAGAAAATCAAGCCGGTTTACATAATTTTCGATTACTTTGATGGCCAGAGGCTCATCATCTACAATCAGGCAGGAGAGTTTCATATCTAATCAATCCGGTATTTTGGGCTTATCTAAAGTTAGACACAATTCATTTTCAAACATTTTTTCGGACAAATGGGCCTCAGCTTTCAGGGTATAATTCGGGCCAAAAAGCAAGTCCAGCCGCCGCCGCACGTTTTTGAGTCCAATGCCTCCTTTGTTGGCGGAGGTTTTGGTAAATTTCTCTTCCGATAAATTGTTGCAGACCTTAAAATACACTAAACCTTTGTTTATCCGAAGGTCAATCTTTATCCAGGCAGGGGGTCCATTTCCTGCTCCATGTTTAAAGGCATTTTCCACAAAAGGCAAAAACAGCATGGGTGCAATTAAGTAATCTTGCCTATCGGTTTCAAATCGGAAGGTGATGTTTAGTTCATCACCAAAGCGCAGTTTTTCTAGTTCAATATAGTCCTGAAGGTATTCTACTTCTTTCTGTAGCGAAACCTGGTCGCGATTGGTTTCATATAGCATATAGCTCATCAGACCCGATAGCCGCAGTAAGACCTCTTCGGCCTGGTCTGATTTGAGCAATATGAGGGAGTAAAGGTTGTTGAGCGTATTGAAAAAGAAGTGCGGATTGACCTGGCTTTTGAGGTAATTCAGCTCAAATTCCAGTCTTTCTTTTTGTAATTCCTGGCTTATCTGCTCGCGGAGGTAGGCATCTTTAATAATTTTAATGAGGGTGGTGGTCCATAGTGCCTCTAGCAGGTGCGAAAGTGTACCCATAAACTTGGGCGGTGTGTAAAGTCGTGAAAGGGGCATGTCATAAATGCCTCCATATATCATCAGGCGAATAATTTCAGATTGAAAGAATGTCCCTAACAGCAAACTGGCCATCAATACCAATACATAGCTCACAAGCCGGCTCCGCCTCAACAGATAGGGCATCCAAAGGTATAAATTAAGGTAGGCTACTCCTACTTTGACAGGCAGTTCTATCAACTGAACCAGGGGCGTATGTTCGTAAAACTGAATATATAAGTAAACTCGATAGACATAATACATCAGCCAGAAAAGAATGTGGGCGGTCAGGCGGTTGTCAACTTCGAGCAAAAATCGAAATCGGTGCATAAAACTTCCTTGAAAAAGGGTTTTCAAAATTCGTCATATTTACCCGTTTCAGCGGTTCATCTCGCTGAAGGGAGGTTTTTACACCCTGAAAAGTAAATTTTTCCCAGTATTGACAAACGTAGTTTTTTTTGAATGCCTTGCAAAGTAAGTCTTTACGAAGCAGCAGGTATAAAAAAACCTGTTTCGGGATGTCGGGTAATTTGGTTCCAGGGCAAGACCCAACCCTGCATGGCCACATAGACCCCGTGTGGAAGGCATTGCACCGCCGCAATGGCCATGCCTACCTGAATGGGCGCATCTGAATCGCGAAATCGCTCTGGTCGGAAGGCCCCCGTCATCACCAGTGTTTTTCCGGGGAGGGAATGTAAGAAAGCGGCCGTTTCGAGCAAAGTATCCGTACCATGCGTGATAATAAGTTTATCATTGGGGATCTCTTGGCAAATTTTCAATAACTTCGCGCGGTCTTGATGCGTTATGCGCGTACTATCTTTCTTCAATGCGGTTACGATTTCAAAGGCAAAAGTGGGCCCAAGTTGCTGCAAAATGCGCAACACCGCCGGTGCGCCAATTTCAAAAGCCCAACCTTTCTGGGTTTTGGGATAATCTTTGTCAATCGTGCCACCAGTTTGCAAAAAAGTAATTTTCATCGCTATGTGGCTTTTAGTTTGGTAAATGCCTGGCAAAAATCGCCTCTGGGCGAAAAATACGCAGGAAAATTATTTTTATTGAACCAAAACAACACCAAAAAATGAAAAATCCCGAAAATCCCTTTGACGGATTGGTGCGCCAGGTTGCGCAAAACCTCAACAACCCGAAATTGCTCTCAGACAACAAAGAATTAAACCTGGAAGGAGTGTTAGAAGAAAATTTTTGGCAGAACCTGCCCAATCGCTATCGCCCGGCCCATCCTTCGGCACAGTCAAAAAGCAAAATCTGCCAGGATTTTGAAACAGAACTTCAGCAACTCTCCCGACAATATGAAAAAACAAGCTATTCTTTGGCCGCCAAAGATTACCAAAATCAGCTTTTACAATGGGAGCAAAAGGTGCAAAACGCCCGGCTGAGCGAGGAAGAAAAAGACCAACTATTGGCACAAGGAGCCTTGGCCCGGCATTTTAGTCAGTTGTGGGGTTGAGATAAAAATACCCTGATTTCAGAAAAATCAGGGTATTTGGAATATGTAACAACACCTCATAAAACGGGCAGGCCCGGTCTATGATATTTTAAATATTGGTGGGAACGTCTGCTTTTTGGCCTTGCTTCTCTTTCCAGGCACGATTGCGGCAGGTGTCGCTACAGTATTTGGCCGGGCGCTTTTTGGTCTTGGTTTCGCCGCAATGATCACACGTGACCTTAAAGCCTTCGGTAGAAGTTTTGGCGGCCGGGGTGGGCTTCTCGACATAGCGCACCACCGGAACTTCTTTTATAATTACCTGAGCCTCATGGCCTGGCTCTGCTGTTGGCGTAGCAGAGGCAGCGTACCATTTTCAAAACCAACTTCCGGGCGCACCGGGCCAATATTTTGAGGGTAGCTTTGTCCATTAAGTCCAGAGACGGAATGAACTACATACCCCTTTTGATTTACGGTTTCAGTTTTTTCAATTGCAGCAGAGTGGGAGGGCAGGGCCAGTTGCTCGAGCAAACGCTCTCGTTTGGCGTGATAAAGATAATACCAGGGATAGGCCAGCATTAAGACAAGCAAACCCTCAAACCCCAGCCAGATGCCTGCGGCAAAGCCGGCATACAACTCCTTATTCATTTCATTTCTTCCTTCAAGGGTCTGGTTTTTTTGTTCAGTGCGGTTTTCCTTCTGTTGGCGTTGCTTTTCATATTCAAAAATAAGCTGTTGATGATTTTGCCTTTGGATTTGCAAAGCAGCTATCTGCCGGTCATAGTTTTGATGCCTGGTTTTTACTTCCGGCAAAAGATATTCTCGCCCTTTCCAAATGCCATAGCTGCGGGCATCTTTCAACTCTTGGCTCTTAGTAGTCATGAGTGCCTGAATTTTACCATCCAGTTGGGTCAACTGTGTTTTTTCCGCAATAATTTTTTGCTCAAAAGGTGAAACGACCCTTCTTACATCTTGGATGGCCGCCTGAGGGCTATTGTTTTTGATGTATTCATACACCCCCCAAGTACCCGATATAATAAGCAAAATACTAATAGAACTCAAGACATACACATTACTCCGAATCCATTCTCCTTTTTTAAGTTTTCCACTCACAATCTTAAAAGTGGTCAGATAGTTATAGCCCGTGGTACTTACTAGCCAGCGACGCAGGCTCTCAATGCCTAAAAAAACCAATCCGCAAACCCCCAGCAAAATCCCACCATAGAAAGTAAACAGCTCTATGTGCCAGACAAAGCCAAACACATCAAACAATAAATAAGCACCCGCAAAAATGGAAATTGCTTGCAGCGGATAACTTAAAACAGAACAGGCAATTTGATAAATGCGGTTGCGCTCCTGAAAATCGCGGGGCTGTGCCGTGAGCAATTCTTCAGTAAAAGCCGCCTTGTGCAGCCAAGACCATTTGTCTTTCTGCTCCTTACGGGTTAAATTTGTGGCCATAAAGACGTTGTTTTACGTGAAACATCGCGGCAATAAGTCCCTGTAACTTTGGTCGGTGGCAGGGCTTTTGCTTTCTTTTATCCAGAATTTTTATTACTTTTCTCGTTTAATTCATCCAAATACGGCTATTTTTCTATTCAACACGCCTATGAAAATCCTTGATGATATTCTTGCCCTTTATCAGGATGACTTCAACCCGGAGGCCATTCAGGCACTCATTCTGGAACTCATTCGCCAAAAACGCAAGGCTCTCCAACTCACCCAAGCCGACCTGGCTGCCCGCTTACAGATGCTGCAAAGCAATTATTCTTACCTTGAAAATGGCAAAACTGAATTATCACTGACCCGATTCTTGCAAATTGCGCTCATCCTGCACCTGCACGACGACCCGGTTGAAATAGCCGCACCCGAACCTTCCAAAAATCTGCTTTTGGAACAGATGAAAGCTGAACTTCGCCAGGAATTTGTGAGCAAAGCGCAAGTCAAAGAGTGGCTTGCCAGTCTTTAATCTTCTTCTTTGCCACCAAAAAGATCATCTAGCTGTACATTCTTGCCCGTCTTGCGGCGATAATAGTCAATCAGTTTTTTTGCTTCATCTACTTTGGCTTTCTTGCCTTCCGACTTGATGATGCTCCAAAATCGATTGGGATTAAACTCCTTTTTCAAATCATCGGGCAATTCATACTTCTCCACAAATCCTTCCGGATGGATTTTCTTCAGGTTTTCCAAAAATTGGTTTGCCTTCTTGCTCATAATCGCATTTGTTTGGTAAACCGGTAACGCGGGCAAATATAAGGGAACGTGTTTCAAAATTCAAAATCATTTTGAAATATTTTTTCTGATAGACATTCGGCATTTTGAAATTCAAAATGAAATTTGTGCTATAAAACTAACATGCTTTAAGAAGGACAGGGGCCTGGTTAAATTTTATTTAACATAATAATTATTATAACTTTAAAAAAAAGGGTTCCTTCTTCTTTATTTTGCTAAAATATTCCGCATTTGTCATAAAAATATTGGCAGATTGTTTAGCAAAAAAGCGGCTATTTTTGTATCTTTACTCAGGCTTATGCCATTTTTAGCATAAGCTCTTCATTACTAAGTCACTGATTATCAGTGTCGGTTTAAAAAGGTTCTGTTAGTTTTTACATAAGCCCTGTGAATATGGAACAAGCCCTAATCCGTCCGGAGGAAGTGGAAAACCGCATTTTGCGGATTCGAGGTCGTGAGGTGATGATTGATGCCGATGTGGCGGAATTGTTTCAGGTAAAAACGGGCGAAATGAACCGCCGTTTAAAAAATAATGCTGAAAAATTTCCCAGCGAAACCTATGTCTTTGAATTAAACGCCGAAGAAAAACAACAGCTAGTACAGGAAGTGCCCCGGCTGGAAAGAATTAAGTTCTCACCTGTTAATCCCAAGGCCTTTACCGAATATGGCATTATTATGATGAGCACCGTGCTTAATTCTCCTACTGCCATTGCCCTCTGCCATGTGGTAGTAGATACTTTTGTGCGCTTTCGTCGGCAAAACCTACTCATCCAGGAATTAAGAACCGAAATCCAGCGCTTGCGCGATGGCTTTTCAAACAAATTTGAGGAGTTAGCCCTTGAAATTGACAAGCTCAACCATGATTTCCGGGCCCAGGTAGCCGAATATGACAGCCATCTGCAAGTGGTTTTTGAAGAAATCATGAAATTCAGAGAACAATTGGAACCATCGGAAAGAAATATTCCTCCTATTGGCTTTGTGCCGGGCACAAACTGGCAAGCTTCTTCTCCTGAGGAAGAATAAATACAAGGAAAGAGGTCAGAAAAAAGAAAAGCCCCACAAAGGATTTGGGGGCTCCTGAAGAAAGCACTTTTGAGGCAATGAAAATTTTATTTGGAAGCCATCACCATTCCCAGGCTTAGGCCGTTTTTGCCTTCCCGCTGCTTTTTAATCTTGGCCAAGGCTTCCGAGCTTACGCTGTTGATTTTGCCCTCATCCCCAAAATATTCCTTCGATTTTTCATTATAAGCCAAAGCGGCCTCTTCGGCCGTGAGAAACATGCCGATATGAATGGCTTTACGATTGACATAAATGGTGGCCCGGTAGCGATTACCATCTTTGCGCACTCCTCTAAAACCTGTCTCGCCATAGTTACGGCCTTTGCGCGAAGCCTTCGACATGGTGGCCCACTCCAGGTTTTTTACCCGGCAGTCCAGCTTATTGCCATTAATGACCCGCACAATCAGCCGGTCGCCTGATTCGGGGCGGGGAATAAACTTTTCGGCAATGCGCTTATGCAGATAAATGGTTTCGGTTTTATAAGTCCCATCTTTTTGTTTCCAGGCTTTTTGAAAAACCGCATAACCACTGGAATGAAGACGAAGATTTTTTTCAAATTCAAGGCTTTTTAGATACAAATCATTGTCGAAGTGTTCTTTGACAAAATCATCGATAATGACGGCTTTGTTGGCGTTTTTTAAATTAATTTTAAAAAGCATAAATTTTTGATTTGATGGGCAGATCGAAACAAAACTGTAAAAACTTTATAAAATCAGAAAAGCTTCCAGGATTGATTTGATACCTTGAAACGCTTTCTGTGTGTCATTCACAGCTTTGATACGCAAAAATAGGGGCATATACCGTAATTGATTTTCAAAAGTTTGGCCTCGTTTTGTTGTGTGTAAGGATATGGTATAAATAAGCCTAGTTTACATTCATTTTCAGACAATAGCACAAAAGAATTTGATTCTCTGGCCCGTAGATACCGTGTTTGCCTTTATAACAAAAAAAAGGCAACCCAAAAGGCTACCTTTTTTTCAAATTCACTTCTACTAATCTATCAAATCACTACGAAATTACAATCTCGCGTCTTTTGGGCCGGGCTTCTTCCGCTTTGGGAAGAACAACTTCCAACACGCCTTCATTGTATTTGGCATCTATCTGGTCCTGGGCCACGGTTTCGGGCAAGCGGAAACTGCGCCGGAAACTGGTGTAATTGAACTCCCGCCGGGTATAATGGTCTTTTTTCTCTTCGGTTTCGCTTTTACGCTCGGCGGTAATGGTCAGCATACCATTGTCGATGTTAATCTGGAAATCCTCTTTGCGCAAACCGGGCACGGCCAGCTCGAGGCGAAATTCGGTTTCGTTTTCCTTCACATTGACGGCAGGAATGTTATTGACCGCATCATTGGCCATCAGGCCAAAATTATTGTGAAACAAACGGTCAAACATCCGGTCCATCGCGTTAAAAGTCGGGTTCAGCTTCATCAGAGTCATGGCTTTATCTTTTTTAGGTTATACATTCAAGTTTTGAATCCTACCAAGAGGGCAACAAGATAAGTACCAAGTCGAAATTTGAAGAAAAACCCTGGCTTTTGGTGCCAATTTGTCATTTTAGTTTTCAGAAAGTAAATTTTATATTGACAAAATGTCATTTTTTACCTAAAATGACCATTTCAAGCGTAAAAAAACCAAGTTATTGGTAGGTGAAAGCTGTTCCAACTCCCGATTCCGAAAAGCCTGGGCAGTAAGCAATAAATCCAGGTTCTGGTG
>JAAUUB010000117.1 GCA_012031215.1 Microscillaceae bacterium | reverse complement strand
TCAGTAACAATGGTGGTCAGAACTTCGTGCGGATATACGACTTCAACCTCAACAACCTGCCCAATGACACCTGGGTCGCTCAAAGCCTCGACCTCGACAGCGTAATGACAGTCAAAGAGTTGACATTCAGCGACTCCATGATCCTGCGCTTTCAGCAGTTTGATGCGGGCGACTTCAACCCTGCTAACGATGAAGACGGCATCCTGCTTGACAACATCCGCATCAATGTAGACCCTACAGCCAGCTATGCCACCCTTCCCTATTTTGAAGATTTCACCTCGGGGTCCTTCGGTTCCGAGTGGCGGATCAGCAGCCGGGAGGCGAATGATAGTCTGGGAACGAACTACCTTACCCGCTTCCCGCGGCTGCAAGTCGCCGGAACCGGAGGGCATATATATATGGGAAAAACCGCCGATGCCGAGGGAGATAATCTCAACGCCGTAGACTTGCACCTCATCCTCGGAACCTACGCCGACACCAGCTGAATTTCTCCTTTTCCACCCCCGCAATCATCGCAAATTCACCATCATAGACCCGGGCTGGCCCCGAGAAAAGCTCGCCTTCCTTGCCGGTTATCTTGGCCACAGCACCCTGCTCCGCCAGGTTTCCTTTCAGGATTTGGATGTGGCCAGTAGCTTTTATGGGCCGCTCGATGGGATGAATAATGCCTTGTCCTTCGGCCAATCCCGGCACATTGGCCAGGTTTTCGGCCAGGGTTTTGCCTGTAACAGTGCGGCAATGGCCATGCAGGTAACCTTTCTCCATTAAGTACTTCATCACTGCCGGCGTACCACCCACTTGGTGCAAGTCTTCCATCACATATTGCCCACTGGGCTTCAAATCGGCCAGAAAGGGCGTTTGATTGCTGATGCGTTGGAAATCGTCCAGGTTCCAAGCAATATCAAAAGCTTTGGCGATGGCCAAAAAGTGCAAAACAGCATTGGTAGAACCACCCAGGGCCATTACAAGGGTCAGGGCATTGTCGAGCGATTCTCGGGTAATCAGGTCGCGGGGCTTTAGGTCAAGCGCCATCAGATGATGCAAGGCTGCCCCGGTTTGCAAACATTCTTGTACTTTCTCCGGGCTTTCGGCGGGGTTGGAGGAGGAATAAGGAAGGCTCAGCCCCATTGCCTCGATGGCCGAAGCCATGGTATTGGCCGTGTACATCCCCCCGCAGGCCCCCGGGCCGGGGCAGGCTTTCTGAATAATGGCTTTAAAATCTTCGGGGCTGATTTTTCCGCTAAATTTTTCGCCCAGGGCTTCAAAAGCGGAGATGATGTCCAGCTTTCGCCCCTCGTGATGGCCCGGACGAATGGTGCCTCCATAGACCATAATGGCGGGCCGGTTGAGCCTTCCAAAAGCCATCACTGCCCCAGGCATATTTTTATCACAGCCTACAACGGCCACTACGGCATCATACCACTGGGCTTGTACAACGGTTTCTATGGAATCGGCGATAATGTCGCGGGAGGGCAGAGAAAAGCGCATGCCCTCCGTTCCGTTGGAGATGCCGTCGCTCACCCCGATGCTATGAAAAATAAGCCCTATCGCCCCGGCTGTTTGTACCCCTTTTTTGACTTCCCGGGCCAGTTGATTGAGGTGCATGTTGCAGGGATTGCCTTCATAGCCCGTGCTTACGATGCCTACCTGAGGCTTGGCCAGGTCGCTTTCCTGCAAACCCAGGGCGTAAAGCATGGCTTGTGCCGCAGGTTGAGATTCATCTTGGGTAATGCGTCGGCTATATCGATTGAGCATAAGTGGTAGATAGGCAGTTAGGCATTAATAGTTGGACACAAAGACTAATCATTTAATGATTTGTCAGTATTTGAACAGGCGTAAAAATAATGACTGTTGGTCATTTTATGAAACAACTTCAATATTTTTTTGGGAAGATAAAAATAAGCCCGTTGCAGGGGCTTATTTTACCTTTGAAATGGTGCAAGGCTCAAATGATAGAATAGTGGTCATAATCACGCAAAAGCACCCTTTGGTGGTATTTGCGTTGGATTTCGGCAGCCATGGTATCTTTCCATTTTTTGGGAAAAGGATGTCCGTCTATTGATTTAATGGCGGCGATTTCGGAGGCAGTGCCCGTGAAAAAGGCGGTATCGGCCTGATAAACGGCTTCGGGGCCAAAAAGCTTTTCGATTACTTTAATGCCTAACTCGGCGGCAATGTCAAAGACGGTGGCGCGGGTAATGCCGGGCAGGATATTGCCAGCTGGGGGAGTAAATAAGCAGCCTTCTTTTTCATAAAAAAAGTTGGAGGCGGCCCCTTCCGCTACAAAGCCTTGTCCGTCAAGCAGCAGAGTAGCACCGAAGCCGGCCTGCTTGGCTTCGTTCATAGCCAAGACGGAATTGACATAATAGCCGGTGATTTTGGCTTCCATCGGCACAGATTTGGGGTGCAGGCGCTGGTAAGAAGAGATTTTGACATCCAAAGGTTCTTTACCCCGAAAATTTTCCCAGGGCCAAGCCGCAATCATCAGGTGGGTTTCGGAAGAGGTTTCCAGTTCCATATTGGCCCCTACGTAAGCCAGTGGGCGGATATAGGCACTGTCGAGGTGGTTGCGGTCCAAGAGCCGATAAGTTAACTGCACCAGTTCTTCCAGGGTATAAGGAATCTGGATGCCAATTTTTTGGGCCGAGCGCAAAAAGCGGTCATAATGTTCAAAGGCTTTAAAAATCTGAGGGCCTTCGTTGGTTTTATATGCCCGGAGGCCGTCTAGTACTCCAATGCCATAGTGAAGACTTTGGGAATACAGGTGGGCACCCGCCTGGTGGGCTTGGGTAAATTTCCCGTTGTGAAAAATCAACGTTTGGGATTGATAATACATGGATATTATTTAGGTATAAATGAAAAATATTCGGTGGTATTGTGAAACCGGATGAAAAACAAAAACCGCTATCTTCCCTCACAGGAAATAACGGCTTTCAGGGGTGTTTGTAAAGGCTTAGGCCTACACGAAAGCGTGTAAGTATATTGGTTGAAAAGGCTTTGCCTACAATTGCCCGGCTCCATATAAAAGAAGTAGATTGATTCGTGAAGCAAAGCTATATAGGAACAGGAATATATCCAAACAAATAAATACTTTTTTTTAATATCACAGAACTTTATAAAGGCGATTATTTTGATAAGCGAAATTAAATGATTGAATTTTTGAAAAATATCCGGGAATATTTAAATATGGTATTGGATAAATGAAAAATCAATTTTTGAACAAGGCCATAAGTAACTATTTTTGCCTCTACATAAAATAATGCAAGCAGATTAATCCAGCAAATCGAGGTCGTGTAATCGATAAACCACCGTCCCATTCTCGGTTACTTCCACGTCAAACACCCCACGCGCTTGCAATCTCTCGAGAATGTATTGTGCCTCTTCAATGGGCACTTTTCCTCTCAGGCATAGGGAGGTGGCCGAAATGCGCCCGTTGGCTTTGAGGGCAATGCCGATGACTTCACTGTCGGAAAGGCGTGTAACTTCACTGCGTAAATAGAGGGGCTGTAAATCAGGGGGGCTGTCCAGGAGGGCTCGCTGCACTACATTGCTTAGGGTAAAAACGGGCAGGTAATTTTCGTCGTATTCATATTTGAAAATGCCTTCATAAAGCATCAGATGCAATTTTCGGCTGGCTTCACTTTCGCTTAGGTCGGTATATTCACTTAGGGTACGAGGCGTGAGCCTTCCGCGATGATTGCGAGCTATTTTCACCACTTCGCCGTTGGAAATTTTGCGCCGAACGAGGGCGTTTTTCTCACTCTCGAGTGCATACAGATAGACACCACCGAAAGAGGTCAAAATGATGGCCAGAATTACCAGTATTGTTACCATGGCAAACGGTTATGGAAAGCTTTCTTAAAGCTATCTTTTTTTTGGTATTTGCCAAATAAAAAATGTGCCTCGAGCCAAAAATCTTGATTATCAGCCAAATAAATAAGAATTATCAGGCTTATGTTAGGAATTAAACCCAAAAGCCCTAATTTAGCCCTAAAAATGGATAGCACATTACTCCATATTTGCCCACGTCCAGATTGGGTTCAGGCCCAGGCAGCAGGGGCTTATCTGCCTCTTTCGCTTCGGGAGGAGGGCTTTATTCATCTCTCTACCCCGGCGCAAATTGCGGGCACAGCCCGGCTTTTTTTTGAAGGGCAAAGCAATCTGGTTTTGTTGTTGATTGCCACCGAAGCCATTGCCAAAGACCTGCGTTGGGAAAATACCACCGGAGGAGAAGACTTATTTCCGCATCTTTATGCACCATTGCCTTTGGAGGCGGTACTCAAAGTGCAAGATTTTGCCCCAGGCCATGACGGGCGATGGCAAATAGAAATGCCCGGATAAAATTTTGAATTTACCTAAGAAAACCGGGTCAAATTCAAACCTAAACCTGTAAACCTTTTCCTTTGGCCAGCAGGTTGGTAGCCGCTACCACAAAAGCAACTACGGTTACTGAACTAATGGGCATCAGGATGGCCGCAATCACCGGAGAAAGTGTGCCCGAGACGGCAAAGGCAATCCCGAACAGGTTGTAGGCCAGCGAAATGCCAAAACTTACCCTAATTACTTGCATAGTGGTGCGCGAAAAGTGTAAGAACTGGGCCAGGCGGCCAAAGCCCTTGGCATCGAGTATGGCATCACAGGCAGGCGAAAAGGAAGTGGTGTCTTCGGTGAGGGCAATGCCCACATCACTTTGGCGCAAAGCCCCGGCATCATTCAGGCCATCGCCCAACATGAGCATCTTTTGCCCTTCGGCTTGCTTTGTGCGGATGTATTCCAGCTTTTGAATGGGCTTTTGCTGAAAGCAAAGCTCCGCTTTGGGGCCAAAAAGAGCCTCCAACCGGGCTTTCTCGGCAGCATTGTCGCCGGTGATGAGCGAAGTAGGGTAATGTTTCTGTAAATCTTGCAGCAATTCTGCCAGACCCGGACGATACGCATTTTGCACTTCAAAATAGCCTAGCATTTGTCCATCCAAGCTTACATACACGCGCGAAGCCATAGGAACTTCTGGGGCCGAGCTTTCCGCTGGCGCAGGTTCTACAAAATGCCGACTACCCAGTCTTAAACGCTGTCCATTGACCCGGCCAAACAAGCCCTGTCCGTCTATTTCTTTAAAATAATCTACCGGAAGCACATTGGCTTCCTCCAAAAAAGCTGTGATTTTGCGGCTCAATGGATGGGTAGAATGGACGGTAAGCGACTTAATGGCTACTTGCTCCTCGGGACGCAAAGTAAGTCCCACAAATTGAATATCGGCTTGTTGGCTATGGGTGATGGTGCCGGTTTTGTCAAATACCAAATGCTGTATTTCGGCCAGATGGGCCACCACATCGCTGTTTTTGAGGTAAAAATGATTGCGCCCAAAAATCCGCATTGTATTGCCGAGGGCATATGGTGTGGAAAGGGCCAGCGCACAGGGGCAGGCCACAATGAGCACTGCCGTAAAGGCATTCCACATGAGGGCGGGGTTTTGCCAGGCCCAAAATCCCAATGCTCCAAAAGCAATGGCGAGCGTGCCAAAGGTGAAGTATTTGCTGAACAAAGACACGTGGCGGTGAATTTTTTGAGGAGCCTCCTCCTGAAATATTTCACTGTTCCAGAGTTGGGTCAGATAGCTTTGCGATACCTCTTTCTGCACGGCCAACTCTATACTGGGACCTATTTGCCGTCCCCCCGCATAGATATAATCGCCCTGAATTTTTTCAAGCGGCTCGGCTTCGCCACTCACAAAGCTGTAGTCAATGAAAGCCCGCTCACTGAGTAATATACTATCGGCAGGCACTAGTTCTTGATTGCGAATCTGAATCAAGTCATTTTTCTTGAGCGAAGTAACTGTGCGGATTTCCACCTCAGCCGAAGAGGCTTGGCGCACTTTTACGGCCAATGGGAAATAAGAAGCATAATCACGCTCAAAGGAGAGACTTTCGTAAGTACGGTTTTGCACCCAGCGGCCCACCAACAGAAAAAAGAGCAGGCCCGCCAAAGAATCTAAATAGCCCGCCCCCGTAACACTGATGATTTCGTAAAGACTACGCCCAAACAAGGCCAGGATGCCCAGGGCAATAGGAACATCTAGGTTGATTGCCCCTGCCCGCAGGGATTGGTAAGCCGAGCGAAAATAATCGCTGCTGCTATAGAAGAAAACCGGCAAAGCCAATAATATATTGAGATAACCAAAGAAGTATTTGTAGCTTTCGTCCACCCAGTCCTCAACGGCCAGATAATCCGGAAAGCTCAAAAGCATAATATTGCCAAAGCAAAAGCCCGTAATCCCGATTTTGTAAAGCAGGTGTAGGTTTTCGCTTTGCTGCTTTTTTGCCTTGAGGTCCTGGAGATTGATTTGGGGAGGGTAGCCCAGACGGCTAAGCATCTCGGCCACCTCCCGGAAGCTAATCTGACGCGGATCGAAACTGACGCTCAATTCTCGCCGCATAAAATTGACCCTTGAATAACTTATGCCAGGATGCAGACGATAAATATTTTCCAACAGCCAGATACAAGAACTGCAATGCACATTGGGCAATAGCAAATTGGCTTTGCTCATCGTATCGCTTTGGAAGTTGAGCAAGGTTTGAGCAATTTCGGGATTATCCAAAAAGGCAAAACGGTCGCCAAAATCACGGTTTTTTTGGGGCTTGCCTGGGTTTTTTTCCAGCGCGTAATAGTTGCAAAGATTATTTTCGGCCAAAATCTCATAAACCGTCTGACAACCCTGACAACAAAAGTGCTTATCCTCTTTGGCAATCCGGGCATCCGGACAAGGTTCGCCACAATGATAACATGGCGCCACTTCCGAGGTAGAAGTGCCCGCAGTGAGGCTGCTTGTGTTAGACATAGATTAACGGGTGAGGTGTTTACGGATATGGGCCACCATTTTCACTTCTTTTTGCCAGAAAAAACCAAATTGACCCAGCAAAAAGCCATAGCCCAATAATAAAACCTGATAGGCCGGAAACAGAAACAAAAGATATGTAAAAGTCTTAAGCCAAAAACTGGTAGCTTCGGTGTAGCCAAGCCACCCAAACAAAGCCGGGCGCAACAGCACCGCCGTAGAACCGGCCAGGCTAAAAACTACCAAAACTACCATCACTTGAAAGTTGCTGCTCAGACCCCATTTGTGTTGAAGTTTGCCCAATCCTTTTTTATCCGAAGAAGGAGTAACCTGCATAAATCCTGTGTTTTAGAAAATAACTTAAGCCAAAGTCGCACTTTGTCTTAGTTTCTCAAATGACTTTTGTCAACTTTGGAGAGAAAGCGACAATTTATAATTAATATAAATGTATATTATTTTATTAATAATATATGAAATAACAATTAATGAACTTTTTTCTTTCTCCTATCTTTGCCCGCTCGTATTCCATACTTGGCTACCACGCAAAAAATCTTATATTGCCTATGCCACACGCCTCTCTTTTTGCCCTTCAGAAGCAGATGGCGGCCGCTTGCATCATTCCGGCGCAATCTGGCATTTTAGGCCAAGAGGGCTTTTCTTGGCTCAGCCTGGATAGCCAGTATTCTGGAAATCAGGTGTTTATCGGAGGATTTTACCAAAATCAACAGGGACAGCAAGTGCGTTTTGTAGCCCAAGCCGAGAATAAAATGCCTTATTATCCAGGATTATTTTGTTTTCGTGAAGGGCCGCCTTTGCGGGCTTTTGTAAAGCAGATAGCACTTCAATACGGGTTGCGGCCCCATTTGATTGTGGTAGATGGGCACGGGACAGCGCATCCCAGGGCTTTGGGCCTGGCAGCCTGGCTGGGGATAGAATTGCAAATGCCAGTTTTGGGATGTGCCAAGAAAAGCCTCTTGCCCAAGCCTCCGGAGGTAGGGCTAGAAGCGGGGGCGGCCAGTCCGGTACTGCATCAGGGCCAATTGGTGGGGTATGTCTGGCGTAGTAAAAGTCAAACAAAACCCTTGTTTGTGAGCGCTGGGCATTTGCTGAGCCAAGAAGAAGCCCTGGCCTTTATGCAAGGGCAAAAAAGGAAAATATCGTATTCCAGATATCCAGCGCCAGGCCGACCAACTGGCCCGGCGCCACCAGGCAAATGAGCAAGATGAATCAGTGATTCAATTAGGAATTTTAGACCTATCCGCAGGGGAGGGGCACTCAAAAATGAGCAAATTTGAAAATTTATCCCAGAGAATCGATACCTTTGGGTGACCAAACCCAAGGCATTGGGTCAGTAAATACGATTATATCATTTTATCAATTTTATAGCAATGAAAAATAATGCAATTGCCTTTTTAACCTTTTTTGTAGGCTTGGCTTCTTTGAAGGTATCGGGCCAAGACCTGACTATCCGGGAGCAAAAAACGCCTTTTGGAGATGAAAGCTACGCCGCTTTTGTGGTCAATATTCAAAACCTGGACGAGGCCCAGAAAAGTGTGGAAAACTATGCCAAAACAAAGCTAGGGCTGAAGCTCAGAAAAGAAAGCAAGAGTTCAATTTCGGCTGAAAAGGTTTCTCTTTCCGGTATTATTCCCAACAAAAGGGGCGATTTACTCATCCAATTTAATGACCAAAACCAAATGGCTTTGGCTTTCAGGATGGGCTATGACTACATCTTGAATTCTACCGAGTATCCCGCCGAAATGCACCGCTTTATGCTCATGGTCAATGACATTTTGCTCAACTATTATAAGGACAACTTCACGGCCAAAATCACCGAATTGGAAGGCCGGGCCAAGGATTTCCAAAAGGAAATTGAAAAAAACAACCGCGAAAGTGAAAGCCTGAGCAAAACCATCGAGAAAAACCGCAAGAAAATTGGCAAGGAAGAAGATGCGGCCAAGCAGGTGGGCATCGAAAATGAAAACCTGGCCGCCGAAAATCGCATCAAAGCCCTTTCGGATATTAACCGCAACCTGGAAGGGGAAATCTCGAAGCTCAATATCGAAATCAATACCATCCGCACACAGATGACCGACTTGGAGCGCCGAGCGGCAGAAAATGTTCCCCCGCCCCCGCCGAGCCCCCGCTAAGGCCGGCTCAAAGGCCATCTTTGCGGCTGTTTCCAGAAGTCTTGGCATAAAATTAGCCCGGTGCTTTGCTGCCGGGCTTTTTTTGGGTATTTGGTCAAAAAATCACTCCTTAGTTTTTTGGAAAAAAACATTTTCAAAATGCCTAGTTTACAGAGTTATACCATCCGCTATTACCTGCACTATCTCAAGCGAAAGACGCAACACAAAACCCTGGACATTCACCGGGCCCGCCAGGTACTCGAGACCATTGGCAAGCGCTCACCAATGGCCGAAAATACCCGAACAGAAAGCCTATCCGTTTCAGGAATTCCGGCTGAGTGGGTGCGTACGCCTCAAAGCCAGGCAGGGCGTATTGTAATGTATTTACACGGCGGGGCTTATTTAGCTGGGTCTTTGGCTTCGCACCGGGGGCTGGCCAGTCAAATTGGGCATTGCGCCCAGGCCGAAGTGCTTCAGGTAGATTATCGCCTGGCTCCGGAGCATCCCTTTCCGGCGGGGCTTGAAGATGCTCTTACAGCGTATGCCTGGCTTCAGCAACAGTTTTCTCCCGCGCAAATTGTGCTGGCCGGCGATTCGGCTGGAGGAGGGCTGGCCCTGGCCACCCTGCTCAAATTACGTGAAGAAGGACATCAATTACCGGCAGCTTTGGTTTTGCTGGCCCCCTGGGTAGATTTAGAAGCCCGAAGCCCCACCCTGGAAAAGCTGGCCCACAAAGACCCCATCCTGAGCAGCGGCCGCTTAAGGGAAAGTGCGCGGGCCTATTGCGGGACTCATTCCCCACAAAACCCATTTATTTCTCCGCTTAATGCCGATTTATCGGGTTTGCCGCCAGTGCTGATTCAAGTGGGCACACTCGATATTTTGCTGGGGGAGGCTGAGCAACTGGCCCGGAAAATACAAGCACAGGGCGGCAAGGTCCAGCTTGAGGTTTGGAAAAACATGATACATGTCTGGCAATTTATCAGCGACCGGCTGCCCGAAGCCCGTAAGGCTTTGCAAAATATTGGGACTTTTATCCAGCAAAACGCGCCCTCGGGGGTGCATGCTGAAAGTAAATAAACCGCCGGGCAAAGGAGTGCCAATGCCGGTTAAAACCCTTTATTCAGCGCTCACTTCATCGTCGGCTTCCCTTTTTTTCAGCGCTGTGTAGAGTAATTTGGCAGCTTTGTCGGGCGTGGTTTTGTATTTCATCAGGGTAGAATAGCCTACTCCGACTGCTTCCACAATGGCTTTGATGGTTTGCTCCGATTTTTGCGCAGCCGCGCTGCTGGGAGTCGTGGCATGTTGGGTGGCGTGGGTATCAATCATCTTGAAAATGAGTTTGATATGTTTGACCCGGGTATCGTGCTTGGCCTTAGAGGTCTTGCTTTGGTCGCCGTAGCCACTGTCGCGAAATTTTTGTTTGACAATCCGGGCTATTTTCATTCCCCCTTTCAGCCCAATAGCACCAAGTTTTAGCCCCAGGCCCGCCCCACCGCCCAGGCCCGTGAGGGTGGCAATTTCTCCGGCAATAGAAGCGGCATCGGCCGCAATCAGGAGCGACATTCGGATAATGCGCTTCCGGTTTACTTTCTTTAGCTCGCGGGTCAGGTCAAACTGCTGGGCCAGCCCTGCCTGAGGGTTGGTGGTGCTTTCGGCTACTTGCTTGAGCTTGGCTTCGTCCGTGCGGTTTTTGGAGCGAAACACTTGGTCGGGCAAAAACACATCCACACTTTGGGTTTTTAGTTCATTGGTCAGGTCTCCTTTTAGACTACTCATCGCGCGATAGCTTTTAATGGCCTGCACCATATCCATGCCCTGCTTGATGATGTCGATGGCCGCAATGACGATAGAGAAACCCGGGATGGCCTGCTCCAAGGCCCCGGGGGCGGCAATGCTGAGGGCCTTATACACACTGCTGACCACCTCGGCCACACCTTTGCCAGCTTCGCCTATCTTGCCGGCCAGTTCTAAACCAGCCTTAAACTTATTGCTGGCGGGGTCATCGCTCTCAACAGCCTCTTTGAAAGATTTGATTTGCTTAATTAATTCAATAATGCCTTTGACGGCCCCAATGCCTTTGCCTACTGCACCCAATACATTGGAAACCACCGGATTATCTTTGCCCATACCTTCCTCTATGAGGCCTGCGGTCTGGCTGGCCATAGAGGCCACGGCACTACTGGCATCAAAAATGGCCAGTGTTTTCTCCAGGGGGTCATCGGATTTCATAAAATCCCGCATCGCTTTGCCAAAGGCAAATAAATCACCGGGAATCCCCATTCCCGCCTGCAAACCTGTAGAGCTTACATCTTCCAGCTCACCCATCACCTCGCCGCTGGTTTCAAAAGCGGCTTCCCCAAAATTCATCAGATGTTCTTCTTCCTCAAAGGCCGGGGCTTGGCCCGATCCAAAATCAAACTGCCGAATGCCCGGTGGCTTGGTCTTCACAAAAGGATTATTTTTCTTCTGAATGGCCACAAAGGGGCTGGTGGCTCCGGTATGGGAAAAGGGATTGACCGAGGCTGCCGCATTGTTCAAAAAAGGGGAAGCTTGTTTATCTCCAAAAAAAGCAGGAGCGGGTTCACTGTTTGACAAAGAAGCGGCTTTGAGCGTATCTTTGTTTTTCTCCTGAAAGTTGGCGGCATCGGCCATAAAGTCGAGATTAAGGTATAGCTTTTAAAACTATAGCTTGAAGCGTGAATAACAAAATAATCGGGTTAGAAATTATAAAAAAAATGTGTATTTTAAGAATTTTAATAATGCCATTCATCCCGCTTTGGCATCCAAATCCGTAGCGACCAAAGTTTTTCCGATTGATTATTTTTTTATCTTTACATCTCATCCTATTTTCAATTATGAACATGGAAACATTTAATACCCATACAGCGCGGCTTAAAAAGATGTACGAAAGCAATGACTTCAACCAAAGTCTGGCTCCGGTTATGGATTTTCCCGAGCCTGGCCTTTGCGAAGTCAGCGCCGGGGTGAATCCGGTTTTTTTTCATGGCGGTGGCATTATGCATGGTTCTATTATTTTTCGCCTTTTGGACGATGCCTGCACCTTTGCGGCCTGGACCTACGTTCCTGACAAAATGTGCGTTACCAAAAGCCTCCATATTCATTTTCAAAAGCCCGTTTTCAGAGGGCATCTGCGGGCGCAGGGCCGGGTGAAAGAAGTAAGCTCAAGCGCCAATGAAATTTATACCGAAGGGCTTTTGCTCAATGAAGGGATTGAAGTGGCTCGCTGTACGGCCATCATTGCCCGCATCAGTGCCCAGTTTAGGCAAATGCCCGAAAAGGTTTAAATGAAACTAAGATGCCGAAGGCTTCATTTGGATACTAAATTCGTGATTCTATGACCAGACTTGTGTTGAGCATTTGTGTTTTTTGTGGGCAATGACGCTGTCGGGCCCGGGCCAGGCGCAGGAAATATTTGTGATTCCTCAGGGCGAACAACGCTCGGGCTACCGTTTTGGCTTTTTTGAGGGCGAGAAGCTACGTTTTAAGGCCCGATTTGACAGCACCGCCATTTACAAGACCCAAAGCCCGGAAAACCAGGCCGATTGCAACAAATTGTATGGCTTTTCGGACTGCGGCTCTTTTTCGCATCATCAGAACAGTGCTCGTTTTGGCTGGCGTTGGTTCAATGATAAGCTCGAAATCCTGGCCTATACCTATGTCAATGGAGAAAGGCAAATCACCTTGCTGACCGACATCCAGATTGGGCAAACCTATGCATACGAAATAGAATTGGGCACACAGGTCTATATTTTTCGGGTCAATGGGGTAGAAATAACTGTGCCCCGGGCTTGCAATGGCCCGCCCGCCTGGAGTGCCAAGCTTTTTCCCTTTTTTGGGGGCGATGAAAAAGCTCCGCATACCATTCGGATACAGTTGGAAGAAATCTGAGTCAAAAAAAATATTCCCTAAATTATTTTCCCTAATCTTCATAATTATGAAAAATGTTCAGGCCATTTTACTTCTTTTTCTCTTAGGCAATTTATCGGCCTGCGAGGCCCCCTTTTTTCAAAAATGGCAGGACATTCCTTTGCTCAAATGGGAGCAAAGCCAGGTCATTGCCAATGAAGTAGGCATTGAAAACCCGGGCAATTACAAAATCACGCTTGGGATTCGCCATATTCTCGAGACCCCCTATGCCGAAATCAAAGTGGCGATGGATTTAGAAAGCCCTTCGGGCAAAAAAGAAAGCCGTAATTATGTCATCAAACTTCGCAATGAAAAAAACGAAGTCCTCGGAGAGGCTCTTTCCGAACTGGTAGATTTGCTTCAGACGGTTGAAGAGCGCTATGCTTTTTCTGAAAAAGGGACTTATAAAATCACCGTTCGCCATGCGATGAACCTGCCTACTTTGGGAGGGATTGTGGAAGTAGGGCTTTTATTGGACCCCTCCAAATCATAAAGGACCCTTCAGGATTCCGAAACAAAATAAGGCGCAAGTTTCTGGAGAAGGGCTTCGGGGCAGCGTAAAATTTTATTTTTATCTTTTTGAACAAAAACCAGGGTAGTTTGGCCCGTGTTGAGTAGGCTTTGGGCCTCGTTCAAGATTTCGTAATCGAACACAATGCGTACCGAAGGCCGGGTTTTGATGGATAGTTTGAGGGTGAGCAAATCGTCGTATCGAGCGGGCTGGTGATAGCGGGTGTGCATTTCCAACACAGGCATCATAATGCCCTGCGCTTCCAAATCGCGGTAAGGAAAGCCCAAAGCCCGAAAGGCCTCTACCCGAGCCACTTCGTAATAGGTTGCATAATTGCCATAATAGACATAGCCCATTTGGTCCGTTTCGGCGTAGCGTACCCGGGTGTGGGTTTCGAAGAGATACATATCTTTATGCCTTGAATTAAAAACTAGCCTCAAATTTGTGGCAAATATTACAAATAATTACTAGTCTTTCTTGCAAAATTGGAATATACCGAATTAAGCCTGAAAATCACCCCGCCATTTTCTGAAATTATGATGGCCGAACTAAGTGCGCTTGGTTTTGAATCATTTGTAGAAGTAGAATCAGGGCTCTTGGCCTATGTACCTAGCACACAGTTTTCGGAGACGGCCTTGCAGGAGCTGCAAAAGCAATATGCCAGTCAATGCCTCTTTGTTTATACCTATCAGCACATACCCGCCCAAAACTGGAATGAGGTATGGGAAGCGGATTATGCCCCCATTGAACTGGAAGGGATTTGCCGGGTTCGGAGTTTGTTTCATTTGCCGCGCCCCGATTTTCTTTACGAAATCATTATTCAGCCCCGGATGGCTTTTGGCACCGGCCACCACGCCACTACAGCCCTGATGCTGGGGCTGATTCTCAATCATCCTGCACCTTTCAAGAAGGTGTGGATACGGGCTGTGGCACGGCAGTGTTGGCCATTCTGGCCGAAAAAAAGGGCGCAGACCAGATATTGGCCCTTGATACGGACGAATGGGCCGTAGAAAATGCCCAGGATAACCTGGTGCATAACCAGTGCCAGCACATCTGGGTGTATCAAGATAATTGGCCCGATTTTGCCCGCGCGAATCCTTCTTGGAAAGACTTTGACCTGATAATGGCCAATATCACCAAAAATGTGCTCCTGGCTGAGATTCCCACTTATGCCGAAGCTTTGCAAGAAGGAGGGTTTTTATTTTTAAGCGGATTTTATGCCGCCGACTTGGCCGAAATAGGACAAAAGGCACAGGATTTTCGCTTAAAATTTGTAAATTACCGGGAAAAAGAAGGTTGGGTGGCCGCTTCTTTTGTTAAGACAGCTTGAATAGACACAAATGCAGTGCAACAAACTTCTGGTGTGAATGATTTTATTTAAAACCTATAAAAACGTGATGCTAAAACACCTGATAGTGGGCTTGGTTTTGTGCCTGGCCTCTTTTTCGGCAGCAGCCCAGCGCTATGTTTTTCCCGATGAGCCAGGCGCTTTTCTGGGCTATGTGGAAGAAAATCTAAAAAAAACGACCCAAGTCAAAGCCATTGCCACGGCTGAGTCTTTTCGGAGTGTGTGGGAAGGGAGTGGACTCAATGCCAGCCAAAAAGCCAGTGTGATTCGGATTTGCCAAAAGCTGGCCTTGCTAAAAGCCACGATTGCAACCGAATATGCCGATTTTTTCAGGCTTTGTGCAATGCTGGGCTGGAGCGTAAACTTGGGAGCGGGGCCATAGACAGCTACCTGAGTGTTGCCGAAAAACTAGTGGATACCAAAGCCGCGCCCAATATC
>JAAUUB010000009.1 GCA_012031215.1 Microscillaceae bacterium | reverse complement strand
GAAGTAGTGCCGATTGGTCAACCTATTGCGCTGATTGCCACAGAGACCCCCCAAAGTAGTCCTGTCCCAAAAACAGCCAATCCAGCCTCGGCCACCATGCCGGAGAAATCACCACTGGAACTGGTGGAGGCCAGTATTGCCGAAGCCCAAAATTACGCCCCGGCCAATGGACAGAACCTGGCCAAACCTACCGATGACCGTTTTTATTCGCCTTTGGTGATGAGCATTGCCCGCCAGGAAAATATCCCGATGGCCGAACTGGCCCTCATACCCGGCACAGGCCTTGAACAAAGGGTTACCAAAAAAGATATTATTTCCTATCTGAGCAAGCGCAAAAATACCCCCGCGCCAGTGGCCGAGATACCCTCCAGCCCTACACCCGCCCCGGCTGTGGCCAGCCCCACGCCTGTCAACCCCACGCCTGTTCCCGCCAGCACCGGCTCTATTTCGGGTAATGTCGAGATAATTGAAATGGACCGGATGCGGCGAATGATTGCCGACCGAATGGTAGAGTCGAAGCGCATCTCCCCTCATGTTACCACTTTGTAGAAGTGGATGTAAGCAACATTGTACGCTGGCGCGACAAGGTGAAAAAGGAATTTGAAAATCGCGAAGGTGAAAAACTTACTTTTACCCCGATTTTTATTGAGGCCCTGGCCAAAACCCTGCGCGATTTTCCGATGGTCAATATCTCCGTAGAAGGAGATAAAATTTTGCTTAAAAAAGATATTCATATTGGCATGGCCACGGCGCTCCCAAGTGGCAACCTGATTGTGCCAGTCATTCACCATGCCGACCAGTACAACCTGGTAGGGCTGGCCAAAAAGGTAAATGACCTGGCCAGCCGTGCTCGTCAAAACAAGCTCAAACCCGATGAACTTTCGGGGGGGACCTACAGTGTGTCAAATATCGGGTCTTTTGGCAATGAAATGGGCACGCCCATCATTATGCAGCCTCAGGTAGCGATTATGGCCATTGGGGCCATCAAGAAAAAACCAGCCGTGCTCGAAACCGAAGCGGGGGATGTCATTGCGATTCGGCAGATGATGTTCATTTCTCATTCTTACGACCACCGGGTCGTGGATGGTGCTTTGGGCGGCTCTTTTGCCCGTCGTTTTGCCGATTATCTGGAGGCTTTTGATATCAACCGGGCCATCTGAGTGCTTTTAGAATACGCATCAAGTTTTCATCAAGGCAGTTTTTGGTTTTTGCCTTGCCACTAATTTATTGTAAATATGCAAGACCCACACTCATTTGCGCGTCCTCAGGAAGCCTGCATTACCCATCTGGAACTGGATTTGGAGCTTGACTTTGAGCAAAAAATTATCCGGGGCCAGGTGCTTTTGCACATTGAAAACCGGACCGCCACCGAAGTACTGGTTTTAGACACACAAGGCTTAAGCATTGGGGCCGTATTTCAGGAAGAGGAAGAGGTGGTGCCTCGGTTGATGCCCGATGTAACCCCGCTGGGGCAGGCCTTGCATATTCCCATTCGGCCAGATACGCGTCGGGTCAAAATATTTTACGAAACTGCCCCCCAGGCCGAAGCCCTGCAATGGCTCGAGCCCCACCAAACCGAGGGCGGGCAGCATCCTTTTCTTTTTACCCAATCTCAAGCCATTTTGGCCCGTAGCTGGATACCCTGCCAAGACGGGCCAGGCATGCGCTTCACCTATTCCGCCCGGATAAAAGTACCCCCAGGCCTAATGGCCCTGATGAGTGCCGAAAATCCTGCCCGGATATCGCCATCGGGACTTTATTCTTTTGAGATGCCTCAGCCTATACCCGCCTACCTGCTGGCTTTGGCCGTAGGCAGGCTGGAATTTGCCCCCATCAGCGAGCAGGTGGGAGTATATGCCGAGCCCAACAGCCTGGACGCGGCCCGGCAGGAGTTTGAGGAAGTACCGGCAATGTTGATGGCCGCCGCGCAATTGTATGGCAGCTATGCCTGGGGACGTTATGACCTCTTGGTGCTTCCGCCCAGTTTCCCTTTTGGAGGCATGGAAAATCCCCGGATTACCTTTACCACGCCCACGATTATTGCTGGCGACCGCTCTCTTACTTCACTCATTGCCCACGAACTGGCCCACTCCTGGTCGGGCAATCTGGTAACCAATGCCACCTGGAACGACTTTTGGCTCAATGAAGGCTTCACGGTTTATTTTGAACGCCGCATTATGGAGGCACTTTACGGGCCCGAATATGCCGAGATGCTGGCTTTTCTTGGCTATCAGGATTTGCAAAATACCCTGGCGGAGCTTTTGCCACATCGCTCCCATGATACTCATCTCAAGCTCGCCCTCAAGGGCCGCAATCCCGATGAAGGAGTCAATGACATTGCTTATGAAAAGGGCTTTTTCCTGATTAAGTGTCTGGAAGCGCATGTAGGCCGACCGGCCCTGGATGAGTTTCTGAAGCAATATTTTGCCGACCACGCCTTTGCGGCAATGGATACCGAGCAATTTATAAGATATCTGGTGCAGAAACTCCCCGCCGCCGTTTCGCTCAACCTGGAAGAATGGATTTACCAGCCCGGTCTTCCGGCCAACTGTCCGGTTCCTCAGGCCAAAAGGTTTTTGGCGGTTCAAGCCCAACAAACAGCCTGGCTGAATGCAGAAATTGACTTGAAGGAACTGCAAGTTAAGCACTGGACAAGCCACGAATGGCTTTATTGGATAAGAGGACTGCCCCCCACCCTCAGACCCGCGCAAATAGAATCCTTAGACCAGGCTTTTGGCTTCACCCAGTCGGGCAATGCCGAAATCCTGTGTGCCTGGCTCACTTGGGCTTTGCCTCAGCATTATGCCCCGGCGCTGGAGGCGGTGAGTCAGTTTTTGCAAAAGGTGGGCCGTCGCAAGTTTTTGCGTCCGCTTTATCGGGCCTTACTGACCCATTACCCTGAACAAGCAAGGGCCATCTACCAAAAAGCTCGGTCGGGCTATCATTTTGTCTCTGTGCATACCCTGGATAAAATGCTGGCTTGGGAATAGCCCCGGGCTAAAAAAAATCCTTTTGCCCTATCGGTCTTGCAAAAAAATTATTTTTGCCAGGCTTGTTTTGGCTCAGCAAAGAGGCTAAAAAAAGCCCGCAGAAAGCAAAAAACCGCCTATAAATGTTGTGCGGGATCAACTCCGTATTCTTCTCGACTTTATATATGACCATCAAGAGCCAACTTTCTTCTTAAAAAAAGCAACGCATGTCAAAAATTAAAGGTAAGGTAATATTAAATGCTTTTATGGGCGATAGCCCTCTCTGGTACAAGCAAGGGGTTCTTTTTGCGCTCCTGCTCAATCCCGCTTTGCTGTATGGCATTGGTGGGCAATTGGGCGAGATAGTAACGGGCTGGGTCATTTTGATAGAGTTTATTGGCACGCTGGCCCTGGCCTTGAATTGCTACCCTTTGATACCGGGTGGCTTGCTGGCCATTGAAGCAACCATAATGGGCCTGGTGAAGCCAGATGGTATCTATCACGAAGTGGAAGCCAACCTGGAAGTAATCCTTCTTTTGCTTTTTATGGTGGCGGGGATTCACTTTATGAAAGATTTACTTTCCTGGATTTTTAGTAAATTACTCACTGGCATACGCTCCAAAATTTTATTGTCGCTCACTTTTACCTTTGTTGGGGCCTTTTTATCGGCCTGGCTTGATGCCCTGACGGTAACGGCGGTAATGATTGCTGTTGCGATTGCTTTTTATAATATTTATACCACCGCCAGCCTGGATGAAAGAGTTCCCGACCTGGGTTTGCCCGAAGATACCCGCCAGGAAGCTGCCCGCAAAGATTTTGAGCAGTTTAGTGGGTTTTTGCGCAACCTGATGATGCATGGCGTGGTGGGCACGGCCCTGGGGGGGATGGCTACACAAGTAGGCGAGCCACAAAACCTGATTATCGCCTCTCAGATGGGCTGGGATTTTATTGAGTTTTATCTGCGTATGGCCCACGTTTCTATTCCTGTTTTGGTGGTGGGCCTGCTCACGACCGCATTGGTAGAATGGCTCAAAATCGCGGGTTACGGCTATCAGATGCCTGAGGCGGTGCGCCAGATTCTGGTCAAGGATGCCCAAAAAACGCCGCTGAATGGACGGGAATAAACGCTGGGCTATCCTGATTCAGGCCCTGGCGGGCATCTGGCTGGTCATTGCCCTGGCTTTGCACCTGGCCGAAGTAGGGCTGATTGGGCTCTCAGTGGTCATCATTCTTACTACGGCCCTGGGCAAGACCCACGAAGACACCATCGGCCACGCTTTTGAAGAAGCAACGCCTTTCACGTCTTTGCTGGTGGTGTTTTTTGTAATTGTCGGGATGATAGAGCATATTCACCTCTTCGAGCCCGTCATCAAAGCTGCTTTGCAGACCAAAGGCGAGCTTCAGCCCTATATGTTTTTTGCTTTTTCGGGCATTTTGTCCGCCATCAGCGATAATGTTTTTGTAGGAACCATTTACATCAAGCAAGCCGTAGCCGCACTAGGAACCGAATCCCTGCAGGCTTCCAATGTAGCCGTAGCCATCAATGTGGGCACCAATATACCCTCCATTGCCACGCCTAATGGTCAGGCGGCCTTTTTGTTTTTGCTCACCAATGCCATTGCGGCCCGCATCAAGCTATCTTACCTGCGCATGGTCATCATGGCGATGCCCTACTTTGTGCTGTTGTTGATTACCAGTCTGGTTTTCCTTACCTGGAACTGGATTTAGGCCTAGTGTCTGATGCCTGACGTGGTTCGCGCTTTGGGTTTGGCAAATTAGCCGAATGTTGCTAAGTTTGTAGTGGTTGTTTGCATTCTCACTTTTTAAATTATTAAAATACCATGTCAACAATTCGTGTAGCAATTAATGGATTCGGACGCATCGGCAGGATAACGTTCCGGGCATTGTTGAATAAAGAAAATGTGGAAGTAGTAGCCATCAACGACCTCACCGATACGGCTACCTTGGCTCACTTGCTCAAATATGATTCTATCCATGGCCGCTTTCCCGGCCAAGTAGGGCATGATGCCGAAAACCTCATCGTCAATGGCAAGGCCATTCGGGTATTGGCCATGAAAGACCCGGCCCAACTGCCCTGGGCCGACCACCAGATTCATACCGTGTTGGAATCAACCGGGATTTTTACGGACCCCGCCGGGGCGGGCAAGCACCTGACGGCCGGGGCCAAAAAAGTTATCATTTCGGCTCCTGCCAAAGGCGATATCAAAACCGTGGTTTTGGGCGTAAATGAACATGAACTTACGGGCAGTGAGACCATACTCTCCAATGCCTCTTGCACCACCAACTGCCTGGCCCCAATGGCCAAGGTCTTGGACGAGCACTTTGGTATTGAAAGTGGCTATATCACCACCATACACGCCTACACTGCCGACCAACGCCTGCAAGACGCTCCCCACAAAGACCTGCGCCGGGCAAGGGCCGCCGCACTTTCCATCGTTCCTACCTCTACCGGAGCGGCCAAAGCCGTGGGCCTGGTATTGCCCCATCTGAAAGGCAAATTGGATGGAATTGCGATGCGGGTTCCTACACCCACAGGTTCCGTTACTGATTTGACGGCCATTGTGAGCAAAGAGGTAACGGCTGAGCAAATTAACGCGGCCATGAAAGCCGCCGCAGAGAGCACACTGAAAGGCATTTTGGAATATACCGAAGACCATATTGTCTCGGTAGATATTGTGGGCAATCCGCACTCCTGTATCTTTGATGCCGACTTGACGGCCGTCAATGGTCGGCTGGTCAAAATTGTGGGCTGGTATGACAACGAAGCAGGCTACTCGCACCGCAGTGCGGATTTGATTGCCCGGGGCTAATCCTGAGCTTTGTTATTTTTGGAATGCAGAGGTCCGGCAAATGACCGGGCTTCTTTTTTTTGCCTGCACTAACTCTTTGCGATGAGCTCCCGCATCAGCCGGGTAAGAGAAGGTTCTGCTTTTTGGGCGGCTGCAATTACTTCCTCCACCGTAACGTGCTTAAGTGCCTCCGGAAAGCACAAATCGGTAATCACCGAGATTGCAAATACAGGAAGACCCATTTGCCGAGCCACAATCACCTCGGGCACGGTGGACATTCCCACAGCATCAGCCCCAATGATGCGCAAAAATCGGTATTCCGCAGGGGTTTCCAGGTTTGGACCGGGCACACTTACATAGACGCCCTGGTGGGCTTTGATTTGATGCTCGGCAGCAATCTCCAAAGCCATTGTAATCATTTCCGCATCGTAAGCTCCTAGCATATCCGGGAAACGCACCCCCATTTCATCAAGATTAGGCCCTGTGAGCGGATTGGCGGGCAAAAGGTTGATATGGTCTTGGAGAATCATCAGCTCACTGATTTGGTAAGCCGGATTAAGCCCGCCCGCTGCATTGGACACAAAAAGCTTCTCAATGCCTAATTGCTTCATCACCCGCACTGGAAAGGTAACCTGGGCCATCGTGTAGCCTTCGTAGAAGTGAAAACGCCCCTGCATACAGACCACTGGTTTGCCCGCCAGGGTGCCAAAAATAAGCCGGCCATGGTGAGACTCTACCGTAGAAATAGGAAAGTGTGGAATATCATCGTATTCAATGGTGTGGGCAATGTCTATTTCCTGAATCAGCCCGCCCAGGCCTGTGCCTAGAATGATGCCAACCTGAGGTTTTTGTGCCACTTGTGCCTGAATAAATTGTGTGGCTTCTTGTATTGCTGCAATCACGATTTTTTTGTAATTTAGAAGGGACAAAAGGATGGCCGAATATACGGCATCCTTGCCATAAAAACTGAAAGTTTTGCCCAAAAAAGTTTATAATCCTACCGAAGCCTATGCCAAAGCGGCCCGTTATTGTGCCTACCAGGAACGTTCGCAGCAGGAAGTACGAGCGCGATTGGAGGAGTATGGCTGGCAGGGCGAAGAAGCGGAGTCACTCATCGCGCGACTCATTGAGGATAATTTTATCAATGAAGAGCGCTTTGCCCGCACCTATGCCGGGGGTAAGTTTAGGCTCAAACAATGGGGCCGCCGAAAGATAGCGCAGGGGCTCAGGACTAAAGGCCTGAGCGAGTACTGTGTGCAGGCGGGGCTTTCTGAAATAGACCCGGATACCTATGGCCAGACCTTAAAGGCCCTCTTGGAGAAAAAAAACACTCAACTCGAGGGAGGAGCTGCCCTTGCCACGCAAGCAAAAGCTCCTTCGCTACGCCCTGGCTAAGGGCTATGAGCAAGACCTGATTTGGCAAATATTATCCGGCCTTTGAACGGCTTTTCAAGGGCATCGGCAAAAATATTAAAGGGAAAAGCTTACTTGGTATTTTATTTGTTTTATCCTGAGAAATATGCCCAATTTCGTTTCCTTTGGCAAAGCCATGCCTTTGATGCTTGAAAAAATGCTCCTATGATGAATCCAAAATCTAACCACACAGTCTCTATGGAAGATGAAAAACCTCTTGAAACTAGCCCGGCTTATGAAGCCAATCATCCTGAAGAGGGTCTTTCATCCCCGGGCCTGGCTACACGCAAAGTAACGTTTCAGGAATACGAAGCCCTGGAACAAAAACTCCTTGAAGAGCGGCGACGCTTGGAAGACCGCTATTGGTTGGATAAAAATCTGCATCTATTTGACGAACTGCTTCGCCAGTACTTTGATAATACGCTGCCGACCTTTTCAGAAGCAGTACTTACGTATATTGCCAAGCTGAGCAATGCCGTACACGCAGCTTTTTATCTTTATAATTTTGATAGCAAACAACTGGAAGCCAGTGCTGGCTATGCCTGTACAGTAGAGACTATGGCCCGGCCCGTTTTTCAGATGGGCGAAGGGCTGGTAGGGCAGGCGGCCAAAAGTGGCGAAATGTTTTTCTTAGACAATATTGAAACCCAACTCGATTCTTCCATAGGCCGGGTGAATGCCACTACCTTGCTCATTCTGCCTTTAATCTTTGACCGGAGCGTTTATGGAGTCATTGAGCTAAATGCGCTTAGTGCCCCCTCAGACCGGATTTTGGATTTGCTTCAACACCTTGTGCGAAACACTGCGGTGGTTTTGCAGAGTCTTTCCCTGCGCGAACAAGCCAAAAAACAACTTCTCCTAGACCTGGAACAGTCCGCCACCTATCAAGACCTGATGAAATCACTTCAGGAAAAGGAGCAAAAAATCCAGGCCCTCGAGGCCCAGTTGCGTGCCGAAGGCAGTACCCCTTCCCAAGACCTGGCCGAAGCAGGAGAGGAACTGAGCCATCCCCAGCGCGCGCAACTGGAAACGGAGCTGGATTCACTCCGGCTACAACTCCGCCAAAAAGAAGAAGAAATCGCGCAAATCAAACAACAGGCCGAAGTCCAGAGCCAGCATCAGGATAAAGAAAGAACTGATAAGGTAATTGAAAATCTTGAGCGCCAGCTTCAGCAAACCCAAAACCAGCTTGAGATACTACGCACTGAACTCAACCTGGCCGAAGTAGAAAAGAAGCCCTCCACGTCCAGATAGAAAGAATGCATGAAGGCAATCCGCCCTCCGACGAGGAAACAAGCGCGATGGAGGCGAAAATTGCCGAACTCAATCAGCAAATCCCCGTCTTAAGCGAGCGCAACCAGCAACTCAAAGCCGAACTCGAGCGGCGTATTAAAGAGTTGGAAATGATGCGCGAAACCATCAAATGGAAAGATGCCGAGATAGAGCGGCAGGATGATGCGCTGCTGGAAAAGAAAAAGGCTATCCAGAGCCTTGAAAAAGCCATCAATGAATTGCATTCCGAAAACCTAAGCCAGGTAGAAGAAATTGTGCGCCAGGGCAAAACCCTCAAACAACGCGAGGAAGAACTTGAACAGCTACAAAGTGCTATTCAGGAACTGGTCAGTAGTGCAGAACTAGAGGCTTTGCGCACGGAGATAGATGAAAAAACAAAATCCCTGACCGAGGCTCATCAAGATATTGAAACACTGCGAACTTCTATACAAGACCTACAGGCCAGTGAAGAATTAGTGGCCCTGCGCACGGAGATAGATGAAAAAACAAAGGTCTTGACCGAGGCTTATCAGGAAATGGAAATGCTGCGGTCTGCCTCACAAGACCTACAGGCCAAAACTGAATCACTTGAAAGCCAATTACATACTGCAAAGCAGTCCCTAGAGCAAGCCCAAAATACGAACAAAGCCTACGAAAGCCGTTTTCAAACGCAAAGCGAGCAACTGGAAACTCACCTGGCCAAGCTGCGCAAAAAGGAAGATGAACTGCTGGTTTCCCAATACCTTTTGGCGCAGCAAGAAACGGGCGGAATGGCCAACCCCCTCCTCCAGATGCCGTTTCAGGAACGCTTACAACAAAAAGAAGAAGAAATCGCCCGCCTCCGCCAGGAACTGGCCCAGCAAAAGGAAGAAAGTCCTGCTGCCACATCCGAACCTGCCTTTGACCTTGACCTGGCCCAAAGAATAGAGGCACAAGCCGCCGAAATGGCGCAGTTTCAACAAATCATTGAGCAAAAAAATCGCGAGCTGCAACTTCTCCAGGAAAGACTGGAAAACCAAAAAAGCATTTTTGAAGACAATGATTTGGGCCACCTCCAAGAATTGCTGGCCGAGAAAGAGGCCGAACTTTTTCGTATGCAGGAAGGCAATCTCCTGCAAGTAGAAGCCCTGCGCAACCTGAAAGAAGACCTGAGCCAGCGCGACCAACTCCTTGCCGAACTTCGCGAAGCCCACAAAGAGGCGAAACAAGAGGATGAAGCCCTCCATCAAACCCTGGACGAGCTACGCCTCAAAGAGCAGGAAATATTGAGCCAAAGCGAAGCCCTGGCTACCTTACGGACACAGCTCCTGGAAAAAGAAAAAAAATAGAACAACTTCAGCGTGAGCAGACCGAAATGGCCACCCCCGCTGACCCCGCCCTGAATGGATTGAGCGATAAACTTTCGGAACTGGAAACTATCCAAAATGCCCTGCAAGAAAAAGAAGCCGAAATAAGACGACAGACAGATATGATTCGTGCCCAAAAAAGTGAAATCCTTGAGAAACACCAGCAACTCGAGGCCCTGCGGGACGAACTCCGCCAAAAAGAACAAGAGGTAGAAAAACAACAAAATGTGGTCGGTGGCCAACAGGAACAATTGCTGGCCCGCCAGACCGAACTCGAGCAAAAAGAAAAAGAGCTCCGAGCCTTGTTCAACAAAATCAATACCGCCTTTGCCGCCATTGAGTTTGATATGGACGGCAATATCCTCAGTATCAACAATAAATACCTCATGATGCTGGGACGCAACGTACAAGAACTGGAAGGGAAACCCCTGGCAGCCTTATTTCCCGAGGAATACATTCAATCCACAGATTACCGGGTGCTTTGGGAAGGCCTTAAAATGGGGGCTACCCAAACTTTTGACTACTTTTTATGCCTCGGAAACAAAAATCGGTCTATCCCGATGAGCGTTACTTTTATTCCTATCATTGGCCAAGACGGTAAGCCTTATGAAGTGGTGCTCTTGGTCAATCACCTTGTCAACGAAACCGAGGCTCAGGAAAATACGCCTGAAATACAACCTGCCGAAGCGGCGGCGAGCTTGGATGAAGAAGCCAGCCAAAAGCTTAAAGCTTTTGACAATTATTTTATTGTCATGGAGCTTGACCAGGAAGGAAACATCATCTACGCCAACAAGCAATTTAGTATCTTTTTAGGCTACGAAGAAAGCGAAGCCCTAGGAAAGCACCACCGCAACTTTTTGGATATTACGGAGCGAAACGCCGAAAAACTACCTGGCCATTCTCAAAAAAACTGCCTTCGGGTGGTTTTGCTTCCGAAGTTTTTAAATATCAGGGCAAAGAGGGGGAAAGGGTACGCTTGCGGAGCTATTTCAATCCCATCTTTGATGCACAGAAAAACATCACCAAAACACTGGTCATTTCACAATTTGTAAATTAATCGCCGAGGCCAGGCATTTGCACCTTCTGAGCCCGGGCACAAAATAAAACGCTGTTAATCATGGACATCCAAGACCTGGCCTTTCAAGAAGGCGATATATTTGTTAGAAAAGCGGACCTCAACCGCCTGCAAAACGGCTCTGAAACCAGCCGCTTTTACAGCCGTGCGCTGGCCATCACGCAAATGCTCTTTCGCTGGGAAGATGGACAAACCACCGAAGCCTGGGCCGATGCCAGCCTCCAGCAACTGATTCCTTTTGTGGGGGGAGTACAGGCTACCTTGTATCTGGCCGATAGTGAAGCCCGGAAATTGGAATTCCTGAGTGGTTTTGCCATTGACTATCTCAGTAATCTTCCCCGCAGCTTTACTTTTGGCGAGGGCTTGATTGGCCAGGTTGCCCTTAACCGCGAACCACTCCTGCTCGAGAATGAGCAGGATTTTGTCTCTGTTACCTCCTTACAAAAAATCCGACTTCGGTCTAGCCTCTTACTCCCGCTCTTGCATCAAGGCCAAACCATTGGCGTAATGGAGGTATGTTTCCCAAGATACTGCCCGAAACCCACCGCCTTTTTCTGATGCAAATGTCTGAATCCCTGGGAGCACATCTTTTTGGGCTTCAGCAGGCTTTTAAACAGCAAGCAAGCCTAAAAAGCTTTCAACAAAAGGCCGAAATTTGGCAAAAATGGAGGAGGCCACCTCAGAAGGCCTGGTGTTTATCCAGGCGCAAGGGCAAATCCTTGACTTTAATCTTGCTTTCAGAAAGATGTTTGGCTACGAAGACGACGCTATCACTGCCCTTCCACTCCAACAATTTATACCCGACTGGGAACAGGAAGCAAAGCAGTATGAAACACTGGGAAAGCATAAAAATGGCAAAGACTTTTTTATAGAAATCAATAAAAAAGAAGTATCCACAGATGGGCACTCCTTTTGGGCACTAGGCATTCGAGACATCTCCCGGCCAAAACAAGCCCCCACTACGGCCAAGCCAAGCCCGCTCGACGAAGCCCGAAAAGTGATGGAACTAAGTCAGGCCCTCAAAAAGAAAAACAAAGACCTTCAAACCAGCCTTTACTATGCCCAGCGTATCCAGGAAGCACTCTTACCCGAACCCAGCCATTTGCAATCGGTGTTGCCCGAAATATTTGTCTATTACAAACCCCGTGAAATAGTAAGCGGCGATTTTTACTGGTGGGGTGTAGAAGGGCAGCGGGTTGTGTTGGCGGCCGTTGATGCCACTGGGCACGGGGTGCCCGGAGCCATTATGACCCTGGCAGGAACCTTGTTTTTTAACCAAATCGTACACCTGCAAAAAACAACCGCCCCTGACGAAATCCTGACCCAATTGCATCTCAATATCTTTACCGCCCTCAAACAGGAAGAAAGCCAAAATCGCGAAGGGATGGATGCCAGTCTTTGCACAATTGATTTTCAGCAAGGCCACGTGGAGTTTGCCGGCGCAAAAAACGGACTTTTATACTTTCAAAATGGACAATGTCTTGAAGAACCAGGCGATGCCCTTTCCGCCGGGGGATTCTGGAGCCGAAATGAAGGCCATCGCCTTTTTCACAAGAAAAAGATTCCTTTTGGAACCGGAAAAAGCATGTTTTATCTCTTCACCGACGGATATGAAGACCAGTTTGGTGGACCACGCGGCCGCAAATTTATGAAACAAAACTTGCGCGACCTCTTTCAGGAAATTCATACTGAACCTATGGAAGAACAGCAAGCCATTTTGGCCAGCACAATGGAAGTGTGGATGAAAGGCCATCGCCAGATTGACGATATGCTGGTACTGGGTTTTCGCTTATAAGTAATGGCCTGAGCCATAGCCATTTGCAACTGAACTTTCTCAGGGTAAATCGCTCAATAAAGTTTCCTGGTAATAAAGCTGGCGATATTGGTCTAAGACCTCTTTTTTGAGCAAAACCCGATGTTGGGGATGCAAGTAATAACGATATTCAAAAACAGGCATAACGGCTTGGGAATATTTTTTACTGAAAATGTAACAAGAATCAAAAACGCGCCCGCGGGCTCAAATCAAAAGGATACTTCCGGGCTTCTAAACAAACCAAATAAGTCCCCTGTGCATCTTTACCACGAAGGCAGTTTTTGCCGACACGGGTTAATAAAGCCAATTGATTGAGAAATAAGGTATCACCCGCCTGTTTGACCACGATAATCTTTTGAGAATCAGCAAAATTCACCTTACTTTTAAATTGCTCTACGCTGTATTGCAATATCAGAGGTGCTCGCCTTTTTTTTTTAAAGTATCTTCACCTTGTTCCCCTTTGTTAGGATACTCCACAGGCAATTGTTGAATGTATTCATATTGGCGAACCGTTATTTTGCCTTTAGTCAGAAAAATTAGAAAAAAAGGCACGACAAAAAAGGTAAGCATAATATAAGAAAAACCTATCAGTCGGTTTTTGAGGGTGGCTCTGCCCAGGCGACGGGCCAGACGCACGGGGAGATTGCGTAGCCAGGGGAGGGGGAAAAAGAATAGCACCCCAAACACATTGAAAAGCAAGTGCGAAAATGCCAGGCTAAGGGCGGCTTCCGAAGCGGGCAAAGCCGCAAGCAGGGCCGTAAAAGTAGTGCCTATGTTAGCCCCCATGATAAAGGGAAATGCCTTTTTGAGCGAGAGCTGATTACTGGCCACCACCGGCACAACCAGCGACGTTATCAGAGAGCTGGATTGCACCAAGCCTGTAATCAAGACACCCAGCCCCAGAGACTTAAATGGATGCGCCAACACGCCACTCTCAAGACGATAACCCGATTTTTTCAAAAGCAAATCCTGTAGTTGGTAGGCGATGTTTTTGAGAATCAGAAACAAAAGCGAAAAGGCCGCCACTAAGCCCAGCAGGCCCGAGACAAAGAACCCTTGTAAATATTCCGCGATAGGCAGAAACACCCAAAGGCTTAGATTGATTTCCGTAAAAAAATTAGCTTCCCAGGGCAAAGTCGCCAAATCGGCCAAACGAGTAGCCGAGTGAGAAAGGATGCCAAAAAAATATTCAAGCGGTAGGAGCAAGACAGCGGTAAATATGTTGAAAAAATCGTGGGCTGTGGCCGCAGCAATGGCTTTGCGAAATTCCTTACGACGGGTAACATAACCCAGTGATACAAAGGTACTCGTTACGGTAGTGCCGATATTGGCCCCCATGACCATAAAAACTGCACTCTCAAAAGCAAGGGTATCCGAAGCCACCATCGCTACCAGCATAGAGATAACCACAGAACTACTTTGTACCAGGGCTGTAATAAGTAAGCCAATGAATAAGGCCAAAAATGGGTTGGAAGTGGCCACCAAGAGATGATTTGTCCAGTCCCGATTTAGTTGTCTGCAAGCGAGGGTCATCCATTGCACCAATACCAAAAATGCAAAAATAAAGAGGATGAGCCTCACAAAAATCTTGAAAAAGTCCCAACGATTACCTTCCATTATCTCCTCTCTTGGACTATTCTAAACGGCTTTTGCTTTCTGTAAGATGCAAACATATTCAATAAATTCCCCTGTTCAAGTGCAATGGCGGTGTTGCATTCAAAATTTAATAAGGCCTTAATATTTATCTGCCAGTTTTAATGTGTAAGCCGCTTATTATCAGGGCTTTGTAGCTCTTGCCTTTGCCCGATTACGATTCGGCTTTACAAAAGGTTAATGATTTTGCATTCTTCTTTCTTGTAAGGAAGCTGTTTTTTTTAATTTTGAAGTCGAATGCGAAAAAGCGGTTACTTTTTTTTTGTGGCTGAGCCTCTGGGCCTGTCATACACCCAATCCCGAAAAAAAGCTTTGCGTCAGGCTTGCGCATTTCTCTGGCAAGCACAGGCCCAGGATGGTGCTTGGCATAGCCAAACGCACGGTCTCCTCAAACAGGGGGTAGCCCTCAGTCCTTTTATCTTATATACACTTTTGCAAGTTTCGCCTGCGGTTTATGCACCCAATCCCCAACAAATGGAGAAAGCCTTGCAATTTATCCTGTCTCAAACGCCCAACCTGGAAGCATCCCAAGCCCTGGTGCTGGAGTATCCAAATTACACCGCCGCCTATACTTTACTTACATTAAAAAAAGTAAATGCGCAAAAATATGCGGCGCATATTGCCAGGCTTAGCAATTATTTGCGCGCACAACAATTCATAGAGCACCGGCAGATAAATGCCCGCCGTCCGGGTTATGGTGGTTGGGGATTTGGCGAAACCAAACTGCCACCCGGAGAACTGGGGCACGTGGATTTGTCGCACACCCGGCGCATATTAGAAGCCTTGCAAGCTACTCAGGCAAATATGCAAGAAGCATGGCTTCAAAAAGCCCGTCAATTTTTAGCGGCTTGCCAAAGCCAACAGAAAGAGCCAGGCCAGCAAGGCAGTTTTTATTATTCGCCCGTAGTGCTGGGAGCCAATAAGGCCGGGCAAAACACAAATGGTCATATTTTGGGCTACGCCACCGCCACCGCCGACGGGCTATTGGCGAGCCTGGCGGCGGGTCTGTCTGTTTCCTCCCCTTCGGTACAAAAAGCCTGGGCCTGGCTGCGTCGGTATGAGCAATGGCATTTTCCCGGAGGCATTTCGCCTCAGGACCCCGCCCAATGGCATCGGACCCTGGTTTTGTACCACATTGCCGTACGCGCCGAAGCATACCAAAAAATGAAACATCCGGCCAAGCAATGGCGGGAAAGAATGTGGCAAGCCCTTCAACCTTATCAACAAGCCAATGGAAGCTTTGCCAATCCAGAAGGCAGCCGTAACAAAGAAAACGACCCACTTGTGGGCACGGCCCTGGCCATCATTGCCCTAAACGCGGCCCAGCATGAATGAAATTGGTCTATTAGGCGGGATTTGGTTTTTGGCCTTCGGGCTGCAACTGTTTTTTCACTTGGGGATATTTGCGCCGCTTATTTTTTATCGCCCCCGCCTGCTATCACATCTCTCGCCCTTGCCCTCGGTTTCGGTCGTGATTTGCGCCCGCAACGAAGCCCTTCATTTACCCAATTTGCTCGGGAAGCTGAGGGCGCAAAATCATCCTGATTTTGAGGTCATTCTGGTAGATGACCGTTCCGAAGACAGTACTCCGGGGATATTATCCCAATGGCAACAAAACTGGCCCGCCTTGCAAGTCAAGCGGATTGAAAAAACGCCCCCTGCTTTTGACCCCAAGAAATATGCCCTCGGGCAGGGGCTGGCCCAGGCCCAGAAAGAAGTCATCGTATTGACCGATGCCGATGGCTACCCAGCCAGTGAAGAATGGCTCACGCTCTTGGCCCAATGCTTTGAGGAAAATACGGAGGTAGTCCTTGGCTTATCACCCTATGAAAAACGGCCGGGCTTGCTGAATGCTTTCATACAGTTTGAAACCTTTTATACCGCCCTGCAATACCTGGGATTGGCCCGGGCAGGCTGGCCTTATATGGGGCTAGGGCGAAATTTGGCTTATCGACGGGCTTTATACCTTGAAAATCAGGAGATTACCCGAAAATATCAACACATCACAGGCGGAGATGATGACCTCTGGATAAGTAATGTTGCGCATAAAAAAAACACGCAAATCTGCCTAAACCCTCAGGCTTACGTAATTTCCTATCCCAAATTACGTTGGAAGAATGGTTTACCCAAAAGAAAAGACATTTATCCGTTAGCAAATATTACAAGCCCTTCACCAAGTGGATTTTAGGAACTTTGCACGCCTCGCACCTGATTTTCTGGCTAGGAGCCTTAGTGGGGGCTTTGGCTTGGCAAAAAGAGGTGTTTTTCAAGGGAATGTTTTTTGGGGGGCTCAGCCGGGAATTGATCATTGGGTTTACCTGGTGGGCAATAAGGAAAAACATACGTTATTTCTTCCTGTTTGGTTGTGTATTCCTTTTGATTTTTTGTATATATTTTATATTTTTATCACGGGAATAATTGCCCATAGCCAAAAGCAGATACTATGGAAGAGATAGACAGTAAGAAAAAGTTTTCGGACAAAGCCCTCCAAGATTTTCGCTTGATTGACCAAGCCCGTCTCGAGGGCGACCAACAGGCCTACGCTGAATTGATGGAGCGTTATCGAAAACCGCTTTATCATACAATGCTCAAAATGGTCAAAAATACCGACGATGCCGAAGACCTGACCATTGAAGCCTTTGCCAAAGCCTTCAAAGGGCTAGGAAAGTTTAAAAAAGAATATACTTTCAGTACCTGGCTTTTTCGCATTGCCACCAACAATTGTATTGATTTTATCCGCAAAAAAAGCTCGAGACCATGAGCATCAGTGGCATTTTCAAAGATGACAACGGCGAAGAGGTAGGCATGGAAATCAAAGACCTAAACCTTGACCCGCAGGAAAAAGCCATTAAGAGCCAGAAAGTGGAGCTGATGCAGAGAATTGTTACCAAATTGCCACACAAATACCGCCGCCTGGTGGAATTGCGCTATTTTAAAGAATATTCTTACGACGAAATCGCCCAAAAAATTGACATTCCCCTGGGCACGGTCAAAGCCCAACTGCATCGGGCCAAAGAATTGCTCTTTGATATGATTAAGGACAAACGTGAAATTATCTAAAACTCCGCGAATGTGGCTGAAACCGACCTTTCTCCCGCTCCTTCGCTTTATCTGGTTCCTACGCCTATCGGGAATCTGGAAGACATTACCCTGAGGGCTTTACGGATGCTGCGCGAGGCAGATTACATACTGGCCGAAGATACCCGCCAAACCCAGATTTTGCTGCGCCATTACGAAATTAGCAAACCACTTTTGTCTTTTCATACTTACAACGAACATAAAACCCTGGCTGGCCTCCTAGAAAGATTGAAAAAGGGAGAAAAACTGGCCTTGGTTTCGGATGCGGGCACGCCCGGCATCTCCGACCCTGGCTTCTTATTGGTGCGTGAGGCTCTCAGAAACGAAATAGCCATAGAATGCCTGCCCGGCCCTACGGCACTTATTCCCGCGCTGGTCAATTCGGGCTTTCCTACCGACCGCTTTGTTTTTGAGGGCTTTTTGCCCCACAAGAAAGGCCGACTGACCCGCCTCAAGGCCTTGGCCACCGAAAGCCGTACTTTGGTTTTGTATGAATCGCCCCATCGATTGCTTCGGCTATTGGAAGAACTCCAGACCCACTGTGGCCCACAGCGAATGGCTTCGGTATCGAGGGAGCTCACCAAAAAATTTGAAGAAACCCAGCGCGGCCATCTAGCAGACCTTATCGCTTATTTTAAAATGCCCAATCGGGTGCGGGGCGAGTTTGTGGTAGTCGTGCAGGGGTATTCCGAGAATTAATCTATTCCCTGAGGAAAGGCTTCTCTCAAAAACTGATGCAAAACCACCAAAAGCCACAGCCGGTGGTAGTAAAAAACCTGTCCTTTGCGAAATTTTTTGAGCAAATCGGCCACCGATTCGGGCTTCACGAGGCCATAGTGTTTCAAAGTATTTGGGCTTAGGTAATCATCCAGAAGATAAGCCAAGTCTTTTTGCAGCCACTGTGCCAGGGGAATGGCAAAACCCTGCTTGGGCCGCTCAAAGAGGCTTTTGGGCAGATAGTCAAACAAAATTTGTTTGAGCAAGTATTTGCTTACCCCTTTATGGTATTTGAGATTTGGATGCAGATTGAGGGCAAATTCAATCACCCGATGGTCTAGCAGGGGCACTCTCAGTTCTAGGGCGTGCTGCATGGAGGCCCGGTCCACTTTGGTGAGCAGGTCATCGGGCAAATAATATTGTAAATCAAAAAAAGCCTGTTGCTCCATGGGGTTGAGCACACGCTTCAAAACCGGATTTTGGTAGGGAGGGCCAGATTCCGGTCTCGCCAAAAGATTGTTGAGCTCAGGGCGGGAGAAAAACTGTTGTTCTTGCGAAAAAATGTGAGCCGGTAGGTCGTGGGGCGAAGGGTAGGCCAAAAGCCGACGGGCTTTTTGATAGCGGGGGCTTTTGAGCATCCCCAAGGTCTGGGCCAGCGGATGGCGCATATTTTTCCAAAAGCCCTGGTGAAGCCTTTGTGCCCATTGGTACATTCCATAGCCAAAGAACAACTCATCGCCGCCATCGCCCCCTAAGGCAACGCTTACTTTTTGCCGGGCCAGCTTGGAAACCAAATAAGTGGGAATGGCGGAAGAATCGGCAAAAGGTTCATCATAAAAATGCGCCAATTGCGGAATAAGTGCTTGCGCCTCCTGGGCCGTAACGGTAAATTCTTCGTGATGGGTCGCCAGTTTCTCGGCTACTTTTTGGGCATAGTCGGCTTCGTTGAAGGCCGCCTCGGCAAATCGGACAGAAAAAGTCTTGGTCTTTTGGGTGGCCACTGAGGTGGCTAATGCCGCCACGAGGCTTGAGTCAATGCCCCCGCTTAAAAGTACACCGACCGGCACATCGCTGATGAGGCGGTATTCTACCGCATTTTGTAGAAGTTTGTGCAATTGTTTCTTGGCTTCGGGTTCGTGGTTGAGATTATTGAGCCGGTGCTGCGTATCAGAAGCATAGATTTTTTCGCCCAAGTCCCAATATTTTTCCTGGTGAAGCCCTTCTTTACCCACCCTTAGCCAGCTTCCGGCGGGCATTTTATAAATATTCTCATAAATAGTGGCGGGTGCGGGTATATAGCCTCTTTGTAAAAAATCGGCCACAACTTTTCGGTTTAGTTTCTTTGTCAGTTGAGGCAAGGTCAGGAGGGCTTTTAATTCAGAGGCAAAAGCAAAGTGATGTTCATCCCAGTAATAAAAAAGCGGTTTAATCCCGATGCGGTCTCTAAAAAGAAATAATAGCTGCTCTTGGCGGTCATAAATGGCCAGGGCAAACATCCCATTGAGGCGGTACACAAAGCGATAGTGCTCCTTGGCAAAAAGCTCGAGAATGACTTCTGAATCAGAGCGCGTGCGTCGGGTGATGGTGAGCTGCCGGGCCAATTCTTCATAATTATAGACTTCTCCATTATACACCATCACATATCGCCCATTTTGGGCATACATCGGTTGATTGGCGCGTTCAGACAAATCCAGAATGCTAAGCCGCCGATGGCCCAAGCCACAAACCCCATCAAAAAAATGCCCGCCAGCATCTGGCCCACGATGACGCAGGCTTTCTGTCATAGGCCCTAGCTGTGATTCCTGAAAAAATCCCTGTCCTGAAAAAAAACCGTTGATACCACACATAAGCAAATAAGCCTGGGTCAGCCTGTTAAATGATTGATGGAAAAACAGTGCTTTAAACCATGGCCGCGAAAATAGTATAAAAAAGTGGCTTGCCTGGCCCCTTCGCAAAAATTTGGCCAAGCCCTGAATCATCCTCCCAGCACACAACAGGAAACATAAGAGCGGTTTTTACCAAACAGGGTACACAAATTTCTATTTATTAATTAATTTTGTTCTTTGGCAATTTTCAGGGTTTTGCCAAAAAGCATCCAAAATCAGGAGATTGTCAAAACTTGCCCGATTCTTGTTTAGAATTTATCAATTGATTTTTGCCAGCCCTGTATAATTTGGTAGTTTTTCTTATATTTGTAATACTGGACTAAGTGCTCAATATATGCCCGGCGAACACAAGGTAATGACAAGTGAACAAAAAAAAGCCATCTTACTGCTCAAATCAGTAATCTTTCACTATCACGGCCTGGATAATGAAGAGAAAGAAATCCTTGATAAAACGGCCGAACGCTACGAAGCCTGGGAAGAACTAAAATGGGCCAATGATTTTATTTCCCTTGATTATTACACGGCCTTCGAGCGGGCCCGCGAATACCTCAATGAAATAGTAGGAAAGCTCGACGAAGACACCCGAGTAGAATACTTGGCCATGGTCTGGGATGCCAATAACGCCAAGGGGTATGTTACCGAGATGGAGGCAACGGCTATGCTCAAACTAGCCAAAGACTGGCACGTGCAAAGAAGGCTCATGGAAATGGTACGGAGTAAGAACCGCTAAGCACGGGATAATATCTTCCTTTTTGTCTTACTTCCTTTTGAGAAAATTACCAGCCTTACACCCACAAATTTATCCCTGAACCAATGGCCCGATTTTACAACTGCTCAGAGGAGTGGAGGGCCAAGAGATACTGCCGGAGATTTAAGCAAACCTCTTTTACTTCAAATGGCGGATGGCCACCATCAACGGAATAATTTGATTTTCGCTTGCCGGAGCCTGAAAAGCTATCTTTCCTTTTCCATCATAATTTACCTGTGTGGCAAGGGATAGGTCAGGATGTAAGGATGCTAATACCTTAGGAAGTTTTTGAGGCAAAATGCCGGGTGTGGCATCCAGTTTTTGCAATAGCTGCGTAAAATTCAAAGGCTCATTGGCGTATAGCACACAGAAAAAATCAATTCCTTCCTGATTATCAAGCTGCAGGTAGAGATAATCGTCCGGATGGCCACCTGATTTTCACGATATGGCAACAGCCCGCTAATCCCCTCACGATTAGGAAATATCCGATAGCTTTTACCCGTCAGGTCAGCACTAAAGGCATAGACATAGGCAGGTTGGGAATTCTGGACATAAAGCCTAAAGAGCGTGCCGGAATGATAAGGCTTCAGCATTTCATAATAATTGCCATTGGGCGATTCCTTTAAGAAAGAGGCCATCTCTGTTCCATTGGCCAAACGAAAACGCAAACTTCCGGCGAGAGGGGTTTCTTCGGCCTGCTCAATATGCATTTCGTAAGCTTCAAAGCAGTATTTTTCAAAATCCTGGTATGAAATCCAAATAAAGCCATCTTCGCCCCAGTTGGTGCCCCAGCTATTCATAAGTTCAATTGCGCCGCCGTTTTTCTGGTCGTCGTAGCCAATGACTGTGAGGGCATGTCCGCCATTCAGGGGGGGTTCCTCTCCCGGGGTTCTTTGCCAGTAGTCAATCCCTTTGGCTTCCAGGAATGATTCGGTACAGCATTGCATGCCAATCACTACCGGGCGATTTTCGGCCAGGGCTTTTTTCACGGCCAGCAGTTTATTTGTTTGCCCTTCTTCAAAGAGGCGGCGGTATTCTTTGATGCGAAATTTATTTGCTTTTTGGGAGTGTTGGGCGGTAATGGGCTGACCACATTGGCCAGAGAACTCCCGGATGCGCACCGTGCCTTTTTCTTTGATGATTTCGAGGGCACTATAAAGACTTGTGCCTATCTGACAGTAAATATCATCGGCGGGCTTGGCTTGTTCATAGATGAAAAAGGGGGAGAGCGCGTTTTCCGTAATCCAAGTTTGGTTATCCCATTTCTGGTGAATAGCCATCAGGATAGTACGGGCGGCATAGGCCGTTGACCAGCCCACACAAGTACCATAAGCTCCCTGATTTTGTGGCTCAGGCGCATATTTGCGAAGCGAGACCCTTTCGGGAAGCTTCTCATATTGCCCCCGAGAAAGCGTCGGGGCCAGCGGAGCTTTTCGATACAGGGCCGGGTCAAGGGTACAACCCGTGCGAAAGTCCTGGGATAGACCAATAGACAGGTGGCCCGGGCCGCCAAGAGCCAGCAAAAGACCGAGGCGCATCCAATTTTTCCAGGCTTTTAAAAAAGGTACGGCAAAGCAATTTTTATTTTAAGCAATTTTTCTACTGTTTTGTCTTAATGGGCAATAAATAAGAAATCGCTTCCCGGCTCATTAAGCCCAAACTCTCCGTAGCGAGGCTGAGGCGTGATAGCTTCCAGATAGCGGATGATTTCTGACAAAGTCAATACCCCGTCGCTCCCCCCTTCACTGCGGAGGGCCTCCAAGAGTTGGCGTGCAAAAGGCGAGTGCTGGCCGGGGCGGCCGTCGGGCACATACTCTTTACCGCCCGAGGTGAGATATCGGCGGGTAACATAGCGCATTTTGCGATTGATTAGTTCATCGCGGTCGCGGTCAAAATTGGTTTCCTGCCCGCGCAAGGCAATGAGCGGGTCAATGGTTCCGCCAAAACAAACATCCATGACTAGCAGAATGTGTTTGCAGGGAATGCTATTGATATAAGTGCGCAGGTTGGAATGGGAAATGTAAGATGACTTAGATTCGTCTTCATTGCGGGAGTCGCGGGCTACTACATATCCCTCTTTGAAGATGTCGTCGAACTGTCCGTGCCCGGCAAAGAAAATGAAAAGCTGGTCATTGGGTCCGTATTGTTTGCGGGCGTATTCTTTAATTTTAATCATTACGTCGTCCTTGAGCAGGTCGGTCAGCACTTCTACTTTGAATCCATAAATGGTTTCAAGCTCGCGAGCAATGGTTTGAGCATCTTTGATGGGGTTGAGGAGAGGATCCCAGTAGTCGTAGTGATTAGAAGCAAAGAGCAGGGCCCGGTGCACGGCGGCCCCCCCTTCCTGGGCTGGGTAGATTTCGGTGTTGATAGGTAGGGTTTGGGCCACGGCTTCGGTCTTTTTATCTACGCTAAAGGTGAGCATCATTTTCATTGCCGCGCGTATCCATGGCCCGAACGTGATGAGATTTTTTTCCTGAATCAAGATAGTTTCTCCATCAAAGTTGCCGTCAGCACTGAGCCGGGCCGGATTGCCATTAATCATCACTTGGGCGATGCCGCTTTCATCACTGGCTTGGCCGATGACCGTGATTTTGTCGGTGGCTTCTACCACAATAACCCCACGGGCGGCCACCAAAGGGGAGTAGATACGAATTTGGGGGGGCGTTTTGTCTGCACTTTCGCGGTCTATCTGGGCCAGCATTTCTTGGGCTTCCAAGCCAGGGCTTTTTTGCTTTCGGGCCAGGTTGTAGGCCGATTGAGCGGCTTGGCGCGCCAGGGTCGTTTTATTTTGCCGGAGTAGAATGCGGGCATAAAGCAGGTGATGGCTGTATGTTTCCTCCATTTGGAGGGCTTTCAGGGTCCAGGTTTCGGCACTAGGGAGGAGCTTTTGAGCATCGGGATAATTTTCATCTTTGGCAAAAAACAGATTTGCTCGGCCAGAAAGGAAAAATCTTTGGCGGTTTTGGCTTGGGTGAGATACACCCGAAAATCATATTCGTGCCGGTCTTTTTCCTGTAAATTATAAGAAGCAATGCCCCGCAAAGCATAGGCTTTCCAGAAACGGCGGTCGTGCAATATGGCCCGATTAGCATCTTTTTGGGCCTCCAGGTCATTGTCCAGGCTTAGCTTGAGCAAAGCTCTTTTGAAATGCGCTTCGGGCTGCTGGGGCAAAAGGTGAATGGAGGCAGTCAGGACTTCAATAGCCTGATTGTATTCTTTTTCCTGGATAAAATATTCGGCTTGGTGAAAATAGACCAGGGCATTTTCGGGACTTGCCTTCACGGCTTGGGCAAAATATTGGCGGGCCTCTGTGAGTTTCCCTTCGGCCAGCCGCACGCGTCCTAACAGGCAGAGTGCTTCTGCGTGGCTTGATTGGTAGCCCAGGGCGGTTTGTGCGTCTTCGGCGGCTTTGTTATATCTCTCGAGGCAAAAGTTGACCCAGCCACTTTGGACATAATAATCGGGCTTATCACTGAGTATCTTGGTAGCTTTTACCGCATCCCAAAGGGCAAGGTGATAGTCTCCGGCTTCCAACTGGGCTTTGCTGCGCCAGTAATAAGTTTCAGAAACATCAGGGGCATATTGGATGGCTTGGGTGAAGGCATTTAGGGCTTCGGGAAAGCTACGGAGGTAAAAAAATGACTGACCTTTCAGCAGATGTGCTTCTTCTAAGGTCTCATTCAATTTCAAAGCATGTTCAAAATCCTCGATGGCCTCGGTATAGGCGCGCTGTTGCATTTTTTGCTGGCCCCGCACGATGTATTCGGTGGCGGTTTGAGCCAGCAATTGGGGAGATGCCCCTGCCGCTACCATTAGTAAACCCAAGAGCGCAAGGTTTTTTGAGAAAAATTTGGTGTCTGCCATATTGTTAAAGAATAAACAAGCGCTGAATCCTTTTGATATTGAAACGAATTTATGTATGTAATGACAATAGCCTGGCTTAATTTTTTTTGCCTCTTGGTCAAGCACAAATTTATAAAGGTAAATATGCAAAATCAATTATTCTTGTGGATAAATTTTTCTTACAAATTCGGCAAGTACTAACAGAAACTTTTTTTTTTAATCGGGCGTTAAAGCCACATTTAACTGTATAGACTTTCTTTCATTACGAAAGCCGTCTCATTTTGTTGATATTTCGGGCGATTGCCATATTTCCCAAGCTTTTTCGGCCTGCAAATGCAACATTTCCAGCCCACCCTTTATCCTGGCTCCTGCTTCATTTCCCTTTTGTAGAAACAAGGTCATTTCGGGATTATAAACCAAATCATACAACAGATGCTGAGCGTTTAGGAATTGATAAGGGATTGGGGGACAGGTATCTGTTTGTGGATACATGCCCAATGGGGTAGTATTGATAATAAGGCGGTGCTCAGCAATGAGGGCTTCGCTCAGGTTTTCGTAGAGCAAGTTTTTGGGCTGCTTTTTGGTGCGCGACACCAACTGAAACGGAATTTTTAGGCTTTGCAAGGCCGCCTGTACGGCCTGAGAAGCACCGCCAGTGCCCAGCACCAGGGCACGATAACCATCTAGGCTACGCAGATTTTTGTATTCGCCTAATTGGTGGCTGAGCGATTGCAAAAAACCGTAATAATCGGTGTTATGGCCAGTAAGTGATTTATCTGCATTGATTTTAATGACATTGACAGCCCCAACCGTTTGTGCCGAAGGCGAAAGATTTTTAAGATAAGGAAGTATTTTTTGCTTGTAGGGAATGGTTACATTCAAGCCCAACAGCCCCGGTTCGCGCGCCAGCAAGGGGGGCAGTTCTTGCAAAGATTTTAGCTCATACAATTCATAACTTGCTTCCTGAAGTTGCTCACGGGCAAACTTGGCCTCAAAAAATTGCTTCGAGAAAGAGTGGCTAAGTGGGTATCCAATTAATCCGTATTTTTGCATAATGCGCTCCGATAAAGCCTTTTTATAGACAAGGCCATTTATCTTTTGAAAGTACGTAATTAAATTTGAAAAAGCCTCAGGCTTTACTTCAAAAGTTTTTACTTCGGATTAAGATTGGTGTACTTTCTGACTTTGGCGGGCCGCCATTTCAATCCCCCATACCAGCAAAAAGCCCAACACGGCAAAGCCCAAAGCCCACCAAAGATGCGGAGCCTGACCGGTAAGTTCCTGATAAGCACCGGGCCATATATTGACCTCTCGGAGGGGTTTTTGTTCGCCGTGGCGGTTGGTGTAATACTCCAAAACCTGCTTCCAGGGCCATATTTTATTGAGCGAGCCAATCATAATACCGGTTAGAAAAGCTACCGTGGCATTGTGAAATTTGCGCAATAGCCAATGCACCACGTGCGAAAAAGCCAGCAAACCCGCCACACAGCCCAGCGCAAAAGTGAGAAGGATTTTGAGCTGAAATGCTTTCAGAGCCGTAAAAATAAATTCGTATTTGCCTAAAATGACTAGGATAAAACTACCTGAAATGCCAGGCAAAATCATGGCACAAATGGCAATAGCACCCGAAAGAAATATAAAAAGCAGGTGCTCAGGCGTATTGGCTGGGGTGAGTACCGTGAGCAGGTATCCAGAAATAGTACCCAGCACTAAAAACAGCACTGTGCCCAGGTTCCAGCGGGGAATCCCTTTTGCCACTAGCCAGCAAGAAGCAACAATCAGCCCAAAGAAAAAGGCCCACAGGATTTCGGGTACGGTTTCAAGCCAGTAGAGAATCAAGCGTGAAAATATGAGCAAGGAGGAGAGAATGCCTCCCAGCAATATCACCAAAAAGGTTCCATCAACTTTCTGCCAGAAAGCCGAAAATTTCCCTTTGAGCAGGAGGCGCAGGGCTGAGCCGTTCAAGCCGCGAATCGCGCCCAGTAATCTTTCATAAATTCCGGTTATGAAAGCCACCGTGCCCCCCGAAACGCCCGGTACGGCATCGGCTGCTCCCATAGCCAAGCCTTTGAGATAGAGCAAAGGCCAGTTATTTGAGGAAGTTGATTTCATGCCATTGCACCAAAGGTTGGCTTAAAGTGCTTTGTTTAAGAAAAAATCAAAGGTATCGCCCCGCAAGCCCAGCCTTAGCGTTTCCAGCGGAATCACTTCATTGGCGGCAATATTGCCCAGGTTTACATTGGGGCCAATGAGCTTGATAAACCAAACCTGCTGCGACTTTTGGGGGGCCTCCCAGATAATTTTCTCCGAAGGGATTTTGGTCAATATTTCCTGGACCAAGCCCGAGCGCACTTCGCCCGAAGAACGAAAAAGGCCCACCGTGCCACTTTCGCGGGCTTCGCCAATCACCTTCCAGGCTCCGGCTTCCAGCTCGGCTTGCATCAGTTCTATCCACTTGTAGGGAGGAATGATTTTTTCGGCATCTTTAGAGCCTACTTCCGAGAGTACCTGCACCTGCTCGGAGAGGGTACGGATATACTGACATTTTTCTTCGTGCGGAATCTCAATGGAACCATCCGAAACCTCGACCAGGGGCATTTTGTATTTGTCTAGGACCCTGCGGTAATCCTCAAATTGATTTCGGACAATGAAGGCCTCAAACAATGTGCCCCCAAAGTAAAAAGGGATATTAGCTTGGCGATATACTTCCAGCTTTTCGCTCAGTTGGGCACTGACATAGGAAGTGGCCCAGCCCAGCTTTATTACATCAGTATAATCACCCGCAATACTCAAAAAATCTTCGGCCTCACGTACGCTCAGGCCTTTGTCCATGACCATGGTCAGGCCTTCTTTGCGGGGTTTTTGGGTACGCTCTGGCAGGTCTTTCAAAAAGTAGTTTTGCATTGTTACCGAGGTCTGAATTGTTCAATAATTTTAAAAATGGCTTTTTGGGATTCTAAACGGGGAAAAAATTCATACAGCGCGGTGTGGCCTTCATAATGCAAGAGCAAGGCTTCTTCCAGATATTGCACAGCCTCCTCATATTGTCCATCTACGAGCAGATAAGCAGCCAGGCGATATTGAAGCTCGGCAGCTTCGGGACATTCTTCGGTGCCTTCTTGTAGTAACTCAATGGCTTGTTGTAGGTCGCCTTGTTCGTAATAAACCTGAGACCAGTTGAGCCAAAGATGTGCATTGACCGGGCAAATTTTTTCGGCTTGGGCATAGGCTTCCAGGCTGTTGAGCACATTGCCGAGGCGGTATTCGGTGTCGCCTACTGCAATCCAAAACACTTCATTATGGCCATTGCACTGAATGGCCTTTTTCAAGAAATAAAGGGCTTCATACCATTTTCCCTGGGCATAAAGGCAGGCACCTATTCCAAACCAGGCATCCTCCCAGGTATTGTCTAGCTTGAGTGCGGCTTTATAATTAAAGACTGCCGATTCATAATCCTGTTGTTTTTCATAACAGGCACCCAGACAGCAGAGCAAATCGGGGCCTTCGTCGCCATGCACCAGGGCCTGGGTGTAGCAATTCTGGGCTTTGCGATAATGTTGCATATCCATGTAGGCATGCCCCATCTCTACGTGTGCGGCGGTAAAGTCTTCCTGAATCACCACGGCATAGTCAAAAGCTTGAATGGCTTCGGAAAAGTCGCCTAGTTTGGCATAAGTAAGCCCCAGATTGTACCAGGCTCGATAGGCGTAAGGGTCGCGCTCCGTAAATTGCCGGTAAAAGGGCAGGTGAATTTCCAGCTCGCCCAGGGTATCCAGGCAATAGTTGAGTTCATAGACGGCGTGCTCCTGGGCAATTATTGAGGCGCAAGGTTTTTTTATAATAACGCACGGCCAAGCGATAATTTCCCAGGTTTTGGTAAGCATACAGCCAGGCGAAAATAGACCTCGTCTGAATCAGGCTGCCATTCCAGGAGCTGCTCTAAAACCGGAATCGCCCTTTGATATTTACCTAATCGGGTATAAATACTTTCCACAAAAAACAGGATTTCCTCGTCAAAGGGATGCTGAGCCAGCAATTGCTCCGTTTCCCACAAAGCTTCCGAAAATCGCTCAGTCTGAGCCAGTATTTCAACTCGGGAGCGCCGGGGTTCTACTGAAAAGGGGTGCTGCGAAATGGCCCAATCGCAAGCCGTGAGCGCTTTTTGAAACTGCTCATGGTCCTGATAATACTGGATTATCTTTCAAAATCTTCCCATTCTAAATACGAGGCTCCCTGGTGGTGGAGCATTTTCTCGAAGCTTTGAATTAAAAAGGGCGCTTTTTCGGGATTAGTTTGGTCTAACATAGCATCTCCTCAATAATTGGCACACACATAACTAAGGCCCTCCACAAGTGCAAAATCAACCCAGGCTTGGGCCTGGTTTTGCTTTTCAAGCTTTTTTCCGTTTATATTTTTCAAAAGTACGATGATTTTAGCGATTTACCTTCAGGTCATACTTTTTTATCAGCGATTGGGCGGCCCAGGCCAGCGTATCTTCTAAATCAAAAAACTGATAATCAAGGCGCTGAACTATTTTTTGATTAGAATACCGTACTTGCCGATTCATCGATTGGAGTGCTGCCCGGTTAAAGCCGGGCTTTTTGCCCGTAAACCAACTTTGCATCCAGGCTCCCCAAATACCCAATTCAGCACGCCCGGGGCTGAGCGGGAGCCAGGGCTTTTTGGGCAAGCCCAGGTGCCGGGCCATAGCGGGCAATATATCTTCAAATGCCATTGTACCCGCATTCAAAATATAACGCTCGCCCGAAGGGTGCTGCTGGGAAAGCTTGAAGATGAGTTGTGCTACATCACGAACGTCCACATAATTGAGCCATCCTTTGGGAAAATACCGTCCACCTTTCCATACATATTCAAAAATTTGGGTGCTGCTTTCTTGCCAACGCCCCGGGCCTAATACAAAGGAAGGATTGACAATCAAAGCTTTAAGGCCTTCGGCCATACCCCGCCAGACTTCCAGCTCGGCCCAATACTTGGTTTGGGCATAGAAAGAGGCCTGGTCTTCGTTTTCCCAACGGGCTTTTTCATTTATTTCGCGGCTTTGGGGCAAACGGCCCTGCCCCAGGGCCGCAATGGAGCTGACCTGGCAAAAGGTGATGCCAGGATATTGCAAGGCCGTATTGACCAGATGCCGGGTTGTCAGTACATTCGTACGATACATCTGGCGACGTGAAGTTGGCAATAAACTTACTTGGGCCGCGGCATGCACCAAGTATTGTACGCCCTGCAAATAAGGGCTTAGGTCGGGCATTTCGTCAAGGCGAAGCGGAATCCATTCTATTTGTGTCCTGATTTTAGCGGGAAGCAAATCCAGGCGGGCATCCGGGCGGATAATGGCCCGAATGGGGATGCCTTCTTGCCAAAAGTGCTGGATAATAAAACTGCCTACTAAGCCATTTCCCCCCGTAATCAATAACATGGTCTTGGTTTAAAGCTTTCAATTTTTGTTCAAAGCTACAAACTATGGTTCAATAGTGTAGGCTGGTTCCACTTTTGGAGACGCGGCAGAGCCAAGATTTTGCGCAGATTTTCTAAATGGGCCTGCTTGTGGCAGTCAGAACCCAATAATTTCACGGGGTAGCTTGCCAAGATTTTTTCGGCCAGCTCTTTGACGGTCGGTCCATAAAAGCCATTGAGCGAATTAAGATTGATTTGCAAGCCTACGCCCCGTTCCACGATTTTATCGAGCTTGTTTGGATTCTCCTGAAGATAAACATAACGCTCGGGATGGGCCAAAATGGGTTGGTAGCCCTGGGTTTGCATCTCAAAGATGACTTCAAAAAGTTGATGTGGCATATTGGCAAAGCCCGTTTCAAACAGCAAGTATTTATTCCCAAAAGTGAGTATTTCCTTGCGTTGCTCGAGCAGATGAATAAACCATTCATCCAGATAATATTCGGCGGCGGCCTCCAGGGCGATAGGTATGCCGGCCTCGAGCAGCGCCTTCCTCACTTCCTCTTCCTTCTGACGAATGATGGCAGGGGTGTTTCGATAAAAATCACCCATAATATGCGGGGTAGTGATAACCTTTTGATAGCCCATTTGCCAGAAGCCCTTCAAAAGTCCGAGGCTTTCTTCTAAAGTGCGGGCACCATCATCAATGCCCGGTAATAAGTGAGAGTGAACATCCACCCGAAAGGGCGATTTCACTATTTCTTCGGCATGCTCATAAAATCTTTTACGAAGAAAATGCCGGATTGAAAATTGTATCATATTTCTTTATCTGCTTTCTTGAAGAGCCTTTTCCAGATTTTGGCCCATCTTCCTTCTTTCTCATCCTCGTAATAGCCGCCGTAGCCATAGCCATAGCCACCATAGCCATAGCCGCCGTAGCCATAACCAGCACGGGTTCTCTTGACGGCATTCAGAATAACGGCCAGGTTGCTAAAATTATTGGTCTGAATGAGGCGATTGATATTCTTGGTAAATATTTTCTTGGAGTAATTGGCTTTTAAGACATAAATGGGCACATCTACGTTCTGCATAATCAGAATCCCATCTGTAACCAGGCCCACCGGGGGGGTATCGATGATGATAATGTCAAACTGGGGCCGGAGCGAATCAATGAGCATTTCAAAATCTTCGCGTAAAATCAGCTCGGAGGGATTGGGGGGGGGTAGGGCCGGAGGAAAATAAAAAATAGATTACCGATTTCGGTTGGTTGCATACACTCCTCAACCGTCTTCTTGCCAATCAGGATGCTGCTGACACCTTGCTGGTTTTCGGCATTGAAGGCCAGATGGAGTTTGGGCTTGCGCATATCAAAGTCCAGAATAATTACTTTTAGGTTGGCCATTGCGATGATGCCCCCCAGGTTTGATGCAACAAAAGTTTTTCCTTCGCCGCTGATGGTAGAGGTGATAGAAAAGACAATGCAACCCTCCGCATTGTACAGGCCTTTGCCACTGGGCAGCATATAATCCAGGTTGGTCCTCACGGAGCGCAGGGCTTCATTGATAGAAGATTTGGGGTTTTGGGAGACCACCAGTTTGGTGTGTTTGAGCTTGGTTTTGCGGTATTCGGGAATAATGCCCAAGACCGGAGCCGATACCAGGCGCTCGAGCTCCGCCTGGTTGGTAATGGTATTGTGCGCCAGGTAGCGCCCGGCTACCATCACCAGGCTCAGAAAAAAACCCAAAGCCCCCGCAATGGCATAGAATTGAAACTTTACCGGGGCAATTGGTATCTGGGGAAGGCTGGCCGGGGAGAGGATAATGAACTCCGGCACGATGCCCGCTTCGGCAATTTTTATCTCCGTGCGTTTGTTGAGCAAGCTGGCGTAGTATTGGTCAAATTGACTGTAAAGGCGGTTAATACGGTTAAACTCACGGCCCTTAGAGGGAAGGCCCACAAGTGAGTTTTCTACCTCAATCAATTGGGCATTTGCTTCGCTCAACTGCTCATAAAGTAGTTTTTTATTGGCCATGACCAACTCCAGGAGGGTCTCCCGGTCTAGTTGCACTTGCATATTAAGCTTTTTGGCCCGGTAGGTGTTGTTTTTATCCACATTTTCCTGGATTTTGAGCAACTCACGGTCCTCGATGCGCTTATAAAAAGATTGTATTTGCTGGCCAATATTGTCATTTTCTAAGAAAGGCACCAGCGGCATAAAGTCTTTGAGCGGGGCTTCCTGCACCACCAACTGCTCCAGCTCGCGCAAAAGGCTAAGTTTTTGGCCAGCCTTTGTTTCTCGGCTACCAGTTTTTCTATGTTTTGAATAGATTTCTCGAGCTTATCGTCTATGTTTTTGGTTTTATTTTCAAGAAAAAAGTTCTGAATTTGAGATTCATACAAAGTGAGTGAATCTTCAAATTGCTTGAGTTGGTCATTCAGAAAAGAAATTTGCTGGCGATTAGATTTGTTTTTCTCTTCTACGCTTTTTTCCATGTAAGCCGAATCAATGGCCGCAACGATATGTTGGGCTTTGGCCGGGGTATGGTCGGTAAAAGAAATATCAATGATGCGGGCTTCGGGCTTGGTGATGCCTACTTTAAGGTTTTTACGAAGATTGGCTTGTAAGGCTGGTTTGCTATAAACAATAAAGAAGTAGTTTTGGGCCGACATTTCTTTCTGGTAGGCATTGCGAAAACTCACCATTAGTTTGAAATCCGGGGTGTTGATGCTTTTGCCAATGCGAAATGTTTGTTGGTATTCTTCTTCGCCCCGGGCATAGCGCAACTGGTAGGATTTATCATTGAGAAATCGCACAAAAATTTTTTGGTTACAAAAGGCCGGATTTAAGACCTCGGCCTCTATCTGGAAGGGGCTATGTGGGTAAATCTCACTATCCAGAAAATTGCCTTGTGTGTGGTAGCTAATGTCGAGCTTGAGCTTACGAATGATTTCATCTATGATAATGTCGGAGCGAATAAACTCAATTTCTCCCGCAAGTTGCTTCAGATTATCATCGTTGTTTGCGCCCAATATCCCGTAGATGCCTTGCAAAGATGATTGGTTTTTGATGGTCAGCTTAAGACTGGAGCTTGATTCATAAATGGGCTTGTAGTATCGTAAATATGTATAAGCACCCAGAATGCTCAGGGCATTGAGGAGAATAATCCAGGGGATACTTTTTCGGAGGATGCCCAAAATCTTACCCAAATCAATTTCATTGAAGGCATCATTTCCGCCCGTTGGTTGTTGGGCTGAATTGGTCAAAATCTGGGTTTGCTTATTCAAGGGCGCTTCAAACTTAGTTGCTGATATTATCTACCAATAAAATAAACGTAAGGGTGGTGGTCAGAAAGCTCAGTATGGGCGTGATGTCGCGCAGGGCTTCTAAGAAACTCTTACGAATTGGTTCTACATAAACGATGTCATTAGGCTCAATCGTCAGATTTTGTTGGCTTAGCCCTTCAAAAGTTTTTAAATTAATGAGATACACGGAAGGGTCGCTCAAATCGCCCCTTATCAGGCGAATATTGGAGGCCCGAAGATTTTCGGACATGCCCCCCGTTTGGGTCAATACTTCAATCAGACTGATTTTTCATTTCTCAGCGGGTAAATAGTGCCTGTATTTCCTTTAAAGACAAAAACCCGTTTGTTGGTGTAGCGGGTGCGCACAAAGGGTCCGGGATAAAACGCTTCAAATCTTTGCTCCAGCAGGCGGTCGGCTTGGTCCAGTGTCAGCCCTTCCAACTTCACTTCGCCAACCTTAGGGAGCTTGGCAAAGCCATCTTGCTTGACCAGAAAATTGGGAAACTGCAAAGGGAGGGTATTTCCGGCCGTGCCCTCGCCAATGACAGGTTGGTTTTGGAAGCCAGGCTGTAATAACTGATTTTGTAAATTATTCACATCCCCAACCCGGGGCGGGTCTATGATCACTTCTCCGCTATCGGTAAAGACCCGCACCTCAATAATGTCATTTTTTTGAATAAGGTAATTGCGTTCGGTACTATTTTGTACAGCACGGATAGAATCTTGCTGGGTGATAATAGATTCTTTGGTTCGGAACATTATGTTCTGGTTGTACACCTGACAACCAAACAAGCCAACAATAAAAGCCAGGCTATTTAGGTATTTTTTCATGAATCTGTACAGAAAAGCATCACGCCCGCAAAACTAACCAAACTCAGTACAAACTCACTAAAAAAACCAGCAATTCCTGAGGGCTGCTCTCAGACAGGCATCAGTTGGGGATTTTTAGGAGGGACTTTTCCCACTCGGCGGCGCTTCAGTACCTCATAAGAGCGCAAGATAGAAAGGTATTTTTTAATCACAATTTGCTCATCAAATTCTGCCTCTACCTTTTGGCGGCTGGCTTCTCCCATTCTCTTGAGGCTTGCATCATCGAGGTGATACATTTTGAGCATCTTTTGGGCTAAATCAGGGCCGTTTTTGACCTCGCACAAGAAGCCATTGCAGCCATCCTCCACCGTTTGGCGACAACCCGCAATGTCCGTAGTAATCAAAGGCTTGGCCATACTGGCCGCTTCAAGCAAAGCCCGGGGGGTTCCTTCCCGGTAAGAAGGGAGTACCACACAATCCGCTTTGGCCAACACCGAGGGCACATCGTCGGTTGTACCAAGGTATTCTATTAAGCCTTCGGCTACCCATTTCTGCAACAATTCACACGAAATACCCAGGCGTTTATCACTTTCTAAGGACCCCAGCAGGCAAAAGCGGGCCTGGATGCCCTGGGCCTGGCAAATACGGATGGCCTCGATATACTCGCGTAGCCCCTTGTCATAGAGCAAACGCGCCACCATCAGGAAAGTAAAAGGATGATTGCGTTGAAAGGGGCGCGGCGTAAAAAGATGCAAAGGAATACCTGAACCAGGCACCAAATCAGTAGCTTTTTCACGGATGAGCCTTTTTTCCAGGAAAAGATTGCGGTCGTCCTCGTTCTGAAAAAATACCCGCTTGGGCAGGCGAAACGAAAATTTGTAAAGCATTCGGGCAATCTTGGCCGTAAGGGTATCGTGCAAAAAGACCGTGCCCAGTCCACAGACATTATTGACCACCAACTTGCGCAGCGGAAAAGCTGCCAAAGTGCCATAAATATTAGGCTTTATGGTAAACTGAAGCACCACGTCGGGATTCACTTTTTTGTAGATGCGGTAGAGCTGGTGCATATAGCCCAAGTCGCGCAGCGGATTTGAGCCTTTGTTTTCAAGCTTTACGGGGTAATATTCGCAACCCAGGGCAATCAAATGTTCCGAATAATCATCCCGGGGCGCAATCGCAATGACCTGATGACCTTCCGCTAAAATAGATTTTACAAGTCCCTGGCGAAAATTGTAAATGTTCCACGAAGTATTTAACACAATGGCAACGCGCATACACACCTGTTTTGTTTAGAGAAACGATTAAAGCACTTCGGGCAAACAAGAAGGCTTTAACAAGTAGCTAACAAACAAACCAATTTTTAGACGTTTAAATCGGTTTTTTTGTTATATTTCTACCTAAATTTAATTATTCGTTAATGACTCAGGAGCTTCATTTTTCTTCGCCAGGCCTCCGTGCCTTTGGGTGGGCTTCCACTCGGAAAACCGCTAATTTCCTTATCTTTGTGCAAATATGACCAAATACCATCTCACGGCCAAACCCGCCGAAACCGCTGTGCTGGTGGCGGTGATTCAAGACCGACAAGACCCTATCACCGCCCAGGCGCATCTGGATGAACTGGCTTTTTTAGCCCAAACCCTGGCCCTCAATGTAAAGCAAACTTTCGTGCAAAGGCTTGAAAAACCCGACAGTAAGACTTTTTTGGGCAAGGGCAAGTTGATGGAGCTCACGGAGTTTGTCAAAGAACAGGAAATTGACATCGTCATTTTTGATGATGACCTCAGCCCTTCGCAAGTACGTAATCTCGAGCGGGCCATCAATGGTACTGTGATTGACGAAGCCAAAACCAAAATCCTGGACCGTAGCTTGCTCATTCTGGACATTTTTTCGCACCGTGCCCGCACCGTCCAGGCCAAAACCCAGGTCGAGCTGGCCCAGTATCAATACCTCCTGCCCCGCCTGACCCGTATGTGGACTCACCTCTCCAAGCAAAAAGGCGGCATTGGGATGCGGGGGCCCGGAGAAAAAGAACTCGAAACCGACCGCCGTATTGTCAAAGATAAAATTGCTTTGTTGCGCCAAAAACTGGATAAAATAGACCAGCAAAGCACTACTCGCCGCAAAGCCCGCACCCAAACTGTGCGCGTGGCCTTGGTCGGTTATACCAATGTTGGCAAATCTACGCTCATGCAATTACTTTCCAAATCAGAAGTTTTTGCCGAAAACAAGCTCTTTGCCACGGTTGACTCTACCGTGCGCAAAGTAGTACTCCATCAACTACCCTTTCTGCTTACCGACACGGTGGGTTTTATCCGAAAGTTGCCTACCCTCTTGATTGAAAGCTTCAAATCTACCCTCGATGAAATCACCGAAGCCGATTTGCTCATTCACGTAGCCGACATAGCCTCGCCCGATTGCGAAGAGCAGGTGGAGGTGGTCAACCAAACGCTGGCCGAAATAGGGGCGGCCAATAAGCCTACCTTACTGGTTTTTAACAAGCTGGACCTCTTGCCCGCGCACGAGCGTCATATCAAGGCCTCTACGCGCGAGCACGAAAAAACACTGGGCATCTCGGCCCAAAAAAATCTCCATCTGGATGAGTTGCGCCAGATGCTTTACGAAATGGTGGCCGAGCGATACCAGGGGCTTTATCCTAATCAGTTGATTCCTGATTTTGATTTTTCAGATGAAGCCCTCTAAGCCTGTTCGGGGGCAATATCAAAGGCACACTTAAAATGCTGCCGGGGACAGGCCTGATGCCCATGACTGCCACAAGGACGACAATGGGGCGAAGGCCTGGCCTCAATCACCCGGTGCTCATCGGCCAAAGGCCCAAAGCCAAACGACGGAAGGGTAGAGCAAAAAATGGCCGTAGTGGGGGCGTTTACGGCCGAAGCCAAGTGCAAAGGCGCCGAATCGTTCACAAAGTTCATTCGGGCATCGGCCATCAAGGCCGCCGAAGCCAGAAGAGACAATTGCCCGGCCAATACTTGCACATCGGGATGCTGCGTGCGGCCCTGAATGGCCTGGCATTGGGACACATCATCCGGGGCTCCCAACAAATAAACCGGGTGAGAGGCCGGGAGCAAATCACACAAAGCAATCCATTTTTCGGCGGGCCACTGTTTGGTAAACCAAACCGAAGTGGGGGCAAGGCAGAAATAGGGCTTCTTCTTTAATGTTTCTACCCGGGCGGTATCGGCGGGCTGGGGATACAAGCGCGGCTTTACCAGGGCCGCATCCGTAAGATGGGAAATTAATGACAAATTACGGCTCACCTCGTGGGTGCCATCGCCAAACAGATGCCTTACCCGGTGATGGAAAGCAAAAGACCAGGGATTTTTGCGAAAACCTACGGTATAGCCCGCCCGCGAAAATGCCGTAATGAGGCCGCTGGAGGCAAAGCGATGCAAATTGACAAGCAAATCGTAGCGCTCGGCCCGCACCCGCCGGATGATTTGCCAGAGGTGGGGCAGTTTGCGCTGTTTTTTATCCCAAATCAATATCTGCCGAAGCTTGGGGTGCCCCTGGAGCAGGCCCTCATTGCCCTTGCGCAAAAGAAAATCAAGCTGGGCCGTCGGAAAATGCTGATACAATTTCTCAATAAGCGCCGTAGCCAATATGACATCCCCCAGAAAGGCCGTTTGGATGATTAAAATTTTATGATAAGTTTTGTTGGGCATTTTGATAAAGCATAATAGGACAAAAATAATGGATAGAAAGACTTTGGCGAGGGCAAAACATTTTTTTACCGTAGGAATTCTTTGGATTCACGGGACCATCGTGGCCTGTCAGCCACAAACCCCCACCTGGACGGTGGCCCAGCAAGATTCGTTGCAATGGCATTATACCCAAAAACTGCACACTCAAATTCTTAAAAATAAAGCCCTGGCCTCCCAGGTGCAAATCAGCCAGGAGGGCATTCGGCTTTTTGCTTCGGCACCCAAAAGTGAAAAATACAGTGCGGAGTTTTTTCTGCCCTGGGAAGATTTACTAGCCTACCAACAATGGCTTCAGCACGCACCCGGGGCCGCTGAGCTTGCTTATCCGAGGCTGCCTTCGGGGGCGCTCCCCTCGCCTCGTTTTTTCCCGCCGCCTACTGCCAACCTGCCCCTGCGGGGCTGGCGGATTGCCCTGGACCCTGGCCACATTGCCGGCGACATGGCAATGGCCCAGTTGGAAGGAAAATACCTCAAAATAAAAATGCCGGATGGAAAAACGGTGGCAGTCTTTGAGTCTGAACTGAATTGGTTTACCGCCCGTCTCCTGGCCGATGCCTTGATGCAAGACGGTGCCGAAGTATTGCTCACCCGTTCAGCCTTTGGGCTCACTGCCTTGGACATTCCGTACCAGGAATGGTGGGCCACCTACCGTGATTCGCTGCAAAAAGCAGGGCAAAACCTGGCCGGGCTGACGGCCCAAAAAGCTTTTTTTGAGACCTTTCAAAAGCGGGATTTTGAAGCCCGGGTGCAAAAAATCAATGCCTTTGCACCCCATCTTACCCTCATCATTCATTATAATGTAGATGCGGCCAACCAACCCTGGCAAAAGCCTACCCAAAAGCAGGAAAGCATGGCCTTTGTGGGGGGTAGTTTTGAAGCCGGAGAACTGCAAAAGCCCGAAGCCCGCTTTCATCTCCTGCGTCTCCTGCTTACAGCGCATCTTGCCGAATCTATTGAGGTATGCCAGACAGTATTGACAAGCATTGAAGCAAATTTGCAGATTAAACCAGTGCGGGAGCCACATCAACAGGATTTTCTGCGCCAGCACGCCTTGCCCACAGCTGCCCCGGGGGTATATCACCGCAACCTGACCCTGGCCCGGCGGGTGTATGGGCCCTTGGCCTATCTGGAGCCTCTGTACCAAGACCACCCGGCGGCCCTGGCACAATGGCAATACCGGCAACTGGATTATAATGGCCAAAAAATTCCAAACTGGCTCGCCGAAGTGGCCCGGGCTTATCACAAAGCCATACGTAACTGGGCCCAAAAAAAGGCGGCCCGCCGTTTATAATAACGGCCAACCGCCCAAAGCAAACAATCCCGATTCATTCATCACCCTTTCGGCCCCGGCAGGGTGGCCCCGGCCAAAAGAAGGATGGCGTGAGTGTTTACAAACAGACCAACGCGCATTTTATCAGAAAGATAAATGGAAGGCGAAAGGGGATGTAAGGCAGAACCAGGAAGAATAGACTTAAGGCAAGAAAAGGAGTGGCCAAAGGCTCTAAACCCTTCGCTTACAAAATACCCAGGCCCGCATTCGTGCGGAGGATGGTGCAAAAGTCTGAAAAATGAACTTTTTTTACACGCCGGGGTGCCCAGAGAAAATTGCAAAAAAGAAGCCCGCCCTGCACTTGTGCTTCAAAAGCCGGGAAGCCCCTGAGGGCATACCGCAAACACAAAACTGTATGATTTTAGGCAGCCTTATCCGCGAAATACTGCTCAAAACCCTCAACGAATGGCGGGATTACCTGAGCCACAACCGCGCCGATGTATATTCTGAAAAGCTGGAAAAAATCCTGCTCTTCCACGCTACTTTTTCCAATCTTTTTGATGAGAGCTTGCAGCAAAAAGTGCATAGCCTCTATGACCAGTGTCTGAATAAGCTTTGGCAAAACCAGGAGCGAAAGCTGCTCATTTACGATTATGCCCCGATTATTATTCTTGAGAAAATCTTCACAGATTTTGCCCGCGATGAAGACGAGGGCTTTCATAAGATTATTTCCTGGCTGAGCAGCCGCCAGGCCACTACCCGCCTTTATAGTGCCCGCTGGCTTTTGTTTTATTTAGGTAAAAAAATGGATTTCAAAAATGAGGTCTTGGGGGTTTCGCTGCGCGACCTGTTTGTGCGCCATGCTTATACCAATATTGAGGCGCATCATTATGACAATGGCTATCTCTATGCACTCCTGCATTTTCTGAACCTGCCCCGTTCCGAAAACACGATATTTATGCCGATTTGCGGGAATATGCCCAAAAGCACGAAGGCCCTGCGGACGATATACAAATGCTGGAAAAGCTGGGGGCAGATGCGCCCGATATTCCCAATCCATTTTATGGCTACCTGATGGCCTGCCAGCAAACCATCCTGGCGGAAATCTTAAACCAGGAATTCCACCCTCAAAAGTCGGGCACGCCCATTCAGCTCAATCTGTTTGACCAGCCGGCCAAGCCCCATTTTCATTATTATTTTGAGGATGCCCGCCTGCGGTATTATCTCACGGAGCTTTGAGGCCATCAGGCAGCAGGCTTGGTTTTACAAAACACCTATAATCACTACCAGGTTGGCCAAAAAGCCTAGGCCTGCCCCCGACATCACTTGGGGCGGGGTGTGCCGGTGGAGGTAAAGCCGAGCACTCATCACGAGGCCGGCAAGCAATATCAGGGCAATGATGGGCCAAAAAAGCTGGCCGTCGTGAAGGCGATAATTGAAACCGAGCAGTAAGCCCACCAGCCCCCCAATAGTGGCACTTTGCGCACACCAATTATAAAGACTTTGCAATAAGGTGAGCAGAGAAACGGTCAGGGTGATGCCTCCCATCACCACCGAAAGGGCTGATACCTGGCTGAAACCACCTACGGTAGCAAACAGCAGGGTAGTCAGGCTATAAAACAAAGTGATGAGCAGTAACTGACCGGGCGAGGTATCGCCGGGCAATGCAGGCCAGCCTGTATGGGCTCCACTCAGCCAAAAAGCCAAAAGACCCAATGCCGGAGCGGCCAGCGTGAGCAGAAAAATAAGCGACCAAAGCTGCCATTTGTATTCAGGTGGCAGGCTTAGGACCGATACCGGGGTTAAAAAAAACAAGCAGCCAAAAGCCAGGGCAGGCAAGGCAACCGGATGAAAGAAATACGATAAAAAAAGGGCAAGAAATCGGAGCGGCAAAGGGAATAAATTGAAGCGTTGCTATAATTTTTTACGAAGACGGGCTACCGGAATCCCCAATTGCTCGCGGTATTTGGCTACGGTGCGGCGGGCAATGCGGTAGCCCCGTATTTTGAGCATTTTTTCCAACTTATCGTCGGAAAGCGGGCGGCGTTTTTTCTTCATTGTCCACCATTTCTTTGAGTACCGATTTCACCTCGCGGCTGCTTACATCCTCGCCCGACTTGGTAGAAATGCCTTCCGAAAAAAAGTATTTGAGCGGGAAAATACCAAAATCAGTTTGGATGGATTTGCTGTTGGCCACCCGCGACACCGTGGAGATGTCCATCCCGATTTTGTCGGCAATGTCTTTAAGAATCATAGGTTTAAATTTGCCTTCATCTCCTTCCAGAAAGAACTCATACTGGTATTCAATGATGGCATTCATGGTCTTAAGCAGGGTTTGCTGACGTTGCTTGATGGCATCAATGAACCACTTGGCCGCATCCAGCTTTTGCTTGACAAAGGTGATGGTTTCGCGGATTTTTTTATCTTTTTTATTGCTCTTGCTGTAGGTATCGAGCATATCGGCATAAGTAGTGTTGATGCGTAGCTCCGGAGCATTGCGCGAGTTGAGGGTAAGGTCTAGTTTGCTATTGCTGTTTTTGAGAATAAAATCCGGGATAATATACTGTCCCCGGCCAAATTCGGAGGCATAGCCGCCGGGCTTGGGGTTTAATTTGGTAATGATGCTAATCACCCCTTTGAGCTGTTTTTCATCCAGACCCAGCTTTTTTTGAATTTTGTCGTAGTGTTTTTTGGTAAACTCATCAAAACACTGCTCAATCAGGCGAATGGCGGCTTCATTATGGGGGTTGTCGTCATCACGGCGGCGCAACTGGATGAGCAGGCATTCTTTCAGGTCGCGGGCACCGATGCCCGGAGGGTCAAAATATTGAATCTTTTGCAAAATGGCATCTACTTCCTTCACATTGGTCATGATGTTTTGGGTAAAAGCCAGGTCATTGACAATGGCCTCCACCGAGCGCCGGATATAGCCATCATTGTCAATACTGCCAATGAGTTGTTCGGCAATCAGGCGCTGGCGTTCTTCCAGCCCCAAAAAACCCAATTGCGCCGTGAGCGAGTCAAGCAGGGTAGTAGTAGTAGGCAAAGGCATTTCTTTGTCTTCTTCCTTCACATTGCCATCGCCATACATTTTATAACCACTGATGTCCTCATCCTGTATATAATCCTCGATGCTCAGGTCATCATCATTGCCATCCATTTCGTCATAGTCATCCATTTCCCCCATCTCTTCTTCACTGCCCTCTTCCCTTTCCCGGCCTTCGTCCAGGGCGGGATTGGTCTCGAGTTCTTCCTCGATACGGGCTTCCAGTTCCGCCGTAGGGATTTGCAACAGCTTAATAAACTGGATTTGCTGTGGTGATAGTTTCTGCTGAAGAGATTGATTCAGACCAAGTTTTTGCATATTCAAGGGCCTTTTTTTACCTGACCAAAAATAGGAATTTATCTCAAAAAAACACTGGTACAATTATTGAAACAAATATAAGCGAATTTCTTGAAGTGTAATCAACCCAGCGGACAAGTATTTTTTTTGTCTCCTTTTTATTTTTCCATTTTTTCTTTGCTCAGCGCATCTTTTTTGGGGAATCTAGGGCCAGGCTGCTAAATGCGCTGGCTGGGTTTATCCCCCAAGTTCCTTGTTTTGCGCCAATATTTAGGGCTTTGGTCAGAAAAACCTTTCTAAGAAAAGGAGTGAGGCCGTCTTTTGAAGAAAAGATTTCCAAACTACCTGGGCCATGAAAATTTTCCATTTGCTAATCTTGTTGTTTTGCCTGACCCACACCCTGCCCGCCCAAACAAAGCTCCAGGGCTGGGTGCGCGATGCCCAGGGCCAGGGCTTGGTCGGAGCCAATGTGTATTTGAAAAATACACTGGATGGCGCTACTACCGACAGCACGGGCTTTTTTCGCTTCGTAACCCGCCAAATCCGGCAAGATACGCTGGTGCTGAGCCTGATTGGCTATGAAAGCCGAATTCAAAAAATAGACCTGCGCCAGGCCGAGAACCTGCAACTGACCCTGGCCGAAGAAGCCGGTGTTTTGCAAACAGTGCTCATCACGGCGGGTTATTTCGAGGCCAGCGATGCCAAAAAAGCAGTTTTGCTCAAACCACTGGACATTGTGCGCACGGCCAGTGCCAATGGCGACTTGTTTGGGGCCCTCCAAACCCTGCCCGGAGTGCAAAGGGTAGGCGAAAGCGAGGGCCTGTTTGTGAGAGGAGGGAGTGCCACCGAAAGTAAGACGATGATTGATGGGTTGGTGGTGCAAAATCCTTTTTTCAGCGATTTGCCCGATGTGAGCACCCGAAGCCGCTTTTCGCCTTTTCTCTTCAAGGGCACTGCTTTTAGCACGGGAGGCTACTCGGCGCAGTTTGGGCAAGCCCTCTCGTCGGTGCTCAACCTCCAGAGCGAAGACCTGCCCGCCCAAAGCAACCTCAACCTTTTTGCGAGCCATCTCACCTGGGCCGCTACGGGAACCCAACGCTGGCACAATACTTCTCTGGCCCTTACGGGCAGTTTCACCCACGTGGGGCTGGCCAATGCCCTGGTGCCGCAAAACATTGACTGGATTCGCCCTTTTCAGGGGGGGGGAGGCTCAGCCATCTTCCGGCATCGCTTTGGGGAAAGGGATATGCTAAAGGCCTTTGCCAATTATAGCCATACCCGGGTAGGGTTTTATGTGCCTGATTTTGACGGGCAAAAAACGGCTTTTACCCTCCAAAACCATAACTTTTACCAAAATGCTACCTATGCCTGGACCCAGGGAGCCTGGCAATGGCAAACCGGACTGAGCTATGGCTATGACCAGGACCAAATTCAAACAGGCGAACAGTCCATTTGGCGCGAAGCCACCCACCAACAGGGCCGAACCGTGGGCATTGTGGAGCTATCAGAAAAGCATAGCTTATTGATAGGCGGCGAATGGCAGTGGCAAGACTTTGGCGATGGCTTCGGAAGCTTCAGCAACCGGATGCAGGAGGTGCTGGGAGCAGTTTTTTGGGAAGATGAGGCCTATCTGGGCAAAGGCCTGGCGGCCCGGGTGGGCTTGCGAGCCGAGTACTCGGGCTATTTGCAACGCTTCAACCTGGCCCACCGCTTGTCATTGGCCTATAAAACCAGCCCCAATAGCCAGGTATCGCTGGCTTTGGGCGAGTTTTTCCAAAACCCGGAACGCCCTTATCTGTATGAAAATGCGGGGCTTCGTTTTGAAAAAGCGTATCACTATATCTTAAACTATCAATGGCAGCACAAAGGCTATACCTTTAGGGCCGAAGGATATTTGAAAAACTACCGCCAACTGGTGCGTGAGCGCATGCCTAACCGCTTTTTGCCTGGCTTTGACCGCCGCATTGAAGGCCCCCTTGACAATTCGGGGCGGGGCTATGCCACGGGGCTGGATGTCTTTTGGCGCGACAATGAAGGCACTTTTGAAAACGTGGATTACTGGGTGTCTTACAGCTTTGTACACGCCGAAAGACTGTATCAAAATTTTCCGACCTGGGCCACCCCGGAGTTTGTCTCTCAACATAATCTAAATGTGGTGTATAAGCATTTTATCCGGGCTTTGTCGCTGGATTGCAATCTGACCTACTCCTATGCCAGTGGCCGCCCTTATTATGCGCCCAATGCCACGCCCTTTCTTTCGGGACGCACCCCCGATTTTCATAACCTGAGCCTGGGGCTAAACTACCTTACCTCGCTCTGGGGCCAAAATACGATTGTGATTTTTAGTATCAACAATGTCCTTAACTACAAACAGGTATTTGGGTATCGTTTCAGTGCGGATGGCCAGCAGCGAGCCCCGGTGCACCCGGCTACTTTTCGCAGCTTTTTTCTGGGCCTGAGTATGACCTTGCTTTGAAAGCATGTACGTATGATTTTCCCGTTTTTTATTCATTTTTCACTTTAAAACCATTTTGTACGATGAAAAAGTCTCTTATTTTGCTGGCCATTTTGATTGGAATGCAAGTGGCGGCCTGGGCGCAATCGGCCGATTACCCGGCCCTGATGACCCAAACCCTGGACGCAATGCAGACGGCGGCTTCGCCCACAGATTACCAGGAAGCGGCCAATCGCTTTGAAAGGCTGGCGGCTTTGCAAGCCGATGCCTGGTTGCCAAATTACTGGGCGGCCTATTGCTACACCCTGATGAGCTATATGGCCGAAAAGGAAACGGAAAAGGACCAGTTTGCCGACAAGGCCCTGGCTTTCTTTGATAAAATGAAGGCCGCCCGCATCGAGAATGACGAAACCTGGGTCTTGCGAGCCTATATTGCCCAGGCCCGCCTTAGCGCCGACCCGATGAACCGCTGGCGCACGGATGGGGTAATGTTTCAGGAGTGCCTGGGCAAAGCAAGGGCGATTAATCCTCAAAATCCGCGGATTGACCTGCTCCAGGGGCAGAACCTGCTCTATACCCCCGAAGGCTTTGGCGGTGGGGCCAAAAATGCCTGTCCGCATTTGCGTCAGGCCGAGCAGAAATTTGGGGTGTTTGTGCCAGCCTCTGCCCATCACCCCAACTGGGGCAAGGAGTATATCCACGAAATATTATCGGCCTGTGCAGAGTAGTTTCCGGATAAGCAAGCCGTGTCGGTATGGCTTGCTTTTTTTGGCAAATTAAGGTCAAAAACAAAGACAAGCCTCAGGACATTTGCCTTTTTTGGTTAATTTTAAAAAACAAGCCAAGAAAAATGGAAGGGCCTAAAATCAAGACATTGACCACCACTAAAACTGCCCTGATGGCTTTGGGCCGCTTTGTGCAGCAGTTTTTGTTTGTGTTGCTCATCAATTTTGCCTTGGGCGGTATCAGCTTTTTTTACTGACCCTGGCCCGTTGGTTTCCCCCGGTGGAATCTGACACCGACAATGCCTATATCTTTGTATTGTTGACCAATGCGCTTGAATCCTTGGTGGGGGTGCTGGTGTTGCAGGTGTTTTTGCGCTATTTTCAGAAAAAGATACGCACCCGCCTGGGGCAATACCTGGCACTGCTGGGCGGGGTTTATGGGATAGAGATTATCTTCTGGGCAATTTTGGAAGGACGCTGGAGCCCGGTGAATATTTTGTTGGATTTGGTCAGTTTTCACCCTTTCAACCTGATTTTCCGCTCGCATTTGTTGATAGGGGTGGGCCTGCTTTATCATTGGCGAACCCGGGAACAAATCCAGATGCGCAAAATCACAGAACAGGAATACCAGCTTTTGCTATTGAAAGAGCTAAAAACCAAGGCGGAACTCGAGGCCCTGCAGGCCAAAATTAACCCGCATTTTCTTTACAATGCCCTCAATTCGATTGCCAGTCTGGTGCACGAAGACCCCGAAAAAGCCGAAAAAATGGTCTTACTACTGGCGCGCTTTTTCCGCTACAGCACCCAGCGCAGCCCACACTATTACCACTCGCTGCGAGCCGAACTGGAATGGTAGAAACGTATTTGGAAGTAGAAAAAGTGCGCTATGGCCCTCGGCTGCAATACGAAATTATTCTGGCGGATGCTTCTTTGGGGGCCTGTGCCGTGCCCAGTTTTCTGCTCCAGCCGCTGGTTGAAAACGCACTCAAACACGGCATTGCCCCCCGGGCCGACACTGGCAAGGTAATCCTCCGAATAGAAGCCCAACAAAACCGACTCTGCATTTGCCTGCATGACAATGGCCCCCCCTTTCCCGAAAGCCTGCTGCCTGGCTATGGCTTGCAAAGCACCATGGATAAATTACGTTTGCTGGGGGGAGAGACCGCAAAAATTGAATTTCAGAACACTCCCCAAAAACAAGTGGTGCTTTGGCTGGAAAAAGAATCGGCTTTGGCGCATACACAGGAAGAACCTCTCTCTGCCTCTACTTAATCTATTCGCACGATGGCATACACTACCCTACTTCTGGATGATGAACCCCTGGCCCTGGACCGCCTGCGCCGTCTGCTGGCCCAATATCCGGATGATTTTAAGCTCGTGGGCCAGGCCCAAAATGGTGAAGAAGGCCGCCAAATGATAGAAAGTCTTCGCCCGCAGGTGATTTTTCTGGATATCGAGATGCCTGTCTTGAATGGCTTTGAGATGTTGGCCCGTTTGCAACACCTGCCCTATGTGATTTTGCCACTGCTTACGAAAACTACGCCATCCGCGCCTTTGAAGAGAACTCGCTCGATTATCTCTTAAAGCCCATTGAGCCGGAAAGACTGGCCCTCACGGTACAAAAATCCGCCGTTTACACGCCTTGCCGGCCACTGTCCTGTCTGTGCCCGATTTGTTGGCTGCGGTTCAGCGCTATGCCCAGCCCAAAACCATCAGCACTCTGACGGTAAAATTGGGGGATAAGATTGTGTTGATACGTTTGGATGAAATTACTTTTTTTGAAGCCGATGATAAGTATGTGTATTTGCACACGCAGGAGGGGAAAAAATACCTGCTTGATGACTCCCTCACCACCCTGGAAGCCAAACTCCCGGA
>JAAUUB010000116.1 GCA_012031215.1 Microscillaceae bacterium | reverse complement strand
AAAGACTCAATATTTGTAATCATCAGTTTGAAAACCAAAGTGAAGAATTTTTTTTGTAAAGTGCCAAGGCCTGAGCGGCTTCCTGATGCCCGGCAAACTGCGCCTGATTTTTGCACTTTTGCCAAATAACCTACACCTAAGGGCCAATAAGCCGAACCCACGGCGTTTTAAGAAAAACGCAAGCAAAGGCCAAACTAATAGCAGCAGCATTGATAAGCAAGAAATTAACTCATGAAATATGAAAAACATTCATCTAAAACCCACTCAGAATACTCCGCGGTTGGATTTTGACTTTGAAAAGGGACTTTTTGAGATTACCGGGGTTTCTTATCCCGAATATGCCAAGGAGTTTTATGACCCCATAGTGAATACCCTGGAAAAGTATGCCCTAAACCCACCTACCCGGCAAACCCGCATGGTGTTTAAATTCACCTATTTCAATACCGGCACCAACACCCCCCTCAGTTCTATTTTTAAAGCCCTCGAGACGCTAGCGGCCCGGCCCGACCATCCGGTCATCATTAACTGGTATTTTGAAACCGATGATGATGACATGCGCGAACTGGGGGAGTATTTTCAAACCCTCACCCATTTACCCATAGAAATAATCGAGATTGGAGAAATAGAAAACCAGAGCCAGGAACTATTCGGGTAGCTTTTTTTTGAGCACCAAGATAATTTCTTCGCCTCTTCGGGTAGGAGTTGGTCCTTGCGCAGTGGGGCTTTCTACCAATACCCAGCCCTGGGCGGCTTCTTGGTGCAAGGTTTCTTGGATAAACTGCTCCGGATGGCTAGTGTTGGGGGCGCGGATAACTTTATACTCAAATTTTTCCATTTCTTAAAGGCCTTTTGTGTCTTCCCGTTGCTTTGCTTATCGTATTTTTGCTACGTAAATAGCCAAAATTAGATTGAAATTTTTGCGTAAATTTTTTATAATTATCGTATTTTAGGGGCAAAGTTTTTTTAACAATTACATCGTGGGCGGTTTGTTCCATCTAAAACACACTTATTTCATTTCTTAAATAGATATCCAGATGCGCAAAATTATTTTTCACGAAGATGCTATCGAGATTCGCCAATATGAATTTCAGGTAAGTTCTATCCGTGAAAACCCTATCATCTCCCTTGACCTTATCAATGAGGTCAATCTTAACACGTTTCCGGTCTCTATTGTGATTAACCACAACGAAGTAATTTTTATAGAAGCCCGCTATCAGAAAGATTTTGTGCAGTTTGTCAAGGAAAAAAAACTCAAAGTAGAAAACCGCTTTGACGTATGGGAGGCCCTCAACGAAGTATTCCTGGACACCGAATTTACCGAAGCCCACAAAGAGAGAACCCTGGCGCAATTGGAAGGAAATGGTTTCACCCGCGAGGAAGTAACGCAGATTCGGGCCGAAGTGAGTGAACTGATGCAGGGCTGGGCTGCCGTAGCCTGGGAATGGAATTACCTGGGGCAATACGACCTCTTGCTCAATAAAAAGCAGTCTTATCTTTTGCTCTTTCCCCGTGATTTTTACTGGTGGACGATGAGTATAGCCCTCCGAAATTATCATAAATAGCCTTCCATTGCATCCCTCGGAGGATTATTCAGCCAAATGATATTTATCAGAAATTGCCTTGACACTACTCATAGGTATCGCAAAGCAAAGCTTTTATCTTCGTATTGTATTCATTGACAGAACCCAATTGAACAACGATACTAATCTAAATCTTTGCGATCATGGTAACTAGGAAAAAACCCCAAGCCGATTTAGAACGCTTCCGAAGCGTTTTTCTGGCCACAGGCCTTCTCATCAGTCTGGCAATTGTTATTACTGCTTTTGAGTGGCGCTTTTACGACGACCTTGAAGTGATGAAGCTCAATGGCGACGAAAATGCCGCCTTGGTCATGGAAGACATCGAGATTCCTTCTACGATTCAGCCGCCTCCGCCCAAAACTTTTTTGGAGCAACCCGAAATCATTGAAGTAAAAAATGAAGAAGAAATTGTCCAAGACATAGAAGTCAACCTGGACGTAGAAGTATCGGACTACAACGTCCCGCGTCAATCAGTGATTGTTGACAATGGCGGAGCCGAAGCCCCTCCGCCCCCGACTTTAAAAATTCAGGATGATGAAGAAGAGGTCTTTTTGCTGGTTGAAGAAGCCCCTGCCCCCGAAGGCGGAATGGAAGCCTTTTATCAATACGTATCCCAAAACCTAGAATATCCGCGTGCTGCCCGGCAAATGAACGTATCCGGGCGGGTGTTTATCCAGTTTGTAGTGGACAAAACCGGCAAACTAACCGAAATGCAGGTGGTGAAGGGGATTGGGTTTGGCTGTGATGAAGAAGCCCTGCGGGTACTTCAAAAAGCCCCCAAATGGAAGCCCGGTAAGCAAAGAGGCCGCCCTGTACGAGTCAAAATGACCATTCCGATTTTCTTCAAAATCATTGAATAGATTTTTTGACCCTTGAATGGCATTTCCTAGACAGACACAAACAGTTATCAGACAGGCGCCGGATTTTTCCCGCGCCTTGTTTTTTGTCTCAAGGCAGGGTTTCGCAAAATTTCCCGTCTCCGTCAGCATCCAGCTTTTTCTTACATTTTGGATGGCTTTTCGCATAAGCTTTTGCTTCGGCCTGGGTTTTGAAATCTTCACATTTTTTGCACTTGGATGTGTCCGAAGAGCAAGCCGAAAAAAAGCAAAAAGCCAGTGAAATACACAAAAATTTATAAACCCTCATTTTTTATGGTTAAAGATGATTTTTTTTGGCAAGTTGATGATTTTTCACAGAAAAAAAACTGTTTATTTGCCAAAAAAGCCATTTTTGGCGCACCAAGCCTGAAAAACGTATTTGCGCTTAGTATGCATTTTACCATCTGGACGGAAAAACGCGAAGGCCGTGGCGAAGATGCCCCCCCTACGCTGTGGCAAAAAGTACCTGACCAAACCTTGCTGGCGGTCTATGACGGAATGGGCGGGGCCGGGAGCAAAACATATTCCATCTCCGAAGCCAATGGGCAAATTCTGCAATTGAGCGGTGCTTTTCTGGGCGCACGACTGGCCAGGAGAAGTTTGGAAGATTTTTTCGCCCATACCCCGATGAGCCTCGACTCTTTTGCCGAGGCCCTCGGCCAACGCCTGCGCGAAGACCTCCAACTCGAGGCCCAACAACTCGATAATAGCCCCTCCCGCCTTAAAAGCAAACTCATCAAAACCCTGCCCAGCACCCTGGCTGGGGCGTATGTCTGGTCAGATGAACCAAGGCAGGTGCAGGCTTTTTGGGACGGGCGATTCGCGGGTCTATCTTCTTAGCCCCCGCCTGGGCCTGACAGCAACTCTCCCGCGACGACCTCAACGGCAACCCTGATGCCCTCGAAAACTTATGGCAGGATGCTACGCTCTCCAATTGTCTGGCCGCCGAAGGTAATTTTAAGATTCATTACCGAAGCCTGCCGCTCGAATCCCCGGCCTTGGTCTTTTGCGCCACTGATGGCTGTTTTGCTTACATGGTTTCGCCTATGCATTTTGAGTATCTTTTGCTCCAGTCTCTGATGAAAAGCTATTATGACCCCGAAGACTGGCGCGAAAAACTACAGGAAGTGCTGCACCAACACACCGCCGATGATTTGAGCCTGAGCCTGGCCAGTTTTGGCTTTGGCAATCTCAATGCCCTGAAAAACCAGTTTTTTTCCCGTTATCAATACCTTTATCAAAACTACATAGCCCCCTGGGAGCACTGGGCCAACCAACATCCTCCGCCCCAAGACCCCGAAGAGGCCCAACGCGCCCAATACGAACTCCAAAAAAGAACTCTTCTAAGCCAACTTTGGCAAACTTATCAAGGCAATTACTACGTTTAGAAGTTGTGGGGTAGAAACAAGACCCGGCCTTCTTCCCAAAATCAGGCGATACAGCGAAAAATATGCTCCCTGGGTATCTGTTTATGCTCACTTACCAACTTTCACCTGAGGCGTATTAAACCGGGAACTAGCGCGTCTTGGGCCCGAAAGCCCCGTGCTTTGTGTACTTTAATTTATTTTCCGATGATGACCAACCCTTTCAAAAAATTCTGCTTACTCCGCGTCGGGCATTTGTTTCTTGTTTTACTTTGCTTCTTGGCTTTGGCCAAAGCCAAGCCCAAAAGAAAGCAGCCCAAGCAAAAGCTTTAAAATTCTGCTGCATCCCTACACCCACGAGGCCAGCCTTACCCTGCGTACCCAGCAAAGCCTGGATAAACTGCTCCGGGTCTTGTATTTATTTCCGGACATCACCTTGCAAATTGAAGCCCACCACGGCGGCTTTGATTTCCAAAATCGGCACTTGTTGTCGAGAAGCGAAAGCCAAATCCTAAGCCAGCAGCAAGCCGAGGCTATCCGAAATTATCTGACGGGCAAGGGCATCAAAGCCAGCCAGATTAGTTTGTTGGCGTTGGGCAATGAGGTTCCCCATCGATTTTCGCCTACCCAGGGTGGCAAAAACTTTGTGCTGGGGGGTTCTCCCTATGCCCACATCAAAAATACGCGCATTGTCCTATCGCTTATCCCCCGGCTGGAAGATGATTTCTTAAACCTGGCCCTGGAGCTGGAAGCCCAGGCTATTGAATATCAGCCATAAATAGTGCAATTTCGCCCTTTAATAAGCCCGTATGATTTTTTAGATGAGGGGGGAGATATGAAAAACTTGCAAGAACTGGTGGCTGAAGTGGCCAATTTTGTGGCGAAATACCCGGAAAAACCTATTTTTTCCCTGAGACCGACCCTAGCCGCCTATCAGGGGCAGGATTGGCAACAATACATTGCCTTTGAAGATACCCACTATACCCGGCAGGTAGTCTGCCAATGCCCTGCCTTTGAGATATTGGTGCTGGGCTGGCAGGTGGGGCAAGGCTCGCCTTTTCACAACCATGCCGGGCAGGGCTGTTTGCTCCGGGTGATGCAGGGCGTTTTGCACGAAACTCGCTGGCAATGGGGTAAAACACACTTGAACTGCTACACCTCCAATGCCATAAGCTATATTGATGACCAAATGGGGGTACATCAAATTGAAAACAGAGGCCCCCAGCCCGCCGTCTCTTTGCATATTTATGCCCCTGGGTTTTTTTGTGCCCAAAAATCATCTTCCCCCGAAGCTATTTTGCTAAATCCGGGCATTTCCACGAAAACTGTTTAAGAAGGGAGACTTAAAAACAAATTTTGTTAAAATATTCTTAAAGCAAATAAAAGATAAACAACTGACTAACAATGCTTTAAGTAATAAAGGCCTTGACAAAAAGCATATTGTGTTTAAGATTTGGTGCAAAACACTTGAAAATTTAAAACAAATCTCAAAAAGCGTGTTTACACATCAGGTTTTCATAATTGTAAGTTTTTGATTAGTTAGGTTTCGTAGACTTCAAGGATATTATCCCTGAAGTCTATTTTTTTTATCCCTCCGCATTTTGTCCTACCTTTGAAGGTAGTTTTTGTACCGAGTTCAAGCCTTATTTTACGAAAAAAGATGACGCAACTAAGCGAACAGGAAATCATTCGTCGCGATAAACTAAATCAACTCAAAGCCCTGGGAATAGAGCCTTATCCAGCGGCTTTGTTTCCGATTAATGCCTACACTGCCGAAATTCAGCAGGAATGTGCTTATCTCCAAGCCCAAGAAAAAGTAGAAACGGGTCGTTTTGCCGAAGTAGTCCTGGCAGGCCGCCTCATGGGAACCCGTATTCAGGGCAAGCTTTCCTTTGCCGATTTGCAAGACAGCCAGGGCCGGATACAACTCAGTATCAGCCGCGATGATTTATGCCCCAGCGAAGACAAAAGCCTTTACAATACTTTTTTTAAGAAACTCCTTGACATTGGCGATTTTATCGGGGTAAAGGGACAGGTCTTTCGCACCCAGGCGGGCGAGCTGACGGTTTTGTGAAAGAAATCCTCCTGCTCAGCAAAGCACTTCGGCCCTTGCCTTTGCCCAAAACTGATAAAGAAGGCCATGTGTATGATGCCTTTACCGACCCAGAGCAACGCTATCGGCAACGCTATGTAGATTTGGTGGTCAATCCGCAGGTCAAAGATACTTTCATCAAACGTACCCAACTAATGAACACCATGCGCGAATACCTCAACGAAAAAGGCTATCTGGAGGTAGAAACGCCCATCTTGCAACCGCTCTACGGTGGAGCTGCGGCCCGCCCTTTCAAAACGCATCACAACACCCTGGATATGACGCTCTACCTGCGCATCGCCAATGAGCTCTACCTCAAGCGACTCATCGTCGGGGGCTTTGAAGGGGTGTATGAATTTTCAAAGGACTTTCGAAATGAAGGCATGAGCCGCTTCCACAACCCAGAGTTTACCCAAATAGAACTCTATGTGGCCTACAAAGACTATGAATGGATGATGAACCTGGTGGAGGAAATGGTGGAGAAAGTAGCCCTCCGCCTGCACGGCTCCACCCAAGTACAGGTAGGAGAACAAAGGATTGATTTTAAACGCCCCTGGCAGCGATTCACTATGATGGAAGCCATCGCCCACTTTACCGGGGTGGACATCAGCGAAATGGACGAGGCCCAGCTAAGGGCCACTTGCCGAAGCCTCCAGGTGGCAGTGGACGACTCCATGGGCAAGGGCAAGCTGATAGACGAAATCTTTGGCGAACATTGCGAACCGAAGCTTATTCAGCCTACCTTCATCACGGATTATCCGGTGGAAATGTCGCCCCTGGCCAAAAAGCACCGGAGCAAACTTGGGCTGGTAGAGCGATTTGAGGCCATCTGCAATGGCAAAGAAATTTGCAACTCTTTCTCTGAACTCAATGACCCCATTGACCAGAGGGCACGCTTTCAGGAACAGCTCGAGCTGGGCAAAAGAGGGGATGATGAGGCCATGGTGCTGGACGAAGATTTCCTCCGGGCTTTGGAATACGGGATGCCCCCCACGGCCGGGCTGGGCATTGGCATAGACCGCCTTACGATGATTATGTGCAACCAGCCCACCATACAGGAAGTATTGTTTTTTCCACAAATGCGCCCCGAAAAGAAAACAGAAATGGCTTCGGAAGCCGACTATCTGGCCCTGGGGGTGCGGGCCGAATTGGTGCCGGTCTTGCAAAAACTGGGTTATACCACCATTGAGGCCCTCAAAAAAGCGGATAATATCAACAAGCTTTTTAATGATGTCTGTGGGATGCGCAAAAAAATGAAAATAGAAGTCCCCAATCCTACCAAAGAAGAAGTGGAAAGTTGGCTCTCAGCTTAAATGAGCCCTGGGGAGGACTTCCTGCCCACAAGTAAAAAAACAAAGAAGCCTTCGTGCGCAACGAAGGCTTTTTTGATAAATGGCTTCCATCCATCAGTGTTTGGCCCAGGCATTAACGTACCTGGTAACCCTCGCCAAGACGCAGCTCTGTTTTTTGGCGATGCTTTTCCACCTGATTGCGGTAAAACCAGGCCTCCCGAAGTTCTTTTTTTGAGAAGAGCTCCAGTTGGTCGCCATAATGGGGCGAGTCGGGCTGAGAAGTGTTGCCATAACTCAGCAGGACCCGGGCTTGTATTTTTTCGCCAAACGCAATCACGCCGACCCAGGAATCACCACCTTTGATATCTGTGCCCCCGGCATGGCTTTGGCCCCAGGCCACCCGAAAGACCCCCAAAGCCCCATCCACACCATTTCCGGGCAGGTCCTTGTTGAAAAAACGAATGCGATAGCGTTCGCCCCAGGCTACATCCAGGGGCCATTGCTTTTCTTTAAAGCTCTGCACCACCTGCTCCAGCAAGGCGACGGCTTCTTTGGGATTGGCGAGGCCGTCGGGGGTGCTGAGGGCCTGCTCCAGGGACCATTTTTGGACATAATTACTGGCCAACCAGGGCTTGAAGCGGCCTGCCCAGACATAAAACAGCCAGGCTCCCCGGCTTTCGGCATTGGCCTGGCGGTCCCACTTCTCGAGCACGGCTTTGGCCTCACGTGCGGCTTCTCCGCCATGTGCCTCTATGGCCAGAAAGAGGTCGTCCAAGAGCCGGTCGGCCATTTCCATGCGGGTAGAGTGCTTATATTCTATCAATTCCTCAAAACTGATACGGGGGTCTTCCTGCACCATCTTTACGGCACGCTGAGGCCGGAAGTCCATTTCTACGGGTGCCATGTAAGCCGGAAAATCGCCGGGCTGGAGTTGTCGGGGAAAAGTGCTGGTCCAGGGTGGGTCATTGGCATTTTGTAGCCAGCCCGAAGCAGGATTGCTAATCTTGGGAAGGTCTTCGTAGGCGTGCACCTCTTGCCAGAGGTAGGCGGCCTGGTCGCCGGGAATGGCTTTGCTCCAGAAGCCCCAGTCGCCCGAAGCCCTACGCGGCACCAGCCCATTGAACATATAAAAAATATTGCCTTTGCCGTCGGCATACATCACATTAAAAAAAGGAATTTGCATCATTTTCAGGGCGGCCTGAAACTCTTCCAGGTTGCGGGCATTGCCCATTTTCCACCATTGAAAAGCGGCCTGGGGCCGGTCATAGCCAGGCAAGCGAATGGCCAGGGCTTTTTCATTGCCTTTGCGTAGCACTGGTCGTGCACGGAGGCATAGCGGGTCAGGGTGCGATTTTCCATCGTGCCATCTTCTTGTTTTACTTTCAGGGTAAATTCGCTGCTTTCCAGGGCTTTGGGCTTCCCCTCCCAGCGGTAGTTTTCTCCTTCCAGGGTCAGTTCGTAGAGGTCCGCATTGTCAATAGTATTGTTGGTATGGCTCCAGCCCAGGTGTTCATTGAAGCCAATGCCAATCGTGGGGAAGCCCACCAGTGTAGCCCCGTAGAGGTTTAGGCCCGGCGCGTTGAGGTGGGCCTCCATCCAGGTAAATTCATCTGTCCAGGGAAGGTGGGGGTTTTGCACGAGCATGGCTTTGCCACTGGCCGAGCGGCTTGGGCCAATGGCATACGTGTTGGAGCCACGCTCCTGCCACTGGGCGGCTTGTCCAAGTTCCTGCCCCCCGACAAAGCGGGTATAGACCACAAAAAGGTAGTGGGCCATCACATCCCGGGGGCTAAGGGGAAGCACGGTTTGGTTTTTGGCCAGTAGCCGGGTGGGATGAGACCGGGCGTAGGCATTCATTCCCTGCACAAATGCTTCCAGGTAGGTTTTCATTTCGGGCTCCTGCCTTTCTACCCATTGCTGGGCCAATTCGGGAAAGCGAAGCGTATGCACCAACTGGTCATTTTCCAGATAAGCTTCGCCCCAGTGTGCGGCGGCTTCGCCCCGCGATTTGGCAAAGAGCTCGAGGATTAAATTGCCGTGATTTTGCATTTGGGCCCAGCCAAAGGCGTGGAAAAGCTCCGTATTGTTATTTGCATAGATGTGGGGCACCCCCCAGGTATCCCAAACAATTTCGGTGCTTTGGGCGGGTAGAAGACGATAATTGATGCAATGGAGAAGTAAGAAAAGGCCAATGCAGCAATATCTTAGACCGTGTGCTTGTTTCATAAGGCTTGGAATTAAAATTAAACCAAGAATAAGTTGAACTTTTTCAAATCTAACCAAATCCAGCACAGCCACCAAAAGAGAATAGATTTTAGGATAAAAAAGTCCTGATTTTTTCCCCGAAAAAGCCCTAAATTTGTGATTGACAATTGAAAATGAGGCTACCCAATCACCTTTTTCTATCTTGCTCCGCCTCATAAACTCCGGAAACACTGCACAAAAATGGCCAAGAAAGACCCACAAGAAACCCCCATGATGAAGCAATACAATCGCTTCAAAGCCCAGTATCCGGGGGCTTTGCTCTTGTTTCGGGTGGGTGATTTTTATGAGACTTTTGGCGAAGATGCCATTACAGCCAGCAAAATTCTGGGCATTACCCTCACCAAGCGCCACAATGGGGCTGCTTCCGAAACCGCACTGGCGGGCTTTCCCCACCACGCCCTCGAGACGTACCTGCCCCGCCTGGTGCGGGCCGGGCAAAGAGTGGCCATTTGCGACCAGGTAGAAGACCCGCGCTTTGCCAAAAAGCTGGTCAAAAGGGATGTAACCGAACTGGTAACTCCGGGGGTAACCTACCACGACAGTGTGCTTGATTTTAACCGTAATAACTACCTGGCCGCACTCTGTCAGCAAAAAAATCGCTTTGGGTTGGCTTTTCTGGATATTTCCACCGGGGAGTTTTTGGCTTCGGAAGGCCCCCGCGAAGCCATCGAGAAACTCCTGCACAGCTTTGAACCCGCCGAGGTACTTTTTAGCAAGGCGGAGCGGAGCGCATATCAGGAATGGCTGGGCGATAAGTTTCCGGTGTTCTACCTGGAAGACTGGTTTTTCAAGCCGGAGTTTGGCTATGAATTGCTCACCCGGCATTTTCAGACTACTACTCTCAAAGGCTTTGGGGTGGAGGACTATCCTCTTGGCATTGCGGCGGCAGGGGCCATTTTGCATTACCTCAGCGAAAACCGCCAGACCAACCTGGCCCACCTCAATAGCCTGTCCCGGCTAGACGAAAGCCGTTATGTCTGGCTTGACCAGTTCACTATCCGCAATCTGGAGCTGCTTTTCCCCCAGCAGCCAGGCGGCGTGGCCCTGGTAGAGGTACTCGACCAAACCCAAACCCCCATGGGAGCCCGACTATTGCGCAAATGGATGGCCCTGCCGCTGAAAGAGCGTGCCCGCATAGAAGAGCGGCACGCCATTGTCCAAAAAATGCTGGACGAACCCGAATTGGGCGAGGCCGTGAGCGAGCTCCTGCGGCAATGCGGCGATTTGGAGCGATTAATCTCTAAGGTGGCTTCGCGCCGTATCAAACCGCGCGAACTGCTTCAGATAAAAAAATCGCTGGGGGTAGTGGGGCTTTTGCAGGCCCTGTTGCAAACCCATGCCGAAACCACCAAATACGCCCACCAGATCAATCCCTGTACTTTTTTATTTCAAAAGATTGAAAATGAACTACTAGCCGAACCTAAAGCCCTGACCCACGAAGGGGGGCTTATTCGGGATGGGGTCAATACTGAACTGGATGAACTGCGCCATATCGTGCGCCACAGCAAGGAATATCTTGAGAAAGCCCGCCAAAATGCCATTGCCGAAACGGGCATAAGCTCACTCAAAATAAGCTATAATAAAGTATTTGGCTACTACCTGGAGGTAACCAATGCCCACCGCGACAAAGTGCCCAAGAGCTGGATTCGCAAACAGACCCTCACCAGCGCCGAGCGCTACATCACTGAGGAGCTGAAGGTGTATGAAGACAAAATTGTCAATGCTGAGGAAAAAATCTGGACCCTGGAGCAAGGCTTGTTTTTTGAGCTGGTGGGGCACACGGCCGATTTTGTGCAGCCCATTCAGCAAAACGCCCGGGTATTGGCGACCCTCGACTGCCTCAATAATTTTGCCCACCTGGCCCGCAAATACCGCTATGTTAGGCCCCAGCTACACGAAGGCCTTCGCCTGGAAATCAAAGCCGGGCGGCATCCGGTCATAGAAAGGCAATTGCCCGGCGAGGCCCCCTTTATCCCCAATGACCTTTGCCTGGACCCGGAAAACGAGCAGATTATCGTGATTACAGGGCCCAATATGGCGGGGAAGTCTGCTCTGCTCCGGCAGGTAGCCCTCATTACGCTGATGGCGCAAATAGGCTGTTATGTGCCGGCTGAGTCGGCGCAGATAGGCCTGGTGGATAAGATTTTTACCCGGGTGGGGGCTTCGGACAACTTGGCCCGGGGCGAATCCACTTTTATGGTAGAAATGATGGAAACGGCCAGTATCATGAATAACCTTAGTCCGCAAAGCCTGGTGCTGATGGATGAAATAGGCCGGGGCACCAGCACCTACGATGGCATCTCGATTGCCTGGGCCATTCTGGAGTTTTTGCACAATCACCCCGGCCGGGCCAAACACTTTTGCTACGCACTATCACGAGCTGAATGAGCTGGCCAAAGACTTGCCCCGGATTCGCAACTACCACGTAACCGTGCGTGAGGTAGGAGGCAAGATTGTGTTTCTCCGAAAGCTGGAAGCGGGTGGTTCCGAGCATAGCTTTGGTATCCACGTGGCTCAGATGGCAGGCATGCCCGCCGACATCGTGGGCCGGGCGCAAGAGATTATGCACCACCTTGAGGAAAACCGGGCCACTGGCCCCGCCCGGGGAGCGGCCAAAGACATCCGCCGCAAAATGAGCCAAGTGCCTAAAAATACCTATCAACTCAGCTTTTTTGATCCCCCCGACCCCGGCGCCGAAAGGGTCAAACAAGCCCTGAGTCAGATAGACCTCAACACCCTCACGCCTATTGAGGCCCTCATGAAACTCAATGAACTAAAACGCCTCCTGGAAGCGGGCCAGTAGCACTTAGGGCGCAAAACGGCGCAGGACTCCCAGAAAATATTCCAATTGGGCATCATCAAAATCAAGATGCGTTACTAGGCGTGGGTGCAGGCCGTCCATAGTGCCTACCCTGATTCCGTGCTCAAGGCAGTATTGCCCCCACTTTTGAGAAACTTCGGGGTGGCCACCCTGAAATCACAATATTGGTTTCTACGGGTAAAATTTCTTCTACAAAAGCACAAGCGGCCAGGTCTTCGCCTATGATACGGGCCCGGCGGTGGTCTTCGGCCAATCGCTCGATGTGATGCGCTAAGGCATAGAGGCCGGCTGCGGCCAAAAAACCAGCCTGGCGCATGCCCCCGCCCAAGGCCTTGCGTATCCGCTTGGCATAGCGGATGGTTTCGGCACGACCCAGCAAGACGGACCCTACCGGACAGCCCAGCCCTTTGGAAAGACAAACCGATATAGTATCAAAATGAGCCCCATACTCGGTAGCCGCCTCACCCGTGGCTTGCAAGGCATTGAAGATACGGGCTCCATCCAGGTGCATTTTTAAGCCCCTTTCCTGACAAAGGGCGGCAATGGGGGCAATGTCAGCCAGGGAATATACCGCGCCTCCGGCTCGGTTGACGGTGTTTTCCAGGGCGACCACCCGGGTACGGGGATAGTGCACATTGTCGGGCTGAATGTACCGGTCTATTTGCGAAGCCTCAAGACGGCCCCGGTTGCCGGGCAGCAACTGCACGGAAACTCCAGAGATGAAAAAAAGCCCACCCCCTTCATATTTGTAAATATGGGCCCCTTCATAGCAAATGACCTCGTCCTGGGCCTGTGTCAGGGCTTTGATGCCGATTTGGTTGCTCATTGTGCCGGAGGGGCAAAATAAACCCGCTTCCAGCCCAAACATTTGTGCCAGTTTATCCTGTAAGGCATTGATACTGGGATCTTCTTCATACACATCATCGCCGACCCGGGCCTCCTGCATGGCCGCGCGCATGCCCGGAGTAGGTCGGGTAACGGTGTCGCTGCGTAAATCAATTTCCTGTTTCATTGTATTTTCTTTTTAAATTTGAGCGTTGCATGGGTGAATATTTTTTTCTTGAAATTACACACGCCAATGATGCCAAAGCAAAATAAATGGTTTTTGGGAATAATTCTCAACCTTGTGTTCCTGATGGCTATTTCCAGGGTCTCAGCCCAGGAAATAAGCTTGCTGAGTGAGCCGGAATTGATGAAAAAGCCTGTTTATAGCAATCTGATGCAGGCTTTTCGCGAATATGACCGGGTGTATCGCATGTCGCTCAAAGGCTCCGGAGGCTATTATGGCAAGGTAACGGCGGTTCATCCTGACATAGACTCGCTCAGAAATCTTCAGTATTTTTACGTGGTCAATGAGGGGTTAAAAGATTTACCCAACTCCTTTGGGGCATTGCGCTTCATGCAGCATTTATATCTGAGCGGCAATCAGTTTGAAGCCATTCCGGATACGCTCTACAGCCTACGCCATCTCAAAAGGCTGGATTTACAAAAAAATCAATTGAAGGCCGTTTCGGACAAAATCGGGCAGCTTGTTGAACTAGAGTTTCTTTATCTTAATGACAACCCCGACCTGGATTACCTCCCTCTTGAGCCCCTGGCCAAGCTCAAAAAGCTTCGCTATCTAAATGTGAAAGGCACTAAAATCTCTCGCGAGCAGATGGCCGCTCTGCAAGCCCGCCTGCCTATGGCGCAAATAGAGTACTAAAAGCTGAGCCTCAAAAGTTGAAAGTAACAATTGCCCTCTTCACAAAAAGCTTTAATTACCTGCGTATCTTTGCCACAGAAATTGTAATTTTGTGAGGCTATTATTCGCCTAACTATCATTTACAAAAATTGAACGAACCTTGTTGAAATCACGCAAAAGTAACCGATTACCCAAAGATAAATATCTCGATTTGGAAGCCCGCCTTTGCCAGCGATTGCATCAGGTAATTGATAAAAAACGCTACCGACTGCCCCGATTTGGGCAGCCAAAAAGGATTTTGGGGATTTAGACCTGCTTTTGGGTTACAATGAACAAGACCCGGAATGGGCCACGATTCGGGAAAACCTGCTGGCTTCGCTGCCCCTTGAAGAGACCGAAGAGAGTAAAGGACGGCTGAACGGTTTTTTTGAAGGATTTCCGGTGGACATTCTGCTCTTTCCGGAGGAATCCCTCGATATGGCCACTCATTATTTATCTTTTCCCGAAGTTGGCCATTTGCTGGGCCGCATTGCCCATGGCCTGGGCTTAGACCTCAACCCGGAAGGGCTCTATTATACCTACCGCCGCGAAGATGGTCAGTATAAGCGCCCTTTGCTGCTCAGTCGGGATTTTCCGACCATCTGCCAGTTTTTTGGCCTCAGTGCTAGGGCTTGGCAAAATGGCTTTGCCAAGCCCGAAGAAATGTTTGCCTGGGTAACGGCTTCGCCTTATTTTTCTTCAAAACCTTACAAACAGCCGGCTACTGAGCTCAAACAACGCCTGGAGCAAAGGCCCCAACTGCAGGCCTTTAGGGACTACCTCCAGAAAAACCGCTTTTTCCGCCCCGGCCAATCGCCCGAAATTCTGCCTCACGTTATTTTATTGCGCCTGGAAAAATTCTTTCCCGAATGCCAACTCCGGCAATTTATCAGTCAGGAGCAATATCTGGAAACCAAAGCCCAGGAGATTTATCAAAAATTCAATAAGAAACTAGTGCAGGGCTGGCTGCCCGATTTGTCAAAGGAAGTGCTTTCAGACTTTCTTACGGCATTCAAGCAACAACATGTAAACTTTAAGGCCTACGTTCGCCGAAGCAATGTCGAGCAGATTTGCGAAGATGTAAAGGCCTTTCACGAAGGCTTTGGGAAGGTTGTCGAGTGAATTAACCCTAAGCCACAAACGCCCTTAAAGACTTGAACACAGGCTTGGACAGGATACGAAAACTATACTCAGAAGCGGGCGACAATAGCCTAAAAGCCGCACAACTGCATCAGGAACTGGCCCAGGCCTCAGAAAGTGGACCAGTCTGGATGGCCTACCGGGCGGCAAGTGAAGCACTTCAGGCCAAAAATGCCTGGAACCCTTTTGAAAAGCTCTTTCGGATCCGGA
>JAAUUB010000115.1 GCA_012031215.1 Microscillaceae bacterium | reverse complement strand
CGACCTTCGCGAGTTTGAGCACAATCTGTGGGAGTTTTAAGAAAGTTTTTTTAGCATAGGGAGAGGAGCGCATCAGTGCTCCTCTTTTTTTTTGAGTCCGCCCATGCAATAGGGCGGCCTTGGCTTTGCCAATCACTTCGGCAAGGGCTTCGGGGCTGGCTTCCCGAATTTTTTTTAGGCTCTTGAAATGCCGCAAAAGCTTTTCGGTGAGGTTTTTCCCAATTCCGGGAATAGATTCCAACTCATTCTGCAAACTGCTTTTGCTTCTTTTGAGGCGATGAAACTCGATGGCAAAGCGGTGGGCTTCGTCGCGTATTTGTTGGATAAGCTTCAGGGCCAGCGATTTTTTATGAATATGTAAAGGCACTTCATCCTCCGGAAAATAAATTTCTTCCAGCCGCTTGGCAATGCCAATGATGGGGATTTGGCCATAAACACCCAGGTCTTTGAGGGCCTGGCAAGCCGAACTGAGCTGGCCCTTGCCCCCGTCAATGATGATGAGTTCGGGGAATGGTCTGTTTTCCTCCTGCAATCGGCGATAACGACGGCCTACAATTTCGTACATAGAGGCAAAGTCATTGGGGCCTTCTACGGTTTTGATGTTGAAATGGCGGTATTCCTTTTTAAGGGGCTTTCCATTCTTGAAAAAGACCATTGCCGCCACGGGGTTTGTGCCTTGAATATTAGAATTGTCGAAGCATTCAATATGTATTGGCGGCTGCGTAAGTTGCAAAGCTTTTTGGAGTTCTGAAACGGCTTTTACCGGCTCCTGAGGATTCTTCTCCTGTTTTACTCGGTTCTTTTCTTGTTTAAAATATAAGACATTCTTGAGCGACAGGTCGAGCAGTTTCTTTTTATCGCCAATTTTGGGGATGCTCAATAGCGTATTTTCGGGGAGGGCTTCCGGGTTGAGATTGCTGATGATTTCCTGGGCCTGGCTTTGTTGGCTTTGGCGAAGGTCAAAAATTACCAGCGAGAGGATTGCTTCATCGGCTTCTTCCAGCTTTTTTGGATTTGAATGTTTTGAGAGTGAATGACAGCCCCGTCTTTGATGCGTAGATAATTGACATAGGCACTTTTCTCATCGGAAATGAGGGCAAATACATCTATCTCAAGGAGCTTAGGATTGACCACCAGCGAACGACTTTGGTAATCTTCCAGGCGTTGAAGCTTGAGCTTGTATTCCTGGGCCTTTTCAAACTCGAGGGTCTCGGCGCAGGCTTGCATTTTTTCGCGGAAATATTGCTTGGCCGGGCCTAAATTGCCCTTTAAAATATGTTCTACCTGTTCTATTTCGTGTTTGTATGCTGGCTGAGCTGGTGCCCTTCGCAGGGGCCTTTGCAGTTGCCGATATGGTACTCGAGGCATACCTTAAACTTGCCCTGGGCTATGCTTTGGGGCAGAAGCGGAAGGGTGCAGGTGCGAATAGGATATAGCTCGTGCAATAATTCGCGAACGGTATGCATCGTGGATAATTTGCTGTAAGGGCCATAATAAGTGCCTTCTTTGTATTCGGGGTGTCGGCTTACAAACAAGCGGGGGAATGCTTCGTGGGTCAGGCAAAGGAAGGGATAGGTTTTGTCATCTTTAAGCAAGATATTATACTTGGGCTGGTGGGTCTTGATGAGGGTGTTTTCCAGCAGCAGGGCTTCGTGTTCAGAGTTGACCAGCGTAAAACGAAGCACGGCAATCTGGGCCACCATTTTGAGGGTTTTGCGGCTGTGCTGCCGGGATTGGTTAAAATAAGAACTTACCCGGTTTTTGAGGTCTTTGGCCTTGCCCACATACAGCAAAGTATCTTCTGGGTCGTAAAACCGGTAGATGCCCGGCAGGTGGGGCAAATTGCGCACACTTTCTTTGAGGGTTTCTTCAGAAGTCATACCAATCAAGCAATATAAAAAGCCAATAGATTTACAAAAATAAGCAAGATGTGCTGGGTGGCCAATGGGTTTTGAGATTCCAGGTTGTGAAAAAAGATGAATGCTGGCCCAGCATCCGAAATGAAGCCTTTGTCCAGAGGACAATATTCTCATCGTGCTAGCCTAGATTTCAAAAAAAGCCTTAATTTTACCTTGCGGCTTGAATCTATCAACTTATCATAATATAAATATGAAAAAAATAAACGCTTTACAGGCGATTATTCAGGCGAAGTGCCCTCGGTGTCGGCAGGGAAATATGTTTATTTGTTCGCCATATAATTTGGCCAAGTTTACAGATACCTATAAATATTGTCCGCGTTGTGGTTTGAAATATGAGCGTGAGCCGGGTTTTTTTTATGGTTCTATGTATATTAGTTATGCATTTACGGTGGCCATTGTGCTAACTTTTGGTTTGGGAGCCAATATTTTGGGAAATGACCCGCCGCTTTGGGTATATTTGACCGCCATTACGGTGGCCTTGCTTATTTTTTCTCCTCTCTCATTTCGATATGCCCGGGTGTTGATGTTGCATTTATTTGGTGGGGTGGCGTATGACCCGGAGGCCCTTGACGAAAGGCCAGTCGAGAGTAAGAATGCCAAAGTGGGAGATTAGAAATCAAAAATTTGCGTATTTTGGCTTCCTGTGGCGTATAATTATTTTATTCTTTAAAGAGATGTCATACATTTTCAAAATAACAAGTTTTGCCGGGCTTTTATTAGTTTGGGGTGGGGCAGAAGTCGGGGCCCAGGATACTTATCGGCCATTCTCTCGGGCGGAGATGGGCACTATCTATGAGGGCACTTCTACGGCAGCGATGCGCGTGCTCAAAATCACCCATTATGCCGATTCGGTTTTTTTGCGGGGCAAGGCCCAGCCAGTGAAACCTGACCCCCAAGACAGCGTTTTGCGTTATTTTTGCAAAGACTTTATCAAACGGTTCGCCACCCACGTTCAGCTGGGATTGGCATTGCTGCCCCCCAGGTAGGCATTCCCCGGCAGATAATATGGGTGCAAAGGCTGGACAAGCCCGAAGAAGACTTTCCCTTTGAAGCCTATCTGAATCCGGTGATTGAAGCTTATAGTGATTCAGTAGCTTTTAACCGCGAAGGCTGCCTTTCTATCCCCAATCGCTTTGAATCGGTCAAAAGGCCTTGCAGTATTGACATTGCCTATGATACCCCCACCGGAGAGCATCGGTGTGAAACCATTACCGGATTTACGGCGGTGATTTTTCAACACGAGATTGACCACCTGAACGGTATTTTGTATCTTGACCACCTGGCCGAAGAACAGCGCGAACAGCAAAAGCGGGAGCAGGAAGGGGGCTAAGTGCCAGTATTATGGCGGGTGTAGTTTCTTGCAAGTCATAAATTAAGAAGCCCGATTGCAGGCTAAGTGCCAGTATTATGGCGGGTGTAGTGGTATTAAGAAAGGAGGTCTTCGCCCCTGCTTTTTGCGCAGGGAAGATGTTTATCCCCAACGGCTGGTGATTTCCACCAAGGCGATGATAAAAATCAGGCAGCTTAAACTTCCTGCGGCAAAAATCCAAAAACCCAGTCGCAGGCTTGCCGAAATGGGCTTGCGCTGAAAAGCCTGATAGATTTTGAGATAGCGGCCTTCATTGACAAATCCCTGATAGACCCCAAGCTGCACCCCGATACCTACCAGCAATACCCCAAAATCGTAAGAAGGATTGACAAATAAGCTCACAAAACGCACCCAGCCAGCCAAAGCCATCAAAGCATACAAAGCCAAGAGATAAGTATACACTACCATCGAGAGCAAAAGCATGGCCCAGAAAGCTGCCCGCCTTCGGCGTTGGAAGCTCATGAAAAGCTGCAAAAAACGAAAAAAAACAATTCAAAAAACTTCATATCCGCCTGCCTTGTACGAAAGGTAAAGTTAGGGCAAAAACGTGTGGGACAAAGGCTTTCGCTTTCTTTTGTTTTTTAGGAAATTTCCCAAATCTGATTACCATATATCAATAATAAGGGCTAATATTGTATGATTCTAATAAATATCAATAGTATAAACCCCAAGATGATATGGCCATCGTTCCCAGTCTTATTCTCAAGCAACTTTATACCAATGGAAGCCTGAAGAACACGGAGCAGGGCGTAGAGTTTTCCTTGAAAAACCGCCTCAGTGATGCTTCCCTCACTAAGATTCAGAGTCTGAAAATTGACCAGACCGAAGTGCCCCTCGAGCATATTCACATTGATTCGGGCAATGGAAAAGGCTTGCTTTCATCTGCTGATATTAGTGAGCAACAGCCCATTGATTTTCCACTCAAGCACAGCCTGACAGTGAAGGCCAAAATGGAAGCCCTCTCCGCCGGCAAACACCAGATTGTGGTGGCTTTTGAGGCCAAGCCCTTTGGCAAGCTCGAGCTAAAAGTAGATGATGCCATCGCCGATGAAAAACTAAAAAGGGTCAAAATACCCCGCGACGAAGAGGATGACTACACCGAGAAAGCCATTTCTACCCGGCAAAAGTTTGTAGAAGAATTTACGGGCAAAAAACTAGATCATGTTAAGCAATACTCTTTTGACCCACACATCACCCAGGGCAACTGCGAGCATTTTACCGGAGTGGCGCAAGTGCCCATTGGCTTTGCTGGCCCCTTGCTTATACATGGCGAGCACGCCCAGGGCGAGTTTTTGATACCAATGGCCACGGCCGAAGGAACACTGGTAGCCTCTTATAACCGGGGAATGAGTGTGGTCAATCTGAGTGGCGGGGTAAAGTGTACGGTAGTGGCCGATGCCATGCAACGCGCCCCGGTCTTTTACTTTTGAAGACGCGCGGGGGGCACGCGATTTTTCCAAGTGGGTGCAGGCCCATATTCCCACCATTGCTTACCACGCCGAGCAAACTTCCAGCATTGCCAAGTTGCAGTACATTGATACTTTTCTTTCTAATAAGTTTGCTTTTCTACGCTTCAACTTTTCAACAGGCGATGCCGCCGGACAAAATATGGTAGGCCGGGCGACGTATGCGGCCTGCAGTTGGATTTTTGACCATTACAAAGAGCATCCCATCAAGCATTTCTATCTGGAATCTAATTTTGCAACCGATAAAAAAGCTTCTCAGGTCAATAGTATGCGTCGACCGGGCAAGCGGGTAGTGGCCGAATGTACCATCAAAAGGGATGTGCTGATCCAAAGAATGCGGGTAGAACCAGAGCAGCTTTTTAACCATTCGCTGGTGGCCAATGTAGGCGCTATTCTTTCGGGGGCCAATAACAATGGGCTGCATTCGGCCAATGGCATCACGGCCATGTTTATCGCCACCGGGCAAGACGTAGCCAATGTTTCGGAATCATCGGCAGGGGTGATTTATACTGAAATGACCCCGGAGGGAGATTTGTACCTTTCTATCACCATTCCTTCTCTGATTGTGGCCACCTACGGCGGAGGCACGGGCCTGGCTACGCAGCGCGAATGTCTGGAATTGCTGGATTGCTACGGTAAAAACCGGGTACAAAAATTTGCAGAAATTGTGGCGGGCGTAGTGTTGGCCGGCGAAATCTCGCTGGCTTCAGCCATCTCTTCGTCCGACTGGGTATCGAGCCACGAAAAATTTGGACGCAATCGTTAGTTTGAACAAGTGCGGGCACGTCCTGCGGCCATGAATCCAAAAGCATCCGAAAATCCCGGATGCTTTTTTGTAAATAGTCCTTCCTAAGAAAATAGCGGTTATTTTAGCCCTTGTTTTGGAAAAAAACAGGTTCATATAAATTAATGTCAAGGCTTATGCAGTGGATGGAAAAACTGCGGCAAAGATGGAAATTGCGCAGCCTCGGGCAGGTATTTTGGGTGTTGGTGGCTTTTGCCTGTACTGGCTTTACGGTTTTGTTGATTCGTAAACCTTTATTACAAGGCTTAGGACTGGCACATTTGCGCGAATCAACGGGCGGGATATTTCTGTATTTATTACTGGTATTGCCCGTCTATCAGGTGCTTTTGCTTTTCTATGGCTTTGTGTTTGGGCAGTTTGGTTTCTTTTGGGAGTTTGAGAAAAATATGATTCGCAGGATGTGGTCCCGGGGAAAGAAAAAACCTGAGTAGTCAAAATCTTCTTTTGTTTCTGGCCAAAGGATAGAGCTGTTTCAAGCCCAAAGCCGCTCAAAAAGCCCCGGCTTAGAATAATTAGGGCTTATCAGTAAATCATATTCAATCATCTTAAAGAAGAAGAACGAGGAAGGCTCCTGCCACTATCTTCTTTTACAGAACACCACTACCACACACCTGCTAACAGCCTTTGGCGGGAAGCCACCTGAAGAAGACTTTGCCTTTGAAATCGAGAAATGGCAAGCGGCCTCAATGGCCGGGAAGCCTGCTTATATTCACGAGGATTTCGAGATTAGCCATTTCTCGAGCCGAGAGGAAGCCAAAAAGTGCTGGGATTCTCCTGCCCTGATGCGCTAGAAAATCCCTTTTGAACCCTGCCGGGGGGGATACGAAAATTATTGAGAAACAGTGGCCACCAATAAAAGGTATAATACCACGTTTACCGCTATCCCCGCACCAAAGCCTGACCAGGCTTGGCGGCCTTTTAGCCTCCGGGCCGCTTTTTGGTACGCATTCAGATAAACGGGATGGCTAGAAAATTCACTTTTTGGGATGTTGAGCCTTAACTGATTTGGCGTAGTGCTGGAGGTGGCAATGGCACTAACCAATCCGGCCGGCGGGAACAAAAATGAGGCAGCGGCATTCCCCCAAAAAGCACCTCTTGGGTCATAGTTTTCGGTGGCATCCCGATAGGCTTGCCCTTCCATAATGGTCTTTTGTTCTGCCGTCAGTGTATTGCCTGAGGGGCTGTTATTGGTGGGCAGCGAAAGGGGCGAATTGACCTCCAGCCCCTGAACATAGGCATTCAAATCCGTATATACTTCTTCGCGCCCATTGCCAAAGCGAATCTTGTGAACCCGGGACTTGGACAAGGCATACTCCGGGCCTTGTGGCTCGGCAAAAAGCTTAAATTTGACTTCCTGCTCGGTTATCAATAGTACAATCACTTCCAGAGAATCTCCTTCAATTTTGTAAAGGATGCTTTTGTTTACCTGCGCAAAGGTTGGAAAAGCCAGCCAAAGGGTGAGAAGAATAGCCGATAGTTTTGCCATAAAAATTTGATTGAATAACTCTAGTTGCAAAATAAGCACAAGGCTTTCTCATTTGCAAAGACAATATCTTTGGTAATGAAATTTTTTCGAGGGCATATCTGCCGAATGTTCTTTTTGCGACAAAAAGAACCAGGCCGGGCGGCCTGGGTCAAGAACAAGGGGGGAGGCTTGTTGGCCTAAGCACCCACTTCGGCCAGGGTGTGGTCATTGTTGGCCAGCTTCGAGTCGTCCGGGCTTGCTACCTGCACTTTGATACCGAACACATCCAGGAACTGGTCTTCAAAATCTTTCACGGTCATTTGTCCGTCAATCTCCATTTCGCCAGCTTTGGTATCGGCTTCGGCATTGTCGCGGATAGAAGCCAGGGTGGCGTTATCGTCGGCAAATTGTGCCCCCTGGTGCGTTGCTTTATACACCCGAAGGGTAGCCCCAAAGGCTTCTTTGAATTGCTTTTTGAGTGTTTCGACTTCCATGCGTCCACTCACTTTGATAGATGCGGCCATATTTCAAAAGAGGTTTAGAGTGTGATAAACAAGACAGGCGAAGTTAGAAAATCCTATTGAGACCAAAAGCTTGGTTTCTCAGAATTATTTAAAATTTAATACGTATTTTGCTATAAATTGAAAGCCATCATAAGCTACCAGGAAGAGCGATTAGAACAACTCGAGACGCTGATTTCGCAATATCAGCACTTACTCTTTATAGAAGAGCAAAAACTGCTCAATGCCGATTCAGACAAAGTGCGGGGCAATTTGGAAAAGCAAATTCAGTATTTCCAGGAAAAATCAGGGCGTATCTCCTTCAAAAACAAGCCCTGGAAAAACCTATTTTATCCTCCTCGGATACCGAGGCCCTGCCCCCGGGTTTTATGCTAAAATGGGCCGATGACTTTGAAAATAACCAATACTCGTGGTGGATGGGGCAAAATCAGGAAGAGTCGGTCTTCATCCAGGGGGAAGTATATCGGATGCAGTCTTTTGTAAGCAGCAGGGCTTGTTTTTACACCCTCCCTTTGGAAGTAGATTTTAGCCAGGACTTTGGCCTGGAAACTCGACTAAGTACCTACAATTAATTATTTGATAGAAACCTGACAGGTTTAATGTGCTGATTATCAGATTTTTGTAACTAAAAGCCTGTCAGGTTTTAATATAAACTAATTTTGGGCATGGACTTATTTTTTCTGCAAGGAAATCCGGATAGAGGCTTTGGTTTGTGCTGGGGGCATAGGCCTACCAATGATTGGTGTTGTTTTGAAGTGGCGAATACAGGGTTTTACATACTGCGGCGTATTAAAGACAATAAATGGCGGCGATTGGTAGATTGGACACCAACGGGCGATGTCAATCCCGACGGAGTGCCCAATCGGCTGAGGTTCGTTCGGGTACAAGATCAAATGCAGGGCTATCTCAATGTCAAAAAAGTATTTGAGATTGCGGCAGAAGACATCCCCGGGCAGCACACCGGCTTTGTTTTGCAGGGCGAATTGAAAATCCTGGCCGATTACCTTTGGGTTTGGGCCCCCTGAGCAGACGCGGCCAACTTAGTTGCTGTATATCAAAATAGAAAGCGTACAGATGCGGCGGCGTGCATCCTGAGGAGGGCCAGCCACCACGCCCGGAGGCAGGGCTTCTCCCTGTCCGATAAACTCCGGCTCCAGGGCATCTACCTGGTCTTCCAGGCTTTGCTTCAAGAAGTTACCCACTGATTCGGCCCTTTGCTGAGAGATGCGCTGGTTTTGGCGGCGGCGCTCTTCTATTGGCTGAGTGGGATAGAAAGGCTGTTCGTCGGCATAGCCGGTTACTTTGACCAGCATACGAATCGGTTCATTCGGAAAACGTTTTTTGTAGCGGTCCAGGCTATTGCGAATATCTTTGGCCACCAAATCCATTTGCCGGAGGCCCTTGGAACTAAGAGCAAACTGGCCCGAAAGAAACAAAGCACTTGCCTCAAACTGAATGTCCAGGCCCTTGGCATAGCGATAGCTTTGGCGCACCTGGTTGAGTTGCCGCTCCAGGGCATCGAGCCTTTCCAAGACCGCGCTCAGGTCTTCCTCGTTAGGGGCTTGGCCCATGGCCCGGAGCAACTCTTTTTCCTGAAAAAGGCGTTTGTCAATTTTTTCAATCGGCACGTACAGCTCGGTCAGGGCTGCACCGGGGTTTTTGGCCTTGATTTCGTCCATCAAGCCTTGGAGAGAGGTTAAGCGGGTTTCTAATTCATGGAGAAGTTTATCAATCTTGGCATACTGGGTCAAGAGTTCTCCTAGCCGGGTTTGCATCTGAGAAAGCCTTTCACTCATGGCCAGCAAATCGTCTGCCTCGGGATTGTCGCCAAAGGCTTCCCATAAATCTTCTTCTTTTTGCAGGCTAAGGGTCATTTTCTCAATCGGAACAGGCAATTGGCGGAGTCCTTCTTCGGTGTTTCGGGCTTTTATTTTGGCCAAATCCTCTTTCAAGGCCATTATTTGCTTTTCCAGGGCCTGCTTTTCACGGCTCAGCCGCCGGGTTTCGTTCGGATGGGCCAAGTCTGGGGCCGGCGGACTTTGGGGGGGCGGGTGCAAGCCCACAGGACAGAAAGGAAGCTCATATACAAAAGAAAGCACTTGAATGGCATCGCAAAAAAATTTGAACCAAGTAAAAAAAATCAAGACCAGAAACCAGCCTTACAGCAACAATCAGAAGCTAAATTACTTACTTTAAGTGGTAAAAAAACCATTTAATTTCTCCTTTTAAGCAAGTTCAATCGCCGGAATCCTTTATTTATTGTGAGGCACTCATAAGTCCCGTCCTTTTTCTATTTCCTCCTGTTGGCGAAGGTGGTGCCGCCAGTGCATTTCGGCCATTTTGAACCATTCTAGCCCATTGAGCCAGCCACAGACCTGGTGAAAGGTTTTATAAACACCCGCATCGGTTTGCAAAGGAGCCAGCAGTAAAGTCAACTTGTGTCTTTCCTCTTCCAATCGGGGAGGATATGCTTCCCGTGCTTGGGCAATTGGGTCAGCCCCCCGCCAAGCCTCGGGAATTTTGATTTTAATGGGCGGAAAAGACTCGTATTGATACATATTTTCCCCCGCATCGGTTTTGTCGCCCCCTTCCTGCCCTTTTTCTTGCTGGAGGCAGCATCGTACCTGGTAGCGAAAAAACTGGCTGCTGTCAAGCAAATGGGTGTAGAGTTGCCCCATAGACCACTCTTCACCTGTTCCGGGCTTGACAAAGTTTTCTGGCGTATAATCCGCGATTTTGCGCTGGTAGTGGTCTAAGAGAACCTCAAGTTGCTTTAAGATGATTTGGGGGTTGAGCATTTCCATTCAATGTTAAATGAGTGATGATTCATCTTTTGGCCTTTAAAAATCCTTTAAAGGCCGCTTATCAAAGGTACGATTTAACTTAAAAGATAAAAAATGTCTTTTTTTGTTTATCTGGCTGTTCGGCATTCGGTTTTACGGCAAGGCTAGGGCAGGTTTCGTTTGTTTTATACGGATTATTGGCTACATTTGAATCCTGCGTTTTTAAGCTGCTAATCTATACATAAGATGGCCAACAAACTTCACGAATTACTTGCCGTAGAGCAAGACCGAAAACACAAAGCCAATCAGGTGGTTGGTGAAGCAATCAATACCTTCAAAAAAAACGATACGCTTTTTGACGGGATGGTCAAGCGCTACCTGGCCCTTGAGGAAGATTCGGAGCAAATCCCTGATGAAAGTAAAGAAATGGGCTTAACCGTGCAGAAGAAAATGGGAGAGGTGGCCGAGTCGGTCGTGGCCGGGCTGGATGCCCAACTTTCCAAAGAAGAAACCAATGCTTCGGGCGAAGCCCGGGCCGATTTGGAAGTGGAGGGGGTAAAATTTGGCAATTTTTCGGCAACCTCACTTTTGGCACTCGAGGGGCAAATCACCAAAATACGCGACCTCTACCAGGCCCTGCCTACCCTGGACCCCAGTCGGAAGTGGAACTTTGATTCCCAAAATGGCCATTATCGTTCCGAAGACGAGGTGAAGTTTCGGAGTGTGAAACGCCCCAAGGTGATTGTGAAATATGAGGCCACAGAGAAACACCCCGCCCAAACCGAGCTATTGTATCTCGATTTTCAGGTGGGTAAATATGAAACGGTGTATTTTTCGGGCAAAGTTACCCCGGCGCAGAAAGATTTGATGCTCAAAAGATTAGACCAACTCCTGGAAGCTATTAAAATAGCCCGCTCTAAGGCCAATACCACCGAGGTCAAAAACATCAAGCTTGGCAATCAGATTTTTGATTTTATCAATCGGGATGTTTTTTTAAGCAGGCCGGGGTCAACCCTCAGGGCACATAGCGCAAACGCACCGCACCACTTTTGCCAATACTCGAGTTGAGGGTCAGAGACTGGGGGGCTTGACCAGCCTGGTCTTCTATTTCCAGGGTCAGGGTATTGGGCGGTATTTTGCCCAGGTTCCAGGCCTTAGATACCAGCAAATATTCCTGGCCGGGGCGCAAAGTCAGGTTGAGATGGGGGGCTTTTCGACGGGCTTTCTTTTTCTCAATTTTTTTGTCGCTCCAGCACCCATTGCCCATCAAACCAAAGCGAAACAATATCGCCATCTTCCTGCTCGTGGTCAAAGTAATAGACTTTAATTTTACTTTGGGAAACCACTATTTCTTGCTGCACCTCCACCTTGCCTAGCTCAGGAATGGAAGCGGGCCTTGTTTCTCCACAAGGATTGAAAGCTACTTTTTGTTCAGCGTCATCTTCATATAACTGCTGGATTTCCTCCGGGCCGAGGGGGCGGTTATAAAGCCGGACTTCATCCATCACGCCGGCAAAAAACTCCGTAATGCCGGGCACATCCCGCCCGATTTCGAGAGGCAGGTCATTCGGCATCAGCTTTTTTGGTAGCTAAATTCCCAGACCTTGGCCGCATTGAGAAAAACCTTTACCTGCTCTTGGTCATAGCTCAGGGTATAAAAATACCAGGTATCCCTTTCAAGTTGCTGGCGAAAGGGCTCGGTCAAATCGCTACTCACCGACATCGTAACTTTGGTGCTTTGAAAACGATATTGCGGGCTAAATTCGTTTTCCACGTGCCAGTCGGATTTGCAACAAACCGAAACCCATTGCAAATCGTTTTGGGGGGCATCCAGGGGCAGTTTAAACCAGGCGGCCACCGTAAGCCCTTCGGTAGGAGAAGCCAGGCTGGCCGAATGGGGCACTCGCACATAGCCATCGCGTCCATTGAACCACAAGGCCCGGCAGGGATTGCCAAAGCGGTCTTCGGTAAGACTCACCCCGCCCTGAAACTGGCCATGGTTTTGATAAGGGCTGGCATCTTCGGCATTGCCCGTAAAGGAATAGTGGGCAATGAGACCATTTTGCGGCAAGGCGGCTTTTTGCTGCGCTTGGGCGAAGCCAAGCCCCGTGAGCATTAAGGAGAAAATGATTTTTTTCATATCAATAATTTGAACACACCTGTTTTTGTGGGCTTATTTAATAATGGCGATGATGGGGCCAAAATCTCCGTCCTGGTCATAGCGACCCATTTCGGGCAAAAACATCCTCGATACCACCCCGTCCAGATAGAGGGCCTCGCGACAGCCAAACTGGTCGCGAAACAAACGGGCAAAATCATAGAAATTGACGGGACGTTGTGAAATCACAAACACTACCTGACTGTTACTGATAAGCCCCACCCCGCTTCGCACAAAGCGATTGGCAGAACCAGGCGTAAATTGCGGGTTGATTTGCCCCTCGTGCAAAAGCATAGGTCCCGATTGCGTGGCCCAGTGGGTGTGCCCCGCATAGCGGCCAAACTCAGCAGAAGGAATGATATGGGCCTGATGCAGCGAATCGAGCAAAAAAATCCCATTGGGTTGCATATAAAAATTGCCATAGCCCTCTTTTTGGCGGTCTAATGGTCGGAGGATTTGCCCGTTTTCTATATACAAACCCTGAGGGGCGTAATCGGGCTGAAACATGCCCGCATTGGTGGCAAAGAGCAGCACTTTGTTTTGGCGTTGAAGGGTGCGGCGCAGGTGGGCCAGGTTCCGATAGGGCTTGTCGTCAGTGGTGCGCCAAAAGAAGCGTATCTGGCTACGGGCTACATTCACCACATAGCAGTCAAAGGCATTTTCATACAGCCAAAGCCGACGGGGATAATTATAAGGGCTGGCATACGCACTTTCCAGCAAGGTTTGTTGGATTTTGAGCGAATCCTCGAGCAGTTGTTGGTGAAGCTGGCTTTTTTGATAGAGATGAAACCAATCATTTTTTTCCGTATCGAGCTGGGCCAGGCGCTGGCGCAGGTGCTGGTTTTGGGCTTGAAGCTCCTGATAGGCCCGCGAGATGCTTTGCCAAGCCATTGAATCGGCTTGCCCCTCCCGGTTTTGCCAAAATCGCAGCGAATCCCGATAAGCCGCAATCTGCTGCTGGTGGGTTTCGGACTGTTTTCGCAAAAGCCCTACCACCCGACCGCATTTTTCGTAGCTGGTTTCCAGGCTTTCCAGGCTTTGGCGTAGCTGGCCCAGGGTATCGGCATAGTGCTGTTGGCGGGCCAAAAACACCGATTTGCGTACACAATGGCTCAGGCCAATTAGCAGTCCTAACAGTATAAGGAAAGTTCGCAACATGAGTTTTTGGAATTGAGAAGAAAATCCATTCACGCCGTTTTGCATTGAAAAATGGTAGCACACCCAAAACGCCCCTCGGGTGTTTATTCATAATAATATACCAGCAGATTGGTAGGGGCTTTGTCCGGATTGTGCTGAAGCAGGCTTTGCTTTTGTTCATCATAGACATTCATTTGGTTATACCAGCCCGTGTCCAGATTGAGAATGGCCGTAACGGTCATTTTTTGTCCTTGCAAATACTGAAGAATCTCCTGGGCGATGTCTCCCAGATAAACCGATTCCTCTATATCAAAAATGATGTGGTAAAGCATCTTTTGGGCATCACGGGCCAAGACCAACAAACGTCTTTCGCGCAGATTTTTCCGGGCTTTTTCCACCTCGAGGCGAAGCTTGTCTTTGAAAGCCAGCAATTGGGTTTGGAAGATGGTGGCCTCTTCTTTTTCGGCCCATTTGAGCAGCTCAAATTTATCCCAGGCTTCGCGCACATCTACTGTTTTGTTGAGGCTTTGCAGATACAGGTCGCCCACCTCGATATCGGATACGGCTACTCCACCTGTGCCATAAACCAATACCAGACCATCCATTTCTTCATTGGTTTGTTTGTTGACAACCAGGCCATTATCTACGGTAAGGCCTACAGGCAATGGGCGGCCAAAGTCATTGGTGCTGAAGGCTCCACTGCAAGCCATCACAATCTTTCGATTGGTTTTCCATTCCTCGTACCGCTTGTTAACTTCACCACAGGCAAAATACTTGGCCTTGATTTTTCCGGGGCTTCGCTTCATCCAGACGGTATGGCCCAGCCTTTGCCCTTCGCGAAACAGCTTTTTGACCATCACACTGCCCTCAAAGGTAGTTTTGAGGCTTTCTTCTTTCATGTCGGGCATTGGTGTGGAGAGCAAGACTCCCACCAATCCAGGCCAAAGCAAGGCCCACAAGTGTAGTGTAGAAAACATAGGCTTTGAGAAGTTTTGAATAATGAAATATTGATAAGAAAAGCACTTACTTACTTTGCGTTTTTTTAGCCATAAACCAGCGGCCTGCTCCCAGCAAGCCGACCAAAGCCAGACTCAACCAAGCCCAGCGCAAACTATTGCAAAGACCCAGGGACAGGCAGGCCCGGCTCCAGAGATAGCTCCAGTGGCCCTGCCAGAAATGGTATTGCATTTTTTCCCATTGCGTAGGGGGCACATTGACCACAAACTTGTGCTTCTCGAGTGTTTGTATGAGCTGCCGGGCCTCAGGGCTATTTTTTGACCAATGGCCTTCTCGGAGGGCCGCTTCGGTATGGCGGGTGATTTTTTCAAAAAATAGCATTGCCACCATTTCATAGACTTCTGCCTCCTGGTCTTGGGCAAAGGCAAGAAGTTTTTGTGCCATTTGGAGCTTATTGGGCAGTTCTTCGGTGTTCCAGGTACTTTCTTTTACAAAAGCTTGCCCCAATTCATATACCCAGCGGTCTCCTTCCTGGCCGTGTTGGTTGAGTAAAGTACGGTATTGCTCAAGGGGAGGCAGTTTTGTCCAATCTACCTGCCGTAGATAAGTTTTGAAGGGAAATTCTCTCAGAAAAGCCTGCGGTGGAAGGCCCTGGTTTTTTCAAAAAACTGATAAGCATCCAGCGCCACCAAAGAGCCTTGTCCGGTCCAAAAGCAAAGCAAACCAACACTGAGCCAGGCCCAAAAAGCGCGTGAAGCCAGGCAAAAAGAGAATAGAGGAGGAGTCTTCCGCATGTTTTTCAAAAGTCTTAGGGTATTTGGATTTGAAAACCGGACAATGGCCTTTGCCAAGTTTCTACCTCAAAGACACCTCAAAAAGCAAGCGTTGCACATGGCTCCAAAAATTTTATCGAATAAAAAACCCTTTGGCCAGACCAGGGGTT
>JAAUUB010000114.1 GCA_012031215.1 Microscillaceae bacterium | reverse complement strand
GCTTTTCGTTTTCGTCGGACGGAGGAGAACAGCAATCCAGGCCGAAACAGGTCCATCTCCAAAGCTTTTTGATAGAACCCAATCGGGCCATCCTCAAAGCCGGGGCTTTCCATACCTTTGCTTGCCGCTTCGGTTTGCGCAAACTTCATCCCCATACCCACCTTTATACTACCGAGGCCCTCCCAGCGCTGCCTTTGCCAGGGCGGGTTTTTCGGGTATTGGCCGATTGTGCCTATCAAAAAAAGGCCGTGCAGGCTTTTTTGCCCGAAAAAAAGGCCTCACTCAGCACCCGCAACTTTCCCGATTCTACCGAGAAAATGCGCCAAAAGCTGGGCCTGGCCGAAGGGGGGGCAAAAATTTATGTTTGGCTACCGAGACCATCAAAACCGGGTTCGGGTGCTCATCACGGAAAAGCTTACTTCCGCCTCCCTTCTTAGAAATCCCCAAATTCCGCTTCCCGAATAGAACTAAACAATAGCCCGCCCAATACTTTGGGAAAAAAGTAGGTGGTTTTGGCTGGCATAGTATGGCCTTGAAAGCAGACCTCTTCTATTTGGCCCCCCGTAACCGGGCGGGTCAGTACCGCAAAAATGGCCTCCCCGCGACTCACATCCAGGCAACAACTCTGAAAATCGTGGGTAAAATCAAGATGGGCAAACTGGGCATCATCGCGTAGCTGAAGGGTCTTTTCTAAAATAAAATAATGCAGGATGCTGACTTCCAGGTCTTTAATTGATTCTGGCCAATCGGTATCATAGGCCAGCCGGGCTTCGGAGCGCCAGCGAAGCGTAAAAGGCCGGTCGGCAAATACCAGACGAAAAGTGCCCAAAGGAGCCTCCGAAGGAAGGGGCAAAGGGGCATCCGGGGCTTCGGGAAAAATATCGAAATAGACTTCTAGTTTTTCTAAAAAACTGCGGCGGTCAAAGTGGGGCAGTGAATGCACCAGGCGATGCGTGGGCAAAACCCCCAAATCGCTGGTCTCGGCATTGGTGAGCCACATCAGGTGGTAGTGCCAGGGGCTTTCGGGCGAAGCATTGGGAAACTGGGCCAGGCAACGCTGCCGATAACGGAGCGAACTTTCGTAGCGGTGGTGGCCATCGGCCAGCCAAATTCTTTGGGCGGCAAAATGATTTTTAAAAAAAGCCATCACTTCGTAATCGTGAATTACACTCAGGCGGTGGCGGGTGTGGTTTTGGTCTATTACCTCATACAGCGGATTGCGCAGGCTCTCTTCCAGAAAGGGTTCGAGCCGGGCAGCGGCATCTCGATAAAAACCGTGTGTGGGCAGGGTATGCATCTGGGTGGCTTCTAAAAGCTGGGTGCGGTATTCTACGGCAGCGGAGATGGTGCGTTCGTGGGGGAAAATGATTTTTTGGGAATAATCTTCCAGCTTTACGTGCGCCACAAAACCTTTGCGCTGGCAGGTTTTTCCGCCCATCTCGAAATCCTGGGCATACACATACAAGCCCGGCAAGGGGTCTTGCCGGATGACCCCATCTAGTTTCCAGTTTTCGGCCCGGCGGCGGGCATTCTCAAAAGGGGGCACATTGCTGGGCGAAGACAGGTGAAAATGGTGAAAAGGAAACTGATAAAATGCTTTTTCTTTTTGCCTTCGCACGGTTTCGCTCAGGGGAGCGGTGAGCTCCGGCAGGTTTTCGGTCAGGTAGGCATTGTAGCGCCAGGCACGCAGGGATTTGATTTGGGCCATAGGTAAAAAAAAATTGAGATGGCTTGCCAGTGTTAATCTCCCGAAAATTCCGGGGCAGGATAGTTTTTGGCAAGGCCCAAAAATACACACGGCTTATCAGGTAAGCAAAGAAAATGCCTGCCGCAGCCCCGGCCAGGATATCGAGCGGGTAATGCACCCCCAAGTAAATGCGGGTGTAGGAAACCAATGCCGCCCAAAGAAAAAGTGCCCCTACATACTTCCAGCGGGCACGAAATAGCAAATAGAGCAACATCGCCAGCCCAAAAGTATTGGCCGCATGGGAAGAAGCAAATCCGTAAGCCCCCCCGCGATAGCCCCCTACGGTGTGTATCCGGGCCTGAATGCTTGCTTCGTGGGTAGGTCGCAAACGCCGGAAGTAAGGCTTCATCACCTGAGAGGTACACCCATCGGCCAGGCTGATGACCAAGACCACCGCCAGCACTCCCCGCCAAAAGAATTGACGGAGGCTTTTCCACATTTTATAAAGCAAAAATAAATGCAAAGGCAGCCAGGTCAGGGTTTCGCTCATCCAGTACATGGGCTGGTCGAGCCAGGGATGGTGCTGCCCATTGAGCCAAAGGAGGCCGTAAGTATCATACTCAAGCCAGGTTTCGATCATCGCTTTCCCAGAGACAGGATTTTTAGGCTCAACTCACGCAAGATATTGGCTTCGGTGCTTCCGGCCGAGCTAATGCCTTTCAGTTGCAGGTCGGCTTCACGCAAATGGCCAATCGTGGCCACTACCTGAGCCAGGGAGTAGTTTTGGGCCATCAGCCGATAATCTTTGAGGGCAAAGGGGGGCACTTTCATCGCCTGGGCCAGTTGGGTATCAGATTGCCGGCCCTGGTGGTAGAGAATCAAGGTTCGGGAGAAAAAATTATAAAGCAAGGCCAGCATCGGAATGAGAGGGTGCTTTTTGGGATTTTCGCTCCAATAGCGAATGATTTGCTCCACTTTGAAAGCATTGCGGGCGGCCAGGGCCTTTTGAAACTCAAAGACAGTAAATTCCCGGCTCAGGCCCACGTTTTTCTCGACCGTTTCGGCCTCGATGGGCTGGCTTTTAGGCTGGTTTAGCAACAGCTTTTCCAGTTCGTTATGGAGCTTGCCCAGGTCGGGACCAGTGGCTTCGGCCAGGAGCTGGAGCGCGTCGGGGCTAGCCCGGTAGCCTTTGGCCTGCAAATGCTGCTGAATCCAGTCGGGAACCTGATAGTCATAGATTTTTTTTGATTCCACGACCACCGCGCTCTTCTCCAGCATTTTATATACCCGGGTGTTTTTGGCCAGGCTTTTATGCTTATGGGCAAAGACCAGCACAGTGGTGGGCGGCGGATTTTGCAGAAAATGCGCCAGGATGTCGGCCGCCTCGCTCTTTCGCCAGTCGGGCAGGGATTGGGCTTCCTTGACGATGACCACCTGCCTTGCGGCCATCATCGGAAAACGGCGGGCCTGGGCCAGCACCGTGCCCAGGTCGGTTTCGGCTCCGTAGAGCAATATTTGGTTAAAGCCCCGTTCAGCCGGGCTGAGGGCGTGGGCTTCAATGTATTCGGTGAGGGTATCAATGTAATAACTTTCTTCGCCGTGGAGGAAATATACCGGAGCAAAATCGCCTTTTTTCAAAGACTGCAAAGCTTTATCTGCCGAAACCAACATCTGGACTGTATTTGAAAAAATTTAGCGCGCTTTAACTTCAAAGAGCTTGATGATGCATTATCACTGGCCAAAAAAAAGGATCCGGTATTTTCGGAGCGGATGCCTTTTGCTTAGCCACATTTTGTCATTCCCAAATTAATTCTTTTTTTGGCTTATTCACAAGCCGAAAAACAACATTGCGCATGAAACATTTCTTTCTACTCTTGCTATTTCTTTTGGAGAGCCTCGCTCTCATCGCCCAATCATCGCTTACCATAGACCAGATGATGGAAGGAGAAAGGTTTGTGGGCTATTCGCCTGAGAATGTATTTTGGGCGGAGGATGGCCGCAAGCTTTATTTTACCTGGAACCCAAGCCTTGAGCCGGAGCCTTCGCTCTATTCCCTGACTATCCAAAATGGCAAAGCCCTCGGGGCACCGGAAAAAGTGAGTTTGGAAGCCCAGAAAAGCCTTGTGGCGGCGGGGGGGGCCTACTCACAAGACCGAAGCAAAAAGCTCTTTACCCGCAATGGAGATATTTTCTTGTATCAGGGCGGGCAGGTGCGCCAAATCAGTAATACCATTGAGGCCGAAACCAACCCTTCTTTCACTGCCGACGAAAAGCACCTTGTTTTCACCAAAGGCGGGAATCTGTTTTTGATGTCTCTGACGGATGGAAGCTGGCAGCAACTTAGCGATTTCCGGCCCGGCGAAGAAAAACCCGAAGCCAAGCCCACCGCCCAGCAGCAATGGCTCGAAAACCAGCAAATGGCCCTGATATCGGTACTGAAAACCCGAAAAGAAAGTGCTGAGGCCCGTGAAAAAGAAAACGAAGCCCTGGAGCCGCCTCGCCCCAAGACCTATTATCAGGGCAAAAAGCAATTGAGTAATCTCATCCTGAGCCCCCGCCAGGATTTTATTACCTTCCGGCTCACCCAGGAGGCCCCTGATGCCGCCACCCTGGTGCCCAATTATGTAACCGAATCAGGCTATACCGATGAGGGCCGTGCCCGCCCCAAAGTGGGCAGTCCGCTCAGCACCTACGAATTTGGCATCTATGACCTCAAAAGGGATACGATTTTCCTGGTCGATTTTAAGCAATTGCCCGGCATGTATGACCTGCCAGCCTATTATCAGGATTACCAAAGAGTGCCCAAAGACTCGATAGCCCGGCCCGTAGTGGCCCACGGCCCTTTCTGGTCAAAAAACGGAGCACATGCGGTGTTGGTTGTGCGCAGCCAGGATTCGAAAGACCGCTGGATTGTGCGGTTAAACCCTGCCACCGGGCAGCTTACGCTCTTAGACCGCCAGCGCGACGAAGCCTGGATAGGGGGGCCGGGCATTGGCGGGACTTGGTTTGCGGCTGGCAATGTAGGCTGGCTGCCCGACCAGGAGCATTTTTCTTCAGTCTGAAAAGACCGGGTATTCCCATCTTTATACGGTTGAGGTCAAAACGGGCAACATTCGCGCCCTCACGCAGGGGCAGTTTGAAGTAAGTCAGGCGTATCTCTCCCGCGACCAAAAACAGTGGTATCTCCTCACCAATGCCCTGCATCCGGGAGAATATCACTTTTATTCCCTGCCCCTGGCTGGAGGCACAATGACCCAAATCACCAGCCAAACGGGGATGCACGAGGTTATCCCATCTCCTGACGAGAAATACCTGGCTTTTCGATTTTCCTTTAGTAATCAGCCCTGGGAGCTCTACCTGATGCCCAATCAAGCAAAGGCAAAGGCGCTACGACTTACCCAGTCTCAAACCCCGGCGTTTCGCCAATATCCCTGGCGCGAGCCGCAAATCATTACTTTTGCGGCCCGGGACGGGGCCCAGGTCTATGCCCGGCTCTATCGCCCGGCCCAGGCAAGTCCAGGCGGGAAGGCGGTCATTTTTGTGCACGGGGCCGGCTATCTTCAGAATGCCCACAAGGGCTGGAGCAGCTATTTTCGGGAGTATATGTTTCATAATCTTTTGGTGGACCAGGGCTACACCGTTTTAGACATTGACTACCGCGCCAGCCAGGGCTATGGCCGCGACTGGCGCACGGCCATTTATCGCCACATGGGTGGCAAAGACCTGAGCGACCAGGTGGACGGAGCCAAGTACCTGATTGACCAGCACGGCATCGCCTCCGACCGCATTGGCATTTATGGGGGGTTCTTATGGCGGGTTTATTACCCTGATGGCCCTGTTCAATGCCCCCCAGGTCTTCAAGGCCGGGGCCGCCCTGCGCTCGGTTACCGACTGGGCACATTATAACCACGGCTATACCAGCAATATCCTCAATACTCCCGTGCTGGATAGCCTGGCCTATCAGCGTAGCTCGCCGATTCATTTTGCCGAAGGCCTGCAGGGGCATCTCTTGATGTGCCACGGCGTGCTGGATGACAATGTGCAGTTTCAAGATATTGTGCGTTTGACCCAAAGGCTCATTGAACTACGCAAGGAAAATTGGGAATTGGCCATTTATCCCCTTGAGCCGCACGGATTTCGTGAGCCCAGCAGTTGGGCCGATGAATACAAGCGCATTCTTAAGCTCTTTGAAGAAAATCTTTGAGTCAGGTGCAGGCCATTTTGAAAGGAAAGGGAAAAAAACTTGGCTAAACCAAGAGTTTTTGCCCTTTTCTTCTTTTTTTAAGCATTTATTCCGCAAGCTGCTATAATTTTGCCAGCCATAGATGCATTTCCAATGCTAAACAATGTTTTTTTGTGCAAGGCCAGATATACATATCCTGATTTGCTGACCTGCCTGACATTAGAGTTTTCTATTTTTTCAAAAATTATCCGCACAAAAACATGGAAGCCTATTTTACCCTCTTGCAGACTACCCGCCAAAACTTTCTGCGCCTGCTGGACAAGCTGGATACTGATACCCTTAACCAGATACCTCCGGGATTTAACAACAACCTGGGCTGGCATCTAGGGCATTTAGTGGTAACCCCGCAGCTCTTGCTCTATCGCTTGTCGGGCTTGGAAACCCAGGCTTCTGAGCACCTAATTGAGCAGTTTCGGAAAGGAACCAAGCCCTCTGAACCACTGGAGGCAACCATTATCGAAAAATTAAAGCAAAGCTTTGCCGATTTTCCGGCCCGCCTCAAATCAGATTTTGTGCGGGGTCTTTTTCAGGAGTTTAGCCCCTATGAAACCAGTTATGGCTTTGGACTCAGCAGCTTTGAAGATGCTTTGTTATTTAACAATACCCATGAGGGTGTACACTATGGCTATGCCCTGTCTTTAAAAAGGGCCCTTGGGGCCTGATTCGGGGGCTTATCGCCTTCCTATTTTTTGTAATCGCTTTTGTGCCTGCTTATGAAAATTGTTTGCCTTTCAGATACCCATACCCTGCATCGGAAAGTGAAAGTTCCGGAGGGAGATATACTCATTCATGCCGGGGATATTTGCCACAAAGGAAGAAGCCGGGAGGTGATTGAGGATTTTGACCAGTGGCTGGGCGATTTGCCCCATACTTACAAAATAGTGGTGGCGGGCAACCACGACCTGCTTTTTGAAACCGAACCCGCTGCCACACGTGCCCTGCTCACCCAGGCCACATATCTGGAAGATGAAAGCCTTACCATCGAGGGGATTAAAATTTGGGGTTCGCCCGTCACGCCTTATTTTCTGGGGATGGGTTTTAACCGGAAGCGGGGCGCGGTCATTCGCCAGCATTGGGAAAAAATTCCTCCAGATGTCGATTTGCTCATCACCCATGGCCCTCCCCGGGGCATATTAGACCGTACCGCCATTGGCATCCGGGCTGGTTGCCACGACCTGGCCGAGTATGTGGCCCGGATTCAGCCGCGCCTGCACCTCTTTGGACATATCCACGAGCGGTATGGCCAGGTGCAAGCGGCCAATACTTTGTTTGTCAATGCTTGTATTGTCAATATTTTTCGCCGACCAGTCAATGCGCCGGTGGTGATAGATTGGCAAAAGCTCAAGGGCTAAAATGCCTTTCATTGGCCAAACCTGGAAAATGCCGACAGGAAAAGCGGGTCTTTATCCAAAGATTTTGTACTTTGGCTAGCACATAAGGCCTCCGATGGATTCTCAATCACCGGATTTACAAAAAAATATAACCCAAGATATTGCTAAATCTAAGCCCAAATGGGCTTCCCGTTTGCTATGGGGGCTATTGATGGGTTTTTTCATAGGCCTGGTTTGGGTGAATGTATGGATGTATTACTACTTTATGCCCTACATCAAAACCCGGCTGGAAGCTGCTGTGTACGCGCAAACTAAAGGAGAATATGTCCTTCACATAGGTCAATTGCGGTTCAATTTACTATCGGCACGTCTTTCGGCTCAAAAGCTTTCCCTGCATCGTCGGCTTTCTTCGGGGCATAAAGGCTATTACAAACCCCAGTTGGTTTTTGAAACCCAATCTCTTGACTTGCTGGGGGTTTATTGGCTTCGCTACTGGCGCACCGGGGCCTTGAGAATTGAAAAACTCCGGGTGCAGAAAGCGACCCTTCATTTAGAAGTCCTGTATCAAAAACGCTTGTCAAAAGGGCCGCCTTTCCGTCTTGACTGGGCGCAGGCGCGCGGGCTGATGCGGGGTTTTGTTCAGCGGCTTCAAATAAAAGACTGGCAACTAGAAGACCTAGAGCTAAGCTTTCCCCAATCGCTGGCCTGGCAGTTGCAGCCTGTGAAGGGCTTGCAAATCGGGGGACAGGGCCTGGACCTCCACCCCGGAGCTGGAGCTGATTTTTCAAAAGGTTTGCGCTGGGAAGCATTTTTTTTAAAACTACCCCGCTTGTCGGGCCAGGGGCCTCTCCAGCAAAGGTTTTCTTTAAACAATCTGCGGCTTTCTACCCGCGACTCAGTAGGGCTTTGTCAAAATCTGAAATGGCGAGCTGGGCAATTGGCTGATAGCCTGGCCCAATTCAAATTGGATGGCCACCTGCGCATCATCAAAATAGAGGGCCTGGACTTCGCCCGGGTTTTGTTTAAGGGCCAGGCAGTGGCCCGGGTTCTACAGTTATCGCAGGGGCACATCGCCTGGATGCAAATGGCATCCCTTTCGCCTGGCTTTTCGCTGGCGCGTCTTTGGCCCAATTATGGGCGTCACTTTCCCATTTACCTGAAGCTGGATTCGGTGAAGGTTGAGGACATTGCTTTCAAACGCTATCAATTGGACAAGGGGCAAACACTACCAATACTAACCCACCGGGCCGAACATTTCTACTTGCAAATGCAAGGCTTGGCCTGGGGGCAGGCACTTCCAAGAAAGCAAACGCCCAAAGCCGTGCTGGCGCAGGGTTTGCAGTTCCAGGTATCGCCTTTTGTGTTCAACACCCCGGAGGGCTTGTACCAAACCTATATTGAAAAAATGGCTTTTTCCAGCCAGGAGGCAATGCTTCGGCTCCATAAAATCAATCACCGACCCCTGGTGAATGATGCACAATTTTCGGCGCAGTCCACTTATCAGCAAATCCTGCTGCATGCCCGCATTGAGCAGGTAGAGGCACTTCAGCTTAATTTGGAAAAACTGGCCTATCAACAGGAGTTTGTGGCCCAGGCCATTACGATAAAAAAAGCCGATTTTGAAGCCTATTTAGATAAAACCAAACCAAAAAACCCGCAACAGGTGTATGCAAACTTTGAGGAACTGCTCAAAGACTTGCCGCTTTATGTCTATGCCGACCGCCTGCGCCTGCAAGAAGGTCGCTTGATTTATAAAGAAAAACGGTTTCTGGAAGTTACGGACCCGGCATTAGCACCTTTGGAAGCGCGCACTGGACTAGCCCGGCACCGTATTGGGCAGATAGATGCCCAAATACGCTTTCTTTCCCTGGGAAAGGCCTTTCGGGAATCGGCACTCTCCCAATTACAAAACAAAAACCTGGTCTTAAATTTGGCCCGATATCAGTTTGTAAGTGCCGACGAGGCTTATCAGTTTTCTGTGCAGCAAATGACGGCCAATGCCGGACTGGGATTGCTGCGGCTGGATTCCCTTCAGCTTCGGCCCCAGGCCGAGGCCCAGGCTTTTAGTGAGCAATTTCTGTATCAAACCCCCTGGGTCAGTGTGAAGGTAGGGCGAGTAGAAGCCCAATACATTGACTATACCCGCTTATTGCTTCGCCAGGAGATAGACTGGGGGCGGCTCACCCTTTGGCAGCCCAATGTGGAAGTTTATGTCGATAAGCGCAAGATTGCTCGTCCGGTGCCGTCTTCCGAGTGGCCTATTGTGCTGACTGACCTGGCCTTTTGGCTTGGGGAGGAAAGCCTTTGGCAAAACCGGATGCGCAAAACCTTGCAAACACTTCAAATGCCCAACCGGCCTTCGGAGAGGCGGCAGGTGCATCCGGCTCCGCCGCAGAAGGAAATATCTTCTCCAAAACCCGACCTGAGGGCTTTTTTGCGCAACATTCCCTTGTTTATCAAGGTGGATACCTTGCAAGTGGCTCAAGGGGTGCTTTATCTGGGCCTCACTCAATTTACCCAAAAAGGAAGCGGTCGTTCCTGGCATCAAGCCCGGAATATCAATGTCTTGATTCCCCAAATTCGGCTGGGCTATGCCACCCAGGATAGCACGTTCCGCCATTTTTATTCGGGCAATATCCTGCTCACTTTGCAAGACTACGCTTTTTTGGAACCTAACAACCGATACATCTTCAAACTGAAGGGAGTCCAAAGTTCACTTGATGATTCTTTACTACGGGTCGAGGCCCTGGATTTACAGCCTTTTCTGAATAAAAACGACTTTCTAGCCGCTTCTCCCTATCGCCAACTCTACCCAGAGGCGCACCTCCGCCGGGTGCAGGCCAATGCCGTGGACCTGGACCGACTCGTGTTTGAGCAGGAATTGGTGCTCAAATCGCTGCATATTGAAGCCCCGGATTTGTATTTCTATCAAGATGAAACCAAACCGCCGCCGCCCGGCCCGGCCCCGCAAAACCTGGAAGAGCTTTTGGCCGAAGTGCCTATTTATGTGCGCATTGATACCCTGTTGCTAAGCCAAGGAACGCTTCGGTATGAACAAAAAAAACCGGGAGGAAGCAATTTATCCGATTCTCTGGCCCAGCATCGGGTTGAGGCTTTTGATTTTTCGGCGCATCAGGTGGAACTGGCCAGTGCCAAAACCAAACAAGCCCTGCATCCCGAAACAAGGCTGATGTATTCGCGAGATTTGCAGTTTCATATTCGTGATTATTCTTATCTTACCCCCGATGGCCAATACCGGGCCGGATTTCGGCAACTCACGGCGCAGGCCTATGATTCTAGTTTGGTGATGGAAGGTCTTTTTTACCAGCCTTTGCGGAGTGAGGCCCAGTTTGAAGCCCAGGCAAAAGCCCAGGATGCCCGCTATGAAGTAGAAATCCACACCTTGCGGGCACGCCTGCGCGACCCTTCGCCTTTGTTTGACTTTTCGGCATTTCCTTTTTCTTCGCTCCAGGCCCAGGGAGGGCGCATTGCCATTTACCAAAACCGCACACTTCCGACCGATTCCCTGATTTCGGAAATCAACCTGCCCAATCTGGTTAGCAAGATTCCTTTCAACATTCAGATTGATACCCTGGGTTTGCAAGGCATCCAGTTTCATTTTCGGCAAAAAAACGGCCGGGACAACGCCCTCCCCCAATTGACGGAGCACTGGGGCGACAGTCTGTTTGTGTGGGCGAGGGGTTTTTCGCTGGACTCCCTGGCCCGCCAATCGAGACAAGGTTTCTTGTTTTGTGAAAGCCTGCGTGCAGGTTTGGGAAGCTATCGCACCCTAATTGACCAGGAGCGCTACCAACTCCGCACGGGGCGGGTTTTTATCCAATCGGATGACTCCAGCATGCTGGTGAAAGACCTACAACTTGCCCCCACAGTACCAGATGAAACATTTATGCGCCTCAAGCTTTTTCAAACGGACCGCTTTGAAGTGGCCATTCCAGCAGCCCGTCTGCACAATTTAAGGCTTTCACAATGGCTGCAAACGGCCCGTCTTCAAGCCGATTTACTCCATCTGCACGAGGCCAAAGTAAACGTCTATCGCGACAAGCGCATTGAGCGTCGCCCTGACTGGGAGCCTTTTTTGCCCAATGAAGCTTTCCAACAGTTGCCATTTGAAATCCAATTGGACACGATGGATTTCGACGATACCTTTGTAAGCTATCGGGAAAGGGTATTTAAAGGACGGACCGCCGGGGAGGTTTTTTTGACCGCATCAATGGCCAGGTATATGACCTCAATAACAGCCCTGGAAGCAAAGACACGGTGCGGCTCGTGGCTAGTTGCTGGCTGATGGGGGCCGGCTTGCTCACGGCCCGGCTTCAAATGAACCTGCACTCGCCCCAATTGTATTGCACTTATTACGGGAGCCTGGGCAGTATGAAAGCCGATTTTTTAATCAAATTATTGAAACCAATGAAGGAATACGGATTCGTAAAGGGCAAATCCAGCAAATCAATTATGAAGTGGTCTTAAAAGATAGTCTGGCCTTAGGTCAAATTGAGGCGGGCTATGAAAATTTGAAAATAGATGTGCTTCGGCAGGAAAACCCCAGCAAAAAACGAGGCTTCCTGACCATGCTGGCCAATATGATTCTCAAAAACCGCAACAATCTGCAAAACGCAATTTTAAAGTAGGCCAGGTACGCTACGTCTGGGACAAACAGGTAGGTTTTATCGGCATATTGTGGAAATCGCTGGCCACCGGGTTAGTGGATACCCTTAAATAAGGCAAATGTAGTAGTTTTGTAAAGCGTTTTTTCTCTCAAACTTAAACCTTTGCGCAAGGATGACCACAAAAAGATACACGCTCAAAACCCGCTATAAGAAACTGCTGGCCGATACGCACACCCCCGTCAGCATTTACCTCAAGCTCCGCGACCGCTACGCCAATCCTATCCTGCTGGAAAGCTCCGACTATCACGGCCACGAAAATAGTTTTTCTTATATTTGTTTTCAGCCCCTGGCCCGCTTTGAGGTGCAAGCCCAAACCCTCCACCTGGCTTACCCCGACGGGCAGCAGGAAACCCTGACGGCTGACCACACGCTCATCGAGAAGCTCCAGACCTTCAGCCAGGCATTTGAGGCCGAGCCCGACCGCTTCAACTTTCCTCAAAACGGCCTCTTTGGCTATACGACCTACGATGCCCTTCGCTACTTTGAAGAACTAGCCATTCAGGATTTTGCCGATGCCCAGCGCCGGATTCCCGAAATGCTGTATCAGGTCTATGGCTTTGTCATTGCTATCAATCATTTCAAAAATGAACTTTATCTTTTTGAACACCGCTACGGAGCGGGGCCTTCGCAACTGGAAGAGGTGGAGCGGGTGATTCACAGCCGGAGCATTCCGCAATATCACTTTGAGGCCGAAGGCCCGGAAGCGGTCAATATGCCGGACGAAGACTATTGCGAAGCTGTCCGAAAAGGCATTTATCACTGCCAGCGCGGCGACGTGTTTCAAATTGTGCTTTCACGGCGTTTTGCTCAGGATTTTAAAGGCGACGAATTCAATGTCTATCGGGCCTTGCGCTCCATCAATCCTTCGCCTTATCTTTTTTATTTTGATTATGGCAATTTCAAAATATTTGGCTCTTCTCCCGAAGCCCAAATCAAAATCAGCCATACCCGGGCCGAGATTCACCCCATCGCGGGCACTTTCAAACGCACGGGCAATGACAAAGAAGATGCCGAAATGGCCCGAAAACTTTTTGATGACCCCAAAGAAAATGCCGAACACGTGATGCTGGTGGACCTGGCCCGCAACGACCTGAGTCGCAACGGACACCAAGTGCAGGTAGAAACTTTTAAAGAAATCCAGTTTTATTCGCACTTGATTCACCTGGTTTCTATTGTGTCGGCCCAAATCACGCCAGGCCCCGAAGCCTTACGCCTTTTTGCCGATACCTTTCCGGCGGGCACGCTTTCGGGCGCGCCCAAATACAAAGCCATGGAACTTATCAATGCCATAGAACCCCAAAACCGGGGCTACTACGGCGGGGCCATCGGGTTTATGAGTTTTCAGGGCGATGTGAACCACGCCATCATGATTCGTTCCTTCCTGAGCAAAACAACCGCTTGTTTTTTCAGGCCGGGGCCGGCATCGTCAGTAAATCCTCCCCGGAAAGTGAGCTCGAAGAGGTCAACAATAAACTCCGGGCCTTGCGCACGGCCATTCAGAATGCCCGCACGATTTGAGCCGGAGTGATAAAATAAAAAATCACAAAACTTAGGAAAAGTAATACTATTATTCAGGAAAACTGCTTAGCCTTTGGTTCTCAGTCAACTAAATCTCTGGCGAACAACCAAAATAAGTTGGCGAGAATGGCTGAATAGGATGCTAAGGATAGAAGGGCTTTTTTGAATTATCTTAAAAGATGATTCATAGGGTATTCACTTTACTTAATTTCAGATATTTTTTTGTACGGCAGGTTACGAGAATAATTACGGCCTTTTTTGGTAAAAATTGACTTTACAAGCATTTTGAATGGCATTTTGCCTGATAACATTGGTCTTATAAATTTGTTTACTTTTTGCTCTTCTATATTTCAGGAGTAGAACCAGTAGGCTAACAAAAAAAACAACTTCAATCAATTTCAAAACTAAATTATCGAGATTAACGCAAGCAAAAATAAAGATCACCAGGCTTATTAAAATAAACTCTGAGGAATAATTTCTTTCTAAAAATTTGGCATATAATAAATCCCAAATAATGTTTAGAATATATATGATTCCCTTTCTTTTATGGTTTTCGTTTGAGTAAAAAATATTGGTTTGAAATTCGGCAAACAGTAGTTTATGTTTCTTGATTAGTTGAATTATTTCAGAAGCGTGTGCCATTCTGTTTTGCTTTAAATTAATCATTTGAGCCGATTTCTTGCTTAATACCCGCAATCCATTATGTGCGTCTGATAGATTCATTCCTGTAATCCAGTTATTGAAAATTCTAGCGGCCTTCAAGGTATATATTCTTGAGGGAGGGATTTTAGTATTTATTTTTTTTAATAAAAATCTTGAACCTAATATAATATCTAATTTTTCTTCTTGTAGTAAAGCGATCATCTTAAAAGCGTCGTGCAGACTATGCTGACCGTCAGCATCAAAATGTACCAGAACGGTTGCTTCTTTTAAAATTGCGAAATTCATTCCAGTTTGCAGTGCAGCCCCTTGCCCTAAATTTTGGAGATGACGGAGTAAAAAAACATCTGATATCTTCATTAATAAATGATTATCCATTTCGGAACCGTCATCTACAATAACACATTCAAATCCCCTTGCTTGGATTGCTTTGCAAATAGCTGGCAATTTGGAGAAATCATTATATGTTGGGATGATAAAAAATACTTTCTGAGCTTGCATTACTTAGGATTGAGGGTGAATTGATATAATGTTCTTTCTTTCCAGAATTTAATTGGTTTTGCTTGATAGGCACGAATAAGACGAAGCTCATCTCTGCTTGGTTCCTGAGTTGTATAAAGCAACACGTTAAGAGACTTACTGGTTTTGAGAGGCATATTTTGGATAGCTTCTAAAGTAATTGTGGAGGCACCTGAGAATTTGGTATACTCAGTAGTGCGATAAACATCACTTATAAAAACTGTTTGCTGTTTTTGAGCAATGGGTTTAACTACCGCGTTTAATCTCCACAACTCTTCATATAAATATTTGATATTGTAATTGTCGCGTTTAAAAAAGGCAATTCCTATTGTTCTGTAACTAATGATGGCCGTGGAAAAAATAAAGCTACTCAAAAGTATCCATTGATTGATTTTATTCCAGGTGGGATGAGTTTTACCTTCAAGCGTCATATAAAAAAAGCAAATTATAAACATTAACATAGATGGTGCATAATATCTCGTTTCTTGCACATAAGTCCAGAAGTCTGTCCAGCCAGTTTGAGGTGGAAGTAGTAATGATAAGCAGACTAAATAAGCTGTATTTAAAAATAATGTAATCATAAAAAGCATGAAATAGGCATTTATTAGTTGATGCCCAGGCTGTGGGTGCCAAAAAGTGAGTTTTTTCAAAATAAAAAAACAATGGTAAGCAATAAATAAAAACTAAGAACATGGCTGAGGATTTGTAAAATGATATCCCAATAGCTATTTTCAAGGTCATGAATTATCATAAACTTCTTAATATTACTCATGTAAAAAAAAGCTTTGAATGAGAAAGTATCCAGCCATAATAAATGCCTCCAGTAAATATTAATGTTAGGATAATCAGTATATTGCCTGCTCAAATACGTGTAACTTCCACTGTACATCTTTAAAAATATTAAGAACGCAAAGGTGGAAATCCCTATAAGTATGAACAATAGTGATGAAAAACGGATGTTTTTTTTTGAACTTTCTTTGTTGAAGTTTGCAAAAAACCAGAAGAAAATAGGAAATGCCAAAAGTGCATAATACATGTATTTGAAGAACACAATTAAAAATACTGCCAAGGATAGCAAAAGCCCATTGGTAAATGTGTATTTTTTTTGCATTAATATCCTCAGGACTAAATAAACACTTACCTGAAATAGCAACATTGACCAAAGATCTGTTGA
>JAAUUB010000113.1 GCA_012031215.1 Microscillaceae bacterium | reverse complement strand
GGCCGGCGCGGCCCGGTTGATATGAAAGGCCAAAGGAAACAGCAAAACCGCCCGCCCGGTCAGCTCTACCAGGCGCTGAGCCCAGGGAAGGTATTTGAGCCAGTCCTTTTCATTAAGGCCATGCAAAAGAATGATAAGCCCCCTGGCAGTTTTGGAAGCGGAAGGCCGCAAAAGAGGGTAAGTAAAATAGGTGTTTTCTTCTATGTGGCTATCGCTTTGCTGGATAAGCTGGTCTAAATCCCCGGCAAAAAGGGTTTGGTTCAGATTCAAAGGGCTTCCACTGAGTCGAGGGGCATAATACTGGCGGTCGGAAGGAAACACTTGACTGCCCGAAGAAATAAAAGGATATTGTGCCAATATCACTGACCCACCAATGAGGCAAGGCCCCTTTACCGCACTGGCCTGGCGAAGTGCTTCATACTCTTCGCGGTAGGTACGCAGAGAAATACCCATTTTAATTTCTTATATGCTTGTTCATTAAATGACTATCAGTCAGATTTGCAAAGGTAAGCATATTTTCTCATACAAACTGCCGCACATGAGGGCTTGGTTAAAGATTAAGATAGACCTTGGCCATCACCATTCTTTGGCGAAAAAGCTCACCTACAAATAAAATGGGAATCACATACGTAGCCAGCATTTGCCAGATATCTATCCAGTAGAAGGGATAGCCATAATAAAATCCAATGAGCATCATGAACAGGAAAAATAAGCTGGAAGCAAAAAGGAGATAAAAGCCCATAGAGCAAATGATAAAAAATGAAGTTTTTTTATCGGGCGCGAAATAAAGGGCAATTCGGTAAGCCCATACAAGCAGATAGCCAGTAATTGGAAAAATAAAAGATACATAAGCAATCACCATCAGGGTGCTGTCTAAAAAAATAAGCAGGTACAAGCGCATAGTAAGGCTATCTTTAAGCCAATAAAAAGTGAGGAGCACCAATTGCACGATGGGATGTACCCAGTAGCTTCGGAAAAGGATGGTTTCTTGCTCGTTTTGAAGGCGAAAAAGGGCAGCCAGGTTTTTCATTCTTTAAAATTATACGCTTTAAACACTAAATGAACCAAAAAAAAGATTCGGCATTTCAGGAATAAATTGCTTTCTGAGCCGCCAGCAGGGTGTTGTAGAGCAAGCCCGTAATGGTCATAGGCCCTACTCCACCAGGCACAGGCGTAATAAAGCTGGCCTTTGGGGCGACGGCCTCAAAATCTACGTCGCCCACAATGCGATAGCCACTTTTGCGGGTAGTATCCACTACACGGCTAATGCCCACATCAATGACTACGGCTCCCTCTTTCACCATATCGGCCTTCAAAAAATGTGGCACGCCCAGGGCAACAATCACGATATCGGCCTGGCGGCATATTTGAGGCAGGTTTTGGGTTTTGCTGTGGCAAAGGCTCACCGTGCAATTGCCCGGATAAGTATTGCGTCCCATCAGGATACTCATAGGCAGGCCCACAATTTGGCTACGCCCAAGCACCACACAGTGCTGTCCGGCAGTTGGAATCTGGTAATGCTCCAGGAGTTTGAGAATGCCAAAAGGCGTGGCCGAGATATAAGCGGGCAGGTTTTTGACCATCCGCCCTACATTGACCGGGTGAAAGCCGTCAACATCTTTTTCGGGGCGAATGCGGGCGATGACCTTGCTTACATCAATATGGGCCGGCAGGGGCAATTGTACGATAAACCCGTCAATGTCAGGGTCTTGATTGAGGGCATCAATTTTGGCCAGCAGTTCGGCTTCGGGCAGGTCTTCTTCAAAATGAAACAAAGACGAACCAAAGCCCGCTTCAGCACAAGCCTTTACTTTTCCGTTGACATAGGTCTGGCTCGGGCCGTCGTTGCCTACCAAAATGGCCGCCAGATGCGGCACTTTGCCCCCTTCGGCTTTTTGCCGGGCTACAGCCAGGGCTATTTCGGCTTGAATGACCTGCGCGGTGGCTTTGCCGTCAAGTAATACCATATTGCTTTTTGTTTGAATTATCGGCTTGGGCACAAATTAAGGGCTTTTTTTGATAAAAACCGAAGAATCTGCCCGGCGGCATCTCTGGCAAAGGGCAAGGCCTGATTTTCTGCGCCTAGTCGGGAGGGGTTAAATCATCGGGCTTTGAGTACAAAAGTAACAATGCCCCGGGAGGTATTGGCCGTGTTTTGGGAGCCATCGGCCACCAGATAGGATTGTAAAACCGCCCGACGATATTTCTCCACCAGATTCTTATCGGCAACGGTAGTGCCAGGGTAGCGGGGCTTCACAGAAATAAAAATTCCTTCTTCATCTACCAGCACATCAAAAATAATGGTGCCTTCGGCATTGGAATTATCATTGACAAGGGGCTCTTTTTCCCAGCGCCAGCCCGACAAACTCAAAGAGGAACCACCACTGCCCCCACTGCCTTTGTAGAGGCCTTGCTCGTCTATGCCCGTTTCTTTGCCCTTATTGCCCGGCGAATTGGGGTCATCACCCTGCCCTTTTTTGGGGTCAGTTTTGTCTTTGCCCGTTGTTTTGGGGGGCGGACTGCCCTGGGGTTGATTTTGCGGGCGGTTGGTAGGGTTGTTTTGTGGCTTAGGCTCGGGGGCCGTGCGGGTTTCGGATACCGGCACTTGCTCAATATCGCGTGGGTCATTGGGCGTGGCTTCGTTGCTGAGCGGCTCCGTATTTTCCTCGGCTTCATTGCGCACACTCTCTATGGGCAGGCCCGCCTCTCCCGTTCCGGTTTCGTCTGTGCCATAGCTCACCTGCATTCCATAGTCAAACTCAAGGGCTTGCGCATCCAGATAATAAATCTTGAGCAGATTGAGCAAGGCAAAGAGGGCCATCCCCAGCAGAGCGGTAAGCAAAATAGCCAGAACCCGGCGACGGCGTTCTTGTAATTGTTCGGTTTTAGAGGTAAAAGCCATGGGCAAACAATCCTTTTTCAAAAAAACACACCATTCCTGAAATCATCCTCCTCCGGGAGAAACGGCACTTACTGCCCCGAATCAATCTTGGTAGCGATGGATACCTTGGCCCCCAGACGATTGGCCAGCGAAGCCACCCGTACCATGTATTGCACCGCCACATCTTTATCCAAATTGAGCACCACAATAGGCTCACGCGCCCGGCTCAGGGCATCTTTCATTTCTTCCTCGATATTTTCGGGAGCTACGGGCACTTCATTTACAAAATACTGCAAATTACTGGTAATGGTTATCTGCACCTTGGGGGTGATGGTTGGCGCGGCTACGCTGGAAGGCAGATTGACGGGCAGGGCCGCCGGGGTAACAAAAGAAGAAGTGAGCATAAAAAAAATCAATAACTGAAAAATAATGTCGGTCATGGAGGCCAGGCTAAAAGAAGCATCCAGTTTTTGGCTTGATTTCAATTCCATTATCGCATTGATTTGATAATAAATTCACTTGATTTTAAAGGCACTTGATTTTAAAGGCACTTGGTTTAAAACTAACGATGCCTGTTTGCAAAAGTACATTTTTTTAACAGGGCCGCGAATGTACTTCTCTTTTGGGGCTAAATTTTGTATTTTAGAACCATTGACAGGCCCCTAAACCGCCCATTGCCCCCATCGAAACAAGCTACCCCGGTTCATTTTTATCCTGGTCCCTCAAAGCTCTACCCTCAAATTGGGGAGTATTTGCAGACTGCCCTGGCGCAAGGATTTTTTAGCTTTAACCATCGCAGTCCGGAGTTTGGGCAATGCGTCCAGGAAACGGTTCATCATCTGAAGAACAAATTGTCGGTTCCCGGCGATTATGAGGTGTTTTTTGTCTCCTCGGCCACCGAGTGCTGGGAAATCATTGCCCAGTCTTTGGTGCAATACCGTTGCCTGCATGTGTTCAACGGGGCTTTTGGAGAAAAATGGTGGAAAAACACCCGCCAGTTAAAGGCCGCCCCCGAACTGATACAAGGTTTTACTTTCGCCCCGGAGGCCTGCCCCGAATTGCCCATTCTGAAAGCAAAAATGCCCCCCCATACCGAACTCATTGCCCTGACCCATAACGAAACTTCCAACGGCACGGCCCTGCCGGAGGGCTTTCTGTGGGAATTGCGCCAGGCCTTTCCCGAAGTCTTGCTGGCTTTGGATGCCACTTCATCTATGGCCGGGGTGGCTTTGCCCTGGGCAGCAGGAGACCTTTGGTTTGCCTCCGTGCAAAAGTGTTTTGGCCTGCCCGCGGGCCTTGCCCTGATGCTGGCATCGCCTCGGGCTATGGCCCGGGCAGAGGCAATAGGAGAAAAACGACACTACAACAGCCTGTTGGCCTTGGCCGCCCAAGCCCGGGCTTTCCAAACTACCCACACCCCCAACATGCTTGGCATTTATCTCCTCGGGCAGGTGATGCAGGCCGTAGCCCCCATCGCCCAGATAGATAGCCTGCTGCGGCAAAGAGCCAGCGAGGGGTATGCCTTTTTTGAGAAGCAGGATTTTGTGCAACCGCTCATCCAAAACCCCGAAGTTCGCTCCGACACCGTGCTCGCCCTTCGTACCCGCGAAGAATTGCTGGCCAAAATAAAAGAAGAAGCCAGAAATAAAAATATTATTTTGGGAAACGGCTATGGAGATTGGAAAAATACTACTTTTCGGGTAGCGAACTTTCCCGCTATCACCAAACCTGAATTTGAATTATTACAAGATTTTATGGTTAATTTTAAAAAATAATAGTATTATTTTAACCTGCCCCCTGATTTTTGCAAACTTGTTGAATCCAAATTTTGTTCTGATTTTTGAAAATAAAAACTAATCCAGGTGCATTTACCAGAGGGAATCATGCTGCTCAATTGGAAAGAAATCTTGTCGGTTTCACTGGTACTTTTCTCAGTGATTGATATTCTGGGTTCTATTCCCATTATTATTGATTTGCGCCGCAAGGCGGGCCATATCCAATCGGAAAAAGCCACCCTGGCCGCCGGGCTGATAATGCTCCTTTTCTTGTTTTTGGGCGAATCCATTCTAAAACTTTTTGCCCTGGATGTGGCCTCTTTTGCCATTGCCGGGGGATTGGTGATTTTTTTCCTGGGGCTGGAAATGGTGCTGGGCATTCATATTTTCCGAAATGAGCCGGGCCTGGATACCCGTTCCACCTCCATTGTTCCATTAGCTTTTCCCCTGATTGCGGGGGCAGGCACTATGACCACTATCATTTCGCTGAGGGCCGAGTTTGAGCAAATCAATATCCTGGTAGGCATAGTGGTGAATCTGATTTTTGTGTATCTGGTGCTTAAGACTTCTTCCTGGATAGAGCGCAAGCTGGGTCAGGCCGGGGCGGATGTGTTGCGCAAGGTTTTTGGGGTGATTTTGCTGGCCATCGCCGTCAAGCTCATCAAAACCAACCTTAATATGGGTTAAATGCCTTACCCACTTTCTTTGGTCATCCGTAGCCTGAAGCAGGGTGGGGCTAAGCACAAGCCCCCTGATTGATACATGATTTATTTTTTCACCGTTTGTTCGAGTTTTAAGCACAACTGCCCAAAAACCCACTCCGTGAAAAGTTGAATCCCTCTGGCTCAGTATAAAAGGCCATAATCAATCCCGATGCGCTCCAGGTGAGGAAGCAAGCCATTATCGAGTTGGATATGGAGCTGAACACTGGTAAGATCCGTCAGCAGGCTTTCTTTCCGGTCAATCACTTTGATTTTGAGCTGTTTGTCGCCGGAATATTTCTGCATCAAGGCAAAAAGCGTATCAATCAAATCGGCGTTGATTTTGTCAATGTCCAGGTAAAGCTCGAGGCCCAGACAGTGTTTTTCCTGCATTTCTTCAAGGTCTTGCACTTCCTCTACTTCCAGGGTGTATTTATCGTCTTCGCGAAAGTCTTTTTTAACTTTTCCACTGATAAGGAGGAGCTTATTTACCTGAATGTCCTCGCTAAAAGCCTCGTGGCTCTGGTTGAAAAGAGGGATTTCCAGGCCTTTTTTAAAATCCTCGAGCATAAAAATGGTAAAGGGGTTGCCCTGTTTGGAATAGCGCACAGATTTGGCCGTTACGATACCCGCTATTTTCACCACCTGTCGGTCATAAGTGGCCAAGTTTTCCAGGGCACAAACTTTCAAAGCCCGCAAGGCCCCCCGGTATTGCTCCAGGGGGTGGCCAGAGATATAAAAACCTACGACAAATTTTTCGTGGGTGAGTTTCTCGAGGCGGGTCCAGGGGTTGGCTTCCGAGGGCAGGGGCCGGGCAATTTCCTGGGCAGTGTTGCCTCCAAACAAAGAAACCGAAGCCGTTTCTTTCTCTTTTTGAAGGCATTGCCATACTTGATAAGTTTTTCAATAAAATTATCGTGGTTATCCACGGGGGCAAAATACTGAGCCCGCTCAATCCCGAAGCCGTCAAAAGCGCCGGCATAAGCCAGGCTTTCAAAGGATTTTTATTGACTGTGCGCAAATCAATCCGGCGGGTAAAGTCATAAATGTCCAAAATCTTCCCCCTTTGCTGCGTTCCTCAATGATAGTGCTGATGGCGGCATCGCCCGTGCCTTTGATGGCGGCCAGCCCGAAGCGGATTTGTCCTTGCTGGTTTACGGTAAAAGTAGCTTCCGATTCGTTGATGTCTGGTCCCAATACGGGCACCTGTTGGCGTTGGGCTTCTTCAATAAAAAAGGTTACCTTCTCGATATTGCCCATGTTGTGGGTCAGCACGGCGGCCATGTATTCCGCCGGGTAATTGGCTTTGAGAAAGGCCGTTTGATAGGCCACAACGGAGTAAGCGGCGGAGTGGGAACGGTTGAAGCCATATTCGGCAAATTTGGCCATCACATCAAAAATCTCATTGGCCTTGGCTTCGGGAATCTGGTTTTTTTCTTGCGCGCCCTCCACAAAAATCTGGCGCTGTTTATCCATTTCTTCCTTTTTCTTCTTGCCCATGGCCCGCCGCAGGATGTCGGCCCCGCCCAGGGTATAGCCAGCCAGAATTTGCGCTGTCTGCATAATCTGTTCCTGATAGACCATAATCCCGAAGGTATTTTTGAGAATGGGCTCCAGCAAGGGATGGGGATATTCTAGGGTTTCGCGCCCGTGCTTACGGTCTATGTAAAGCGGAATAAACTGCAAGGGGCCGGGGCGATAGAGGGCGTTCATGGCAATCAAATCCTCAATATTGGTAGGCTTGAGCTTGCGCAAATACATCTGCATTCCTTCGGATTCAAACTGGAAGGTGCCAATGGTATCGCCTCGCTGATAAAGGGCAAAGGTCTTTTCGTCTTCCAGGGGAATGGTATCCAAATCAATCTGAATTTGGTGGTTTTTTTCAATCAGGCGCAAGGCATCTTTGAGGATGGTAAGGGTTTTGAGGCCCAGGAAGTCCATTTTGAGCATTCCGGCACTTTCTACCACCTTGCCATCAAACTGGGTTACCAGGAGCTCGGCATCTTTGGCCGTGCAAACGGGGATGTACTGCGTGAGGTCGTCGGGGGCAATAATGACCCCGGCGGCGTGGATACCGGTATTGCGCACCGAGCCTTCCAAGACCAGGGCTTCTTTCAAGATGCGGGCTTCTTTACTGTCCTGGCGGAGAATCTCCCGCAGTTCCGGCACTTCGGCATAGGCATCTTTGAGCTTGGTGCCGGGTTTTTCGGGTACATATTTGGCCAGCCGGTTAGAATCCTCAATGGGCAATTCCTGCACCCGGGCCACATCTTTGATGGCCATCTTGGCAGCCATCGTGCCATAGGTGATGATTTGGGCAACTTGGTTTTTGCCGTACTTTTCTACTACATAGTCGATGGCCGCCTGGCGGCCTTCGTCGTCAAAGTCAATGTCAATATCAGGCATACTGACCCGCTCCGGGTTGAGAAAACGCTCAAACAGCAGGTCATAGGCAATGGGGTCTATGTTGGTGATGCCAATGCAAAAAGCGACGGCTGAACCGGCCGCCGAACCCCGGCCCGGCCCCACAAACACGCCCATATCTTTGGCGGCATTGATAAAATCCTGCACAATCAAAAAATAACCGGGAAAGCCCATATTTTTAATCACTTCCAGCTCCAGGTCCAGGCGGGCGCGAATGTCGGGCGTGATTTCTACATATTTTTTCTCCGCCCCCCGATAGGTAAGATGGCGCAGGTAGTCGTCCTGGTCGGTAAATCCCTCGGGCACCACAAAGCGGGGCATCAGAATATCGCGCTGAAGTTTGTAGGGCTGGCATTTATCCACAATTTCCTGGATGTTTTCCAAAGCCACCGGAATATCCGAAAAAAGCTCATTCATTTCCTGGGGGCTTTTGAAATAATACTCCTCATTGGGCAAAATGCCAAAGCGATGGCCCCTTCCGCGCCCGATGGGCGTAGATTTTTTTTCGGCATCTTTCACACAAATCAGGGTGTCGTGGGCATCGGCATCCTCGCGCCGCAAGTAGTAGGAGCTATGGGCGACCACAGGCTTGACCCCATACTTGGCGGCCAGACGCAGCAATACCTCATTGACCCGCTCTTCTTCTTCCAGCCCGTGGCGCTGCAAAGTGACATAAAAATTCTCCCCAAACAACTCATGCCACCAGACAAAGGCTTCTTCGGCGGCGTGCTCTCCCACATTCAAAATGAGGCTCGGAATTTCCCCTCCCAGTCCGCCGGTGAGGGCAATCAGTCCTTCGGCGTGTGCGGCCACTAGGGCCTTATCTACCCGGGGATAGCCAGCATAATAGCCCTCAATATAGCCCTGCGAACAAAGCTTAGACAGGCGATGATAGCTGGCTTCATCCGTAGCCAACAAAACCTGCGAAAAACGGCGGTCAGGCTCGTTTTTGGTAAATTTTTTCCGGTGTCGGTCTTCGGCCACAAACACCTCACAGCCCAGGATGATTTTTATCCCTTCTTCAAAACCTGCGGAAACCGCATTGAAAGCCGCGTGCATATTGCCGTAATCGGTGATGGCAAGGGCTTCCATCCCCATTGCTTTGGCTTGGGCCACCACTTTTTTGACCGGCGTGGTACTCTGCAAAATGGAGAACTGGGTGTGGGTATGCAGATGCACAAAAGGTAGCGAAGCATCCAGTTTGCCCCGAAACTCCGGCGGAATCTGGATGCCTTGCTTTCCTTTCGACGCACAAAATTGGCCGGATCGAGGGCCGGGGCCTCATAGTGAATGGCCTCAGGGGCAGTTTGGTCAAAAGTTGGGGCGATTTTTTGGGCTATCAAGCCGAAAAAACAGCGTGCCGTTGCCGAAACATCATAGGCGGCATCGTGGGCATCGTCAAAGCCTTGGCCAAAAAGCTTTTGGTGGAGCTCAGTCAGGGTAGGCCACTTAAATTTCCCGCCTTTGCCCCCCGGCAACTGGCACAGTTCGGCCGTGGCTTCGCTTTTGGTATCATAAGATTGTTTTTCCCAAAGCTGGCTGGACACCTTGGCCCTCAAGAACTCGGCCCCCGTTACGTTGAGGTCAAACTGAACATTGTGCCCAATCAGCACTTCGGCCCGAGCCACATCCCGGGCAAACCAGGCCAATACCTCCGCCAAGGGCTTGCCTTCTTCCTGGGCTATCTGGGTAGAAATGCCATGCACTTTTTCGGCATTGTAGGGGATGGTGTAGCCCTCGGGAAAGATGATATGGTTTTCGGCCTGAAGCAAATGTCCCCGCCCGTCGTGAAGTTGCCAGGCAATTTGCACCATCCGGGGCCAATTGTCCAAATCACTATAGGGGGCTTCAAAGTTTTTGGGAAAGCCGGTGGTTTCGGTGTCAAAAATGAGGTACATCTTGTATAAAGAGTCTGAATTTATCGGTTTTTTTGGGTAGGGCCAATGCGCGAGGGCCACGCGGTTTTTTTTAAAAAGCTACGCCCTGAAAATCAAAAAAAGGTTTTTTGCCCGTTTGACAAAGCTACAAAATGTCGCGGTATATCCCAATGCCCGCCCAATTTACTTCCCCTTATTCGCTACCCTTTGCCCAAAAGACTGCTCATTTGCAAGCCTGTGCCTAATGTTGTATATTCGCATAAGCCAAGCCTACAACACTGATGGAATTACTGGAAAAAATTGCCCGCCTGTCCGAAGCCCAACAAGCCCACCTGCTGAACCTGGTAGAAGCCTGGCTCGATGGGGCCGGGGAAGACAATGGACATTCGGCGCATCTCCCGCCCCGCTTTACCCTCTATCCCCTCAAATCTGACTATACCCTCGAGGATATCCGGGCCATTATCCGGCTTTTTCCCAAAAATAAAAAGTGGACGTGCGAAGACCTGCAAAATGAGGCCATCTTCCCCCCTGATTTGAAAGTGCGGATGCAGCTACTCCAATATAAACTTTACCTTATGCCCCGACCTTCAACCACGCACCAAGAAATTTTAACCAATATTGCAACCTTCCTCAATGCATTTGTGCGAACAAATAAACTCGGAAAGGTGTATGTTGCCCCTTTTGGCCTACACATCGACGAAGGCACCTGTCTGGAACCTGATATTGTGTTGGTACTCAAGCCTCAGCTCGAGAAAGTAAGCGAAAAGGGCCTTTATGAGGCTCCGGCCCTGGTGGTGGAGGTCATCTCTAGGGCCAACTACAAAAAAATCCGGGAAGCCAAAAAAGCCCAGTATGCTGCCTTTGGCATAGAGGAATACTGGGAAATCTATCCCAAGAAGCAAGCCATCCAGATTGAAGTGCTCGCCCGGGATGAGGCTGGACAGCCAGTTTATATCCCTTTTGCTTCGGCCACCAAAGAGGGAAAAGTGCAATCAAAGGTCATCGCGGGCTTTGCGCTAGTGCTGGAAGAGGTATTTGTATAAATCATAAAAATTATCCTAAACCCGTATGCCTTTCTCTTTTATTCAAACCGCCCTGGCCCACCTCGAGAAGGCAAACTATGCCGGATATTTCGAGGCAATGGACCAAGTGGAAATGCCAAAGCCCCTGAGGTCGACCTATGCCCAGTTGAAAGGTGTGTTTTTAGCAGGACAGCCTCCCTGGGACTATGCCCAAAAGCTGGAAACCCTGGCCCGGGAGGCGGGCCGTTTGCTGGCCCCCGATGAAGGAAGCACGCCTGTTCCTGTTCCTCCCGACATTTTTCCGAAAAACCTCTCGGGACGGCAAAAAGAGGCCTTTTGCAAAGCCCTGATAGCCGCCTACCTCAGCCTGGAAGACCTTGCCCAATTTACACTTTTTAAACTGGACATTCCCTTGAACACTATCACTGGCGAAAGAAATTTGAAAAATGCGGTCTTTGACCTGGTGCAATACGCCGAAGCGCAAGGGCGGCTGGCGCAGATGTTGGCAGAGGTGTATGAAGATAAAGGCCAAAACCTCCAAATCCAGGCCTTTGTAGAAGGTTTGCGCGATTGAGGCCTAGGCTTCGGTTTCTTCGGAGGCTTGCACCGCTTCGCTTTGCCCACTGGACACAAAATCTTCTTTCAAACCGCACTTTCCTGGGTAATGAATACGTGCCCGTTTTTATTGTTGAAAAGCACCTCTTTGTCAGTAACGGCTTCAGTTTTTTTGTTGATAAGCCGGACTTTATACACTTTGCTGTCCTTGTTTCTGATTTTCTTGAAAATAGACATATCCAATCCGCGTAATTGATGAACCCCAAATATAGTGAATACCTATTTTTCCGCCAAAATCAGGCCGAAATCAGCCCTGGGCCAGTACATGGGTGTAAAAGCGGGCAAATTGCTCCACCATCCCCGCAATCTTGCGCAAAATAGGGTCAAGATTGGTGATGAAGGTCGGGTAGAGATCGGGCGAGTGGCCCAAAAGGTCTGTTTGGTTGCAGTCAATGTTGAGCACGCCAATAGGTTGAGAAGCCGAGCCAATCCGAAAGGAGGCCAGGCTGCGGATGTGGCCCCCGAGTCCCTGGCCAGAAAAATAAGTCTCCATTTCATTTTTGAGCTTTCCCTCGGTTTTTTGGCGAAGCTCAGCCACATCGCGCAGGATACTATCGCCATACACCGCCGCAAAAGGAGCACCGGGCAAAACCCGGCCTGTGTTTTCGGATGGCCTAATTTTATGAATCGGTAAAGCAATGGAAGGCGAAACTAGGGCGGCCTCTCCAGCATATTTGAGGGTTTCGGGCAAATATAAGATCCCCAGTAAATCGGCGAGCGACGCGCGTTCAAAAAACATAAACTGGCCTGGGTAGCGGGCCAGGATTCTGGGTGCCAGGGGGTCTTTAGCATTGACCAGGAGCATGATGTTGGCTCCATATACGTACGTTTTTTTATCAAAATTGCCCGCATATCGCTGGGCCATCTCTACGAGCCAGCGGAGCAATTCGCGGAGGCGTGTGGCATAGATTTCCATAGCTTCGGAAGGGCTAAGGCCTTCCAGCAGGCAATCCTGATAGGGGGGGCATAAGCTTCACCCCCCAGGTCACCAATTCTTTTAAATAGGGATAAAGTCGGTAGTATTCGGTATTGGCAATTTTGTCCGGCGAGGAGCCATAATGTTCTAAAAAACTGCTGAGGTTAGAGGCCAGGATGGCTTTTTCATTGGCCAGTTCTTCTTCCGAAATTTCATCTTCCTCCTCCTTGCGCAGCAAACTGTCCCAGCGATAGCGAAGATTGATAAGTAGCTCACGATTGTTTTTGGGCAGTTTTAGGCTCAGCAACACCTTGAAAACAGTTTCTACGGCCCCCACTTCTATCAATTCCTGACAAATCTGGATAAAGAAAGAAATCTCCAGGCTTTGGGCAAATTTTTTCAGCTTGGGGTTGCCCGGATTTTGGCTCATAGCCCCAACAAGAAGTTCTTCCAGGCGGCCCTGGGTTTCGGCCCATTCAATGAGCTGGAAAGTCATGATTTTGAGCGGGCCCGCCGCGACCAGGTTCAGAAGATTTTCTTCCAGCTCGAAGACGAGCAATTGGTTCAGGTCGTGTTCAGTGGGAAAAGCCGCCAGAAGGGCATCGCGAAATTGCTCTTTTTGTTTTCCGGTAAAAGTGAGATTGCCTGTGGGCATGCCTGGTTTTTTGGTCATTAAGGCTCAATCTTAGGTGTTTTTAGGGAGTTGTGCAAATGTTTTTTTCCTTTCCTCCGGGCATTGGCCGGTATGCTTGCCGGATGATTATTGGGGTCTTTATCTCGTGGCCTCCCTTAGAAAAATTTTGGGTTTGGTCGCCTCAACATATGCCTTGCCGGCTCAACATCTAAACCGTTCTTCCACTTGTCGCTGCTCTCCTTGAAATCATCCATTCGCTAGATGGAAAGTCTCAGGATTATTCCCTTCATTTTGAATGCTTGTGGAAGTAGCCACTATAAAAAAAGGCCTCTTTGCCAAGCGTGTCAGGCAATTAACAAAATTTCACTTGCATCTCCGCTCAAGTCTGGGCAAATTTGCAGATTCACTTAAGCCTTTTTTTATGACCAATATTGAGGAAATCAACAATATGTTGATTGACATTGTAGAGCGCCGGATGGAGCTTTCCCGGCTTGCTTATTCGGACTTGCACTATGACGCAATGGAAGAAGAACTGCACGAAGCACAAGATGATTTTGCGATAGATTATGGCGAAGATTTTGAAAAAATTTTTCGCCCTCTGCACCAAAAATACTGCCCGGATACGCCTGTGCTTTCGCCCATTTCTTACCTGGCCAAGCGTTATCTCAAAGTTGGCACTTATGACAATGGTACGCCTGTCTATGATGTGGCCGATTATGAGCAGGGGCTGGTTTTTGACAATCCGGCCTATGGCAGTGCTAGCCTGGTTTTGTTGCCAAATCCGGTACGTATCGTGCTAACTGCCGCGCAGGGGCCTGTTAAGGAAACCGTCTGGACACTGGCCAAGCCTTAGAAACTATGACAAAAACCACTTTCCAGGAATTTCAGTCGGCCGATTTTGCGGCTATGTCCCCTTATTTCCGCCGCAATTTTATCAACTGCCTGAGCGGCTTCAAGAGCTTAAACCTGGTGGGCACAGCCGATGCGGAGGGGCAGACCAATCTGGCTCCTTTTAGCCAGGTTTTTCACGTGGGGGCTTCGCCCGCGCTGTTGGGTCTCCTGGTGCGTCCAGATTCCGTGCCCCGGCATACCTTAGCCAACATTGAAGCCACCGGATTTTATACCCTCAATCACGTGAGGGCTGATTTTGTGAAGGAGGCTCATCAAACTTCGGCCCGGTATGCCATTTCCGAGTTTGAAGCCTGTGGCTTAACTGCCGAATTTAGGAACGGGTTTCCGGCTCCATTTGTGGGCGAAGCCTGGGTGCAGATGGGCCTCCGCTTTGCCGAAAGGCACCACCTGGCCATCAACGGAACCATCTTGGTCATTGGATACATCGAGCGGGTGCAGATTCCAGCCGATTGTATCAACCCGGATGGCTTTATAGATTTAGAAAAAGCCGGCTCACTGACGAGCGCCGGGCTGGATGCCTATTATGAGGCAAAAAAAGTGGGCCGCTATGCCTATGCCAAGCCTGACCAGCCGGTAAGTGAAATAGAATAAATGCTTTTTTAGGCAAGAACAGTCAGTTCTGCCCGAAAATTGATATACTTGTGGGGCAACTACGCAACAAAGAATATGGAGCAATCGCGCCCGCAAGGCATTTCGTACTGGGTCAATGTAAACCTGCGCACCGTACAGGGAAGGATTACTTTCGCCTTTTTTCTCACTATGCTGACCGGGGTGGGGCTGATTGTGTATAACGACTGGAACTGGCAACAGGCCCAGTCCCGGCAATCGGTCTTGGTGCGGCAGATTCAACCCATCCGAATCGAGAGCTTTAAACTGATTTACCTCATTCGCGAAACCCAGAGCGACCTCCTGCGCTATCTCTACCTGGGCAAGGAAGAGTTTATTCAAAAAAACCGCCAGGCTTGGCTGGTGGACATTCCGGCGCAGAAAGACACCCTGGGCCATTATGTAAACCTCTACAAAGACGAGGAAATTAGCAACTTGCTCACGGTGGTAAACAAATACCTGGGTGAGCTAAAAAATCAACAAAGATTGATAGAACGCACCCTTACCACCAACCGCGACCCGGTCCTCATTCAGCAGGAGTTTCAAAACGACTTATTATTTGCCCAAACCCAGTTCGAGAAAGCTACCCAAAGGCTGATTAACCGCGTGGTGCAGGCCGAGCGCCGTTTGCTCCAAAAAGTAGAATCCGGGATACAAACACACCACTCTCTGCAAATCGTAATTACTTTGTTGGCATTTTTGGTCTGTTATGTGGTGGGCATCTTTTTATTTCGCCAGATATTCCTCTGGATTAGAGCCATACGCGACCAGCTCAACGCCCTGCAAGAAGGCTACCTCCCCCCTCTATTGCCCAACCGTAGTAATGAATTTCGCTCTATTCAAAAACATACCAACGCCCTCGGCCAGTCTTTGCAACGCCTGAAAGAATACGCGGATTCCATCGAGGCAAAAGATTTTCAAGCAAATCTGGATGTTTTCTTGCCCAAAAGCCCCTTAGGAATGGCGCTTAGCAAAATGCAGGAGACTCTACGCCAAATAAGTCGGGAAGAACAAGAAAGAAGTTGGAACAATAAAAAGCTGGCCGAGATGTCGGAAATCCTTCGCCTCTATACCCACGACATCCACACGCTTTGCCAAAAACTGGTGCAGCAGTTGGTCGAAAGCCTTGATGCCGTTCAGGGAGGTATTTTTATTTTGCGAAAACCCGAGGAGGCTCCCCCTTATTTTGAATTGTTGGCCTCTTATGCTTATGGAAGGCATAAATTTATCCAGCACCAGGTCAAAACTGATGAAGGACTGCTGGGAAGGGTTTATCACGAACGAGAAGAGGTATATCTGGAAGAATTACCACCTGATTACAGCCTGATTACTTCCGGGCTGGGCAATGCTTCGCCCCGAGCGTTGATGCTGATGCCTCTGAAAAACGAAGACAAAGCTATGCTGGGCGCGGTTGAGCTGTCCTTTATGCGGCCACTCCCCGCATACCAGCAACATTTTCTGGGCCATGTTTTGCAATAATTTCTCCACTACCCTGACCACAGCCCTCAACTACCTCCAT
>JAAUUB010000112.1 GCA_012031215.1 Microscillaceae bacterium | reverse complement strand
GTGCCCCAGGACTATTGACCCCAGCGGAGCCTTCAAAATCAAAGAATCAAATCATCCTGAATGGCATCATCCGGAGAATCAAGATACATCGCCATTTCTTCCAAAATGACATTTCGCTCGCGCTCAATTTGGTTCTCCGGAAAAACTGAATCAAAAGTAATATCACTCAGCAACTCTACCGCCTTTTCGTAGTGAGTATCCAGGAAAGAAGCGTAGAAACAAATTTTTTCTTTTGTGGTGTAGGCATTCAATTCCCCACCCACCGATTCAAGTCGGTTAATGATATGAAAAGCCTTGCGTTTGTGTGTGCCCTTGAAGGCCATGTGCTCCCAAAAATGGGCAATGCCCTGTTGGTGGGGAGCCTCGTCCCGACTGCCAATATCCAGCACAAAGCCACAATGGGCAATGCGGGTATGCGGCAGATATTTATGCACCAGGCGCACCCCGTTTGGTAATGTAGCAATATAAATATCTTGTGTCATCTTATCTGGGGGCTGATAGGGGATTATGAAGCAAAAATAAAGAAATAATCCAGCATTTGTAAACACTGGCCAAACGTCAAAAATCCGTTAAACTTAGGCTCGTGTTAAACCTAAACCCAGCCAAAAAGCGTTTATCAATGGATGTTTTCCGAAAAATCAAACGCAAAATTTGCACATTTTAGTAATAACAAAAAAACTTCGGAAATGGTCAGTAGCCCTTGAAACTTTGCACCCCTTTAGTTACTTTAGCTCTTTGTTGGGCTTTAAATATTGAATTATTACGGTTTTTATGAAAAAAATACGCTATTTACTTCCTCTTCCTTTGCTGGTGGCTATCTTTTGGAGCTTTTCTACCAGCAAAGCCATTCCCACTCAGGTTGAGATAAAATATACTTACCTGCTTCCTGATAGCACCCGCCTACAGCCTGCGCCCATTCATGTTGAAAAAGCCAAACTACTGGCCAACCTCATCACTTCTTTTCACTACAGCAGAAAAGAACTGAGCGATGAGATTTCGGAAATGATGTTCCGCAATTTTCTGGAAAGCCTGGACGGCAATCGTTTATACTTACTTGCGGAAGATGTGGCTCAGTTTGAGACCTATCGTAATCAACTGGACGATTTTGTAATGCGTGGCGACCTGGCCCTGGCCTATGACATCTATAACCTCTACCGGCAAAGGGTGGTAGCTCGTTTAGACAGCAATATCCAGTTTTTAGAAAAAGGGGCTGATTTTGATTTTACCCAAAACGAAGAAATGGAAGTCAACCGGGAAAAAATGCCCTGGCCCAAAACAGCTATCGAGGCCAAAGAGATATGGCGAAAGCAGCTCAAAAACAGCGTTCTGAGCCTAATGTTAAGCGGAAAGTCCCAGGCCGAGGCGAAAGAGATGGTCAAAAACCGCTTTGAAACCTATCGCCGCAACCTCCTGCAAACCAACAGCGAAGATGTTTTTGAAGCTTATATGAATGCCCTAACGGAAGCCTACGACCCACACACCACATATTTTTCTCCGGTCAATTCCCAAAATTTCCGCCTCAATCTCAATAAATCCTTTGAGGGCATTGGTGCCCGGCTGCAAACCCAAAACGACCACACGGTTATCGTAGAAATCATTCCGGGGGGGCCTGCCTCCAAGAGTAAGGAAATCAAACCGAATGATAAAATCATCGGGGTAGCCCAGGGCGAAGCCGATTTTGTAGATGTGGTAGGTTGGCGCATCGATGATGTGGTTGCGCTTATCCGGGGAGACAAAGGCACGGCTGTACGCCTGCAAATTATCCCTGAGTCTGCTGCTCCCAATGAACCTCCCCGCATTGTAAAACTGATACGGGACAAAATAAAAATTGAAGACGAGTCGGCTACCCAAAAAAGCTTCACTATTACCGAAAAGGGGGAAACTTATCGCATTGGGGTCATCACCATTCCTTCTTTCTATATCAATTACGAGGATTTCCGAACGGGCAAGCAGGATTACAAGAGCACCACCAACGATGTACGCCGCCTGATTAGCGAGCTAAAAGCCGAGGGTATAGATGGTCTCATCATTGACCTGCGCTTCAACGGCGGGGGAGCCTTGAAAGAGGCCATTGATTTAACTGGTCTGTTTATCAAATCAGGCCCGGTGGTGCAGGTACGCAATGCCCAGGGACAACTGGAAGTGGGAGAAGATGAAGACCCGTCGCTGGCATACGAAGGGCCATTGGCCGTGATGGTAAATGCATACAGTGCCTCGGCTTCTGAGATTTTTGCCGCCGCCATTCAAGATTATCGCCGGGGGCTTATCATTGGCGAGCCCACTTTTGGCAAAGGTACTGTGCAAAATCAGATTGATTTGAACCGCTATTTGCGTGAGCCAGGCCAGGAACTGGGCCAGCTAAACCTCACTTTATCAAAATTTTATCGGGTTACCGGAAGTAGCACCCAACATCAGGGGGTCTTGCCTGATATTACCTTGCCCTCGGTCTATGATAAAAGTGAGGTTGGCGAAAGTGCCCGCCCCACTGCTTTGCCCTGGGATGAAATCAAGGCCGCCCGCTTTGTGGCCACAGAAGAGGTCAATGCGGCACTTCTTGCCAAGCTCAATAAGGCCTATCAGGGCCGAATGACAACTGAGCCTTACCTCAAAGATTTACTTAGCTTTGCCGAGGAAGTCCAGGAATTAAGAAGTCGTCAGAAAATTTCGCTTAACCTCGAAAACCGCCGGGTTGAAAACGAGGAATACGAAAAGAAACAACTCCTTCGGAAGCAATTGCTGGAAAACAGCACCGAAGGCAATGCCTCTATCCGTGAAATCCAGGATGCCTATCTCAAAAATGCTTTGCAGATAATGTCGGATTTGCTGGCCGAAAAAGCAAAAATTACTAAGAAGAAAAAATAGCCTTTCCTTAATATTTCATCTCTGAAAAAGAAGCCTTCGTGCGCACGGAGGCTTCTTTTTTATGCAAGCTAAGCCGTTTTTTCCACCACTGGCTTTTCCATAACGGATACACTAGATTTTCCTAAAATCAAATCTGCCCCTTTTTCCCCAATCAATAATAGTAGGGGCGTTGGTATTGCCCGACACGATGGTGGGCATTATGGAAGCATCCACTACCCGAAGATTTTCTAATCCATGCACCCTCAGCGTTGCATCTACTACTGCCATTGTATCCGAACCCATTTTGCAAGTGCCTACCGGATGATAGACCGTCTCGAGGGTTTTTTGGATATGTGCCAACAGCATTTCGTCATTGACAATGGCGGGCGGAAAATGAATTTGCTTGCGATAAGGACGAAAAGCGGCTCCCTGCAATATCTGGTAAGCCAATTTACTCCCTTCCAGCAATATCTCCCGGTCTGCTTGGGCTTCCAGATAATTGGGCTGAATCACGGGGGGCTCAAATGGATGGGCCGTGCGCAAGGCCACAAATCCCCGGCTTTGGGGCTTGAGCAAGGTAGGTAAAATGCTGTAGCCATCCGTACGGGGATAGGTATCGGGGTTATACAGGTCGGTTTCATAACTGCCCGTGTGAACAGGCGCAAAGTGCAATTGTAGATTGGGGCGGTCTAAGTCTGCCTTTAGCTTCACAAAAGCATTGGCTTCCAGTGGGCTGGTGGTAGCCGGGCCGCGTTTGCGTAGCAGATAATTGAGCAGGGCTAGGGTCTGCGGCAAGGTTTTTAGGGTATGGTTGGCCGTGATGGGCTGGCTGCACAGGCTGCTGATGAGGCAAAATACGTGGTCTTGCAGGTTTTGCCCCACGCCGGGAAGCGCGTGCAAAACCTGAATCCCTCTCTCTTGTAAATGAGCCGCCGGGCCAATGCCCGATAGCATCAACAGTTGAGGAGAGCCAAATGTACCCGCCGAAAGTACCACTTCTTTGCCTGCCTTTACGGTTGCTGTTTTATCGCTTTTGCTCCCTACAAAATACTCTAGCCCCACTACTTTTTTGCCTTCCAATATCAGCCTTTTGACATGGGCACGGGTAACGACTTGAAGGTTGGGGCGCGACATCACGGGCTTCAGAAAGGCATTGGCCGCACTCCAGCGTTTACCTTCTTTGATGGTAAACTGAAAAAGCCCCGCCCCTTCCTGCTGCGCTCCGTTAAAGTCCTGATTTTCGGGAATGCCCACTTCCTGACAGGCCCGCACAAAGGCATCGGCCAGCGGAGAACGGTGGTATTTGGCAAAGGTAACATTAAGCATCCCATTCTGCCCGTGAAAACGGCTTTGAATCTGTTCGTTGTGTTCTGATTTAACAAAATAAGGCAAGACCTCCTCATAACCCCAGCCGGGATTACCTGCTTTGGCCCAATCTTCATAATCTTCACGATTGCCCCGGATATAGGCCATCGCATTGGTGGAACTACACCCGCCCAGGGTTTTGCCCCGGGGCTGGAACATACGCCGGTTCAAGACATGGGCCTGAGGTTCTGTATAAAAGGCCCAGTCCACTTCTGAATAATTAAGTTTGGAATAGGCCGCAGGCACTTGAATTTCTAATTTCTTGTCCTTTCCACCCGCTTCCAGGAGCAAAACCTGGTTTTTGGGATTTTCGGACAGGCGATTGGCCAACACACAGCCTGCTGAGCCTGCCCCAACAATGATATAATCATACTGTTTCATAATGAAGGGGGGGGTTAATGAGAATAAGCAAATTTGCCTTTTTTCTTAGAAAAACTAATTGCGCTGGCCCTTGTTGTCAAATTTTTCAAGAAAATATCCAATCAGGCGTAAAAATCATTTCAGCCACAGCAACTCGGTGGCCGTAAAGCCCAGCCATTCCGCTCCGGGTCTGGGAAAGACCGCCCGCCAGGTATAAGTCGCTGGGAGGGAAAATTGCTGGCGCTTCAATGAATACAAATGCAAAAGATGTAATACCTGCTCTTCAACCCAGAAAAGCTGGTCTTGGGCAAAGACAGGCACATTAGGCACTTGAATAGCAAGCTTTTGCTCAAAATTGCCCAGATTATCAAACACCAGCAGGCCCTGGGTGCGGGTGCAAACGAAAAGTCGGTTTTGGTACTCTTCCATCGCCCAGACCTCATAATCCTCGGCAGCCAGTTGGAGATCGAGCGGGGTTTGGAGCACCACTTGTTGGGTCTGAGGATTATACTTTTTCAGGCTAAAATCGGAGCTATCCCAAAGCCAGAGCAGATTGTCGGCACTCACTGTAGCCATTTGCACAAAACCTATCTGCTCTGAGGGGAAAGTGTAATAGCCAGTTTCATTCAAAAAGCGGTCTAGGAAAGCAAAGCCCTGCCATTCGCGGTAAAAAATGAAAATACGCAAACCCATCTTGGCTTCCAGACGATGCACTTCGGCCACGCGCCGGGGCGCATACACAAAAGTTTCGCGGCCCAAGCTGTCCAATTGATAGACAACCCCTTCGGCGTTGGCCAGATAAATGAAGCCCCGTTTGTCTATTGCTGATTGCACAAAGGCCGGAATGCCTGTTTTTTTTATTACGGTGAGCACCTGGGCCCTCAAAGCACCGGGCCAAAGTAGCATCAGGAGGAAGGCGATTCTTGCCATTGACTTTCAAATTTGGTGAGCTGCATCTCTTGGCCATCAAAAACTGCGTAAGTATTGGCTTTCAGCCATTCGCCCAGGTTGATATAACGGCTTTGCGGGCCTACGGGCAAATCCAGGGGCAAATGGCGGTGGCCAAACACATAATAATCGAAGGCTTGGGTTTTTTCCATTTGCTGGCAGTATTGCCAAAGCCATTCTTTATTACCTAAAAAAACTTCGTCTTTGTGATGGCGAAGATTGCGGCTGCGGCTGCGGCGTGAAAAAAAATTAGCCAGCCCTATGCCAAAATTGGGGTGTAGCCGGGCAAAAAGCCATTGAAAAAGTCGATTCCGAAACAAGCGTTTCAAAAATTTATACGTGTAATCCCCTGGGCCCAGGCCGTCGCCGTGCCCTATCCAGAATTTTTTCCCATTGATGCACCAGGCTTGGGGCTGATAAAAGACCGGAATGTCCATTTCGCGGGTTAGGTAATCAAACATCCACATATCGTGATTGCCCACAAATACAAACACAGGGATACCCTGGTCGGTGATTTGGGCCAGCTTGCCCAGTAGCCGCACATAACCCTTCGGCACAGCGTGGCGATACTCAAACCAGAAGTCAAAAATATCGCCCAACAGAAAAATAGCCCCGGCCTGGCTTTGAATGCTTTCCAGCCAGTGCACCACTTTGCGCTCTCGGAGACGACTTTGGGCATAGTCAGGGGCCCCCAGGTGAAAATCAGAGGCAAAAAACACCTTTTTATCAGGTGCCAGGGTTAAATTCTTCATGCACATCATCAATCAGAAATACAACCAGGGGCGCCTGCCCAAAAGCAGGGCCAGGGAGTAAGCCGTTTCTGAGCCCGAAGCGAGCCGGGAAATTAGGCCTGTGTTTTTCTTGCAAGATTAACAAGGCACTTTGAATATCATAGACCAATTGAGAGCTGTAAGCAAAAAAAATATGTGGAACCCCATTTTCCAGCCCCTCGGCAGGCAAAGACCAGCCCAGGCTGCCACTGCGCGCTACCAGTATCTCCGCCAGCCAAACATAAGCCGATGGCGGCTGAGGGCTAGGATAAGCTTGAAAAGCTATGTGCGCGACCTTGAAGAGTGCCTGTAAATAGGTATCGGCTACACAAGCAGTGCCCGGGGCTTGTTGAACAAGCCAAGATTTTACCTGGGCCAGAGCTTCTTCCAGGCTTTCTACATAATAAAAAAGCCCCCCCTGTTTTTGTAAATTTTCGGCAAAGATTACTTCAATATGCTCTTCTGGGGGATTGATATAAACATCGTGCAAAAAATTAGGCTTTTGGCGGACAGACAAAGCAGTGCCACCAAAAGCCTCTTTTGCCAAACGAGCTAAAATATCTTGGCGGGCGGGCATTACAATCCCGTTTCGCTTTGGGGCGAAATCGCCTCCTGTCCTAAGCTTTTGGCCGGGACTGGACTTTCTTCCGAGTCATCTCTTGGAAGCACCTCTTTAGCTTTGCCGTTTTCGGTTGAGTTGACGAAATTCTGATAGGTAGTTTCGCCTTCAAAAGGACGTTTGCCGATAAGACGTTCCAGGTCGGTTTGGAAAATTATCTCTTTGGCCAGTAGCTCCTGCGCCACGATTTCAAGTGCCTGGTTTTTATCAATAAGCAGTTGCTTTGTACGGTCATAGCAACTATCAATGATGTGTTTTACCTCCTCATCAATGATTTTAGCGGTTTCCTCTGAGTAAGGCTTGGTAAAAGCATATTCCGATTGCTTGGAATCATAGAAAGAAATATTTCCAATTTTATCGTTCATTCCATAGATGGTTACCATCGCGTAGGCCATTTTGGTGATGCGTTCCAGGTCGCTCAAGGCTCCTGTGGAAATTCGGCCAAACACCAACTCTTCGGCGGCCCTTCCGCCCAGGGTCATACACATTTCATCGAGCATCTGCTCGCGGGTATGCAAGAAGCGTTCTTTGGGCAGATATTGGGCATAGCCCAGCGCGGCCACTCCTCTGGGCACAATGCTTACTTTGACTAATGGGTCGGCATGCTCTAAAAACCAGCCTGCGATGGCATGGCCAGCTTCGTGGTAAGCCACTGTTTTTTTCTCTTCGGGCGAAATGAGTTTATTTTTCTTTTCGAGGCCTCCAATTACCCGGTCAATGGCATCCTGAAAATCCTGCATATCCACAGCTTTTTTGTCTTTACGGGCTGCAATGAGGGCTGCTTCATTGCAGACATTGGCTATTTCTGCGCCTGCGAATCCAGGTGTTTGGGCCGCCAGTTTTTTGGCGTTTACGTCATCACTCAGCTTCAGGGGCTGGAGATGCACCTTAAAAATGGCTTCTCTGCCGACAATGTCCGGTTTGTCAATACTGATTTGGCGGTCAAAACGCCCAGGGCGCAAAAGGGCCGAATCCAGCACATCAGGCCGGTTGGTAGCCGCCAGGATAATTACCCCAGAATCAGTTGAAAAGCCATCCATCTCTACCAAGAGTGAGTTCAAGGTGTTTTCGCGCTCATCATTGGAGCCGGGCAACTGTCCCCGTCCTCGGGAACGACCGATTGCATCGATTTCATCAATAAACACGATACAAGGGGCTTTTTCTTTGGCTTGCTTGAAGAGGTCGCGCACCCGGGCGGCGCCTACACCCACAAACATCTCCACAAAATCACTTCCAGACAGGGAGAAAAAAGGGACGCCTGCCTCGCCGGCCACGGCTTTGGCCAGAAGCGTCTTGCCTGTGCCGGGAGGGCCTACCAGCAAAGCCCCTTTGGGAATTTTGCCCCCCAGGTTGGTATATTTAGCGGGCGTTTTGAGAAACTCTACAATTTCTTTGATTTCTTCTTTGGCTTCGTCAAGGCCCGCTACATCGTTGAAGGTAATCTTCACTTTATTTTCGGCATCAAAAAGCGCGGCCCTCGATTTCCCAATGTTGAAAATTTGCCCTCCTGGGCCAGCCCCTCCGGTCATTCGTCGCATCAAAAACCAGATACCAAAAAGCATCAGCACAAAAATGCCCCAATTAAGGATGAAGCCGGTTACATCAGAGCGTTTTTCTACTTTATAACCGATGCGCTCATCTTGCGGCACATTTTGCTGGGCGCGTTCAAAGACTTGTTCAAAGACTTCGGGCGAATTGATAAAAAGCTTAAAATGTGGGCCTTGCCGTATGGACAAAGGGGAACGATGAGGGGCAAGTTGCTCCTGATATTTGGGTTTATCTAAAGCCTCCGCTTTCAGGGTTACCTCTACCAGGTCTTCGTTTACTACGGCGACATCCTTTACATCTTGGTTGGCCAGCATCTCCTCAAAACTTCGGCGGCTGATTTCGATGGCGGAGTTAATTTTACTAAAATATGTTACCCCAATGATGAGTATAATCAAGGTAACAATTAGCCAAAACTGATACCCAGATCGCTGCGGAGGCTTATTAGGCAATAAATTCCTCTTCTTGTTGTGATTGAGAGGGTTGGAATTGTTTACGTTTGGTTTTTCGCTCATTTTTTCAGGACTTCTTATCAGGATATTTTAATTTCTTGGTCAGATACTTTCTCTTGCTCTTCAAATGGAGCTTCCGGGAAAACATGCGTTGTAGGTTGGTTTGCGCCAAGCACAGGTCTTTGCCACAATACCCTTGCCAAACAAACCGTAATTAGGAAGGCTTTGTTTCTGACTGGGTTAAAACTGTTGTGTTTGTTGGATTTAGCTCTTTTACTTTGGCATCGCCCCAAAGGTGCTCAAGGGCATAAAACTCGCGCCGGTCTTTGCGAAAAATATGGGCCACCACACTCACGTAATCCAGCAATACCCATTCTCGATTTTCTTTTCCCTCTTTGCGCCAGGGCAATTCATTGGCCGCTTTGAAGACCATCTCCTCAACAGCATCTGTGATAGCATCTACCTGATTGACTGTGTTGCCGGAGCCTATGACAAAAAAATCTGCAATGGCTTGATTAATTTTGCGCAAATCCAGAATGACCACATCCTGGGCTTTTTTTTCCAACATTCCCTGGGCCACCAGTTCGCTTAGTGCGACTGGGTTTGTGTGGGATTTAGGTTTATTCATTCAATACGGTTTAATGTGTAAAAATAGCAAAATTTGGATAATTTTTCTTTCAATACTTTAATAATCGGGCAAAAGTTTATTGACTTGCCAAATTGTCATTCTACCAATGATGTAGCACAGCAAATTATCCGGGAAGGAAGCCCCGTAGAGGGTACGGTTATTTATACTGAACATCAGACGGCAGGCCGGGGGCAAAGAGGCAATCGCTGGGAAGCCGCCCCGGGTCAAAATTTGACCTTTTCGGTGATTGTAAGCCCTTATTTTCTGGCTGCCGACCAGCAGTTCTTTCTGAGCATGGCCGTAGCCCTGGCCACTCGAAAAGCCTTGCTAGCCTATTGTGAGCCGGAGGAACTCAAAATCAAATGGCCCAATGACCTTTTTGTGGGGCAAAAAAAAAATTGGTGGCATTTTGATTGAAAATACGCTTCGTCTCGACCGCTTGCAATATGCCGTCATTGGCATTGGTATAAATGTAAATCAGGAGATTTTTGCCCACCCCCAGGCCACCTCCCTGCGAAAGATTCGGGGGGAAAACACGCCGCTGAAAAAACTTTTATGGGAAATTTTATGGAATTTAGAGCAAGAATATTTCCGTTTACAGAATTCCCCTCTCGAAGTCATAAAAAATGAGTATCTTGCCTCATTGTTTCGCAGAAATGGCTGGCATCTTTACCGAATCCAGGAAGCGGTCGTAGAAGCACGCATCGTAGATGTGGGTATAGGTGGGCATCTTTGGGTACAAATAGGCCAGGAAATACAAGCTTTTGATTTTAAGGAAATCGTCTTCTTATTTGAAGATAAGGCCTAAGCCCCGCCTTATTTCTGTTGAAACCAAGAAATAGCTCCTGAATGATGTTTTTTTTAATAATTAGCTTAAAATCTGTATTCTATGGAAAGAAGGATTACTTTGTTTTTACTGGGTTTTTGCTGGGCAGGGAGCCATTTGCAAGCCCAAGACCCGCAGTTTTCGCAATATTATGCGGCCCCGCTGTATATCAATCCGGCCTTTGCTGGCTCCGAAACCAGCCCCCGGTTTATTTTGAATTATCGAAACCAATGGCCAAATCTCGAGGCCAATTTTGAAACTGTTTCTTTTTCTGCCGATTATTTTATTGCCTCGGCCAATAGTGGGATTGGCCTGATATTTACCCGCGACGAAGCTACCGCTGCCGGATACCGCTCGCAAAACATTGGCTTGCAATATGCCTATGAGCTTTCGCTCAATGAGAGTTATAAAATGCGTGTGGGTATGGATGTTTCGTACTTTATGCGCGATTATCAGTTTTATCGCTTCACTTTTGGCGACCAACTGGCCATTTTTGAACAAACGGGTGTGTTGCCCCCCTTGAGTCAGGAAAACGGCCTGGATAACCGACAATATGTCAATGTCTCGACGGGTGCTTTGCTGTATTCTGACAAATACTGGGTTGGCATATCGGCGCACAATATGAATCGCCCCCGGCAAGATATTTTGGCCAACAGTGAGGAATCGCGCCTGCCCGTGCGCTACGATGTGCAAGTGGGGGCACGTTTTCCATTGAGCCGCTATGAAGACTGGCGCGACCAATACCGCCCCGGTTACAAAGAAAAAAGTATTACTACCACCCTGCTTTACAAAAAGCAAGGCAGCTTTGACCAACTCGATGCGGGCGTTTATCTCACTTATGAGCCCGTAGTATTTGGGCTTTGGTATCGGGGCCTGCCTGTCAAGACCTATCGCACTGGGCTGACCAACAATGAATCACTGATTGCCCTGGCCGGTTTTCGCTTTGGTAGTATGGCCCTGGGGTATAGCTACGATTTTACCATCTCGGCCATAGGGCCCAACTCGGGCGGAGCCCACGAGCTTTCTTTGCGCTATTTGCTCAAAACGCAACCCCGCTACGGCCAGAAACGCCGTTTGAGAGGCGGCCTGCCTTGTCCCAAATTTTAAGCTCTTGCCTGACCGAAAAAAATAAAGGCTTTGTTTTATACGAAGCCTTTATTTTTTCGAGCCACACATTTTTGTGTTTTTTAAAGCTCCGCAAAATCACTGGCTTTCGTTTTTTTTCGATCTCCCAAGCTTTAACACTTCAATAAGAAAACAATTGGTAGGGGGCATCTATTTTTGATAGTGGAATCAAAGTGCCAGTTTCCTGACTTTACAGGTATTCTTTGATTTTTTTATCTGCTTACCATTTTTTTCCTTTTGTATTATGCGTAATGCTTACCTCTTAATTTTTTGTCTTTTAGGCTTTGGCCTGCAAGCCCAGCAAAACCCTTATCCGGGCAGCCCTCCGCCCCAAAAGCCCCCACCGCAATTCCGGGGGTGGACAAGGCGGCCCGGGGCAATTTTAAAATCACGGGCATTGTCAAAGATGCTTCTACCGCCGAAGCAGTGGAGTTTGCCACCGTGTCTATCATTGACCTGGCTACCCAAAAACCCATTGATGGGGCTATTACGGATAGCAAAGGTAAATTTCTGATTACCAATATAGGTCCCGGTCGCTATCAGTTGGCGGTGAGCTTTATTGGCTACGAAACCACTCGCCTGGACCTGGCCGAGATCAAAGAAGATAAAGGTGAAATCAATGTGGGTGAAATCAAACTGAATACTGATGCCAAAGTGCTGGACGAGATTGTGGTAGAAGACTCCCGCGAACTGATAGAAGACCGGATAGACCGCCTGGTGTATAATGCCGAAAAAGACTTGACCAATGCTGGCGGGGATGCTACGGAAGTATTGCGTAAAGTACCCCTGCTTTCGGTTGATTTGGATGGCAATGTGCAGATAAGGGGCAATGGCAATATCCGGGTGTTGATTAACAACAAGCCCTCTTCTATCATGGCGGGCAGTGTGGCGGATGCCCTCAAGCAAATCCCAGCCGAGATTATTAAAAGCGTAGAAGTCATCACCAGTCCCTCGGCCCGCTACGATGCCGAAGGCACGGCTGGCATTATCAACATCATCACCAAGAAAAATACCCTGCAAGGCCTGAGTGGCAACCTGAGCCTGACCGGAGGGCTGCGTGGCAGTAATTTTTCGGCCAATGCCAATTATCGCTGGAACAAAGCTGGCCTGGCCTTCAATTCAGGCGGTCGGCTCATTTATGCCCCTTTTGAGCAAAGCACCAATCGACAAAGTTTCTTTGAGGATTTTTCTACTGTGATTAATCAAGACAATGAGGGGCGGCGAAATGGGATTTTTGGCAATACCCAGCTTACTTTTGACTATGACCTCAGCAAGCGCAGCAGCCTCACCGCCGGGGCCAGGATTGGCTACCGAAATTTTGATTCGGATAATCTGTTACGGTCTTTTACCCTCAATAGCAGTACTAATGTAGAAAGCTCCTTTACCCGTGATTTTGAGAACGAAAACCGTAACAACAGCCTTGATTTCAATCTGGATTATCTCAAAACCTTTGCCAAGCCAGGACGTGAACTGAGCCTGCTGGCCCTCTACAGCCGTAGCCTAGGCGACACGTTCTATGAATTAGACCAGCTCAACAACAATCTGGTGCTTGACTACCGCGAACGGAATAATAACGACAGCTTTAATGACGAACTGACTTTTCAGGCCGACTATGTCCATCCTTTTACAGAAGGCATCAAATTTGAAACGGGGGTCAAAACAGTGCTGCGGAATGTAGGGAGTGATTTCCAGTTTTTTAATTTCGATTTTGATAACCAGCTTTTTGTCGAGAATTCAGATCGTTCGGATGAGTTTAATTATGACCAAGATGTTTGGTCGGGCTATGTAAGTCTTACCTATGCCCTGCCGCGCAAATATGCCGTTCAGGTAGGCATGCGCTACGAAAAAACTGAGATTGCCGGAAATTTTGTAACGCAGGACACGCAATTTACCCAAAGTTATGACAACTGGATTCCGAATGTCATTTTATCAAAAGAATTTAAGAAAGGGCAGAAATTAAAAGTAAGCTACAACCGCCGGATTCAACGCCCCTCTATTTTTTTCTTGAACCCATTTATAAACTATGCCGATTCTCTTAACATCTCGCAAGGCAATCCTACCCTGGAGCCCGAACTGACCGACAACTTTGAGTTGGGTTATAGCCTGTTTAGCAAGAAGTTTTCGCTTAATTTTTCGGCCTATTGGCAGCGCACCAAAGATGTGATTACCTCGGTGTTGGAAAATGTCAGCGAAAGTGTGCAGTTGACCACCTTTCAAAACGTAGCCCGTAGTAATAACTATGGCGTGAGTTTATTTGGCTCAGTCAACCCTATCAAGGCCTGGCGCATCAGTGGCAATGTCAATGTATATTATGTAGATTTTGACTCGCCCACGGTGAGCAACCCCAATGCCAACATTGCCTACAATTTCAACCTTAATTCTTCTTTGGATTTTGGCAAAGGCTGGAGTGCCCAGTTTTTTGGATTCTTCAACTCTCAAAGGGTACAGTTACAGGGTTTGCAAGGGGCCTTTAGTTTTTATTCGCTGGGGGTGAAAAAGCAGCTTTTCAAAGAAAAAGGAGCCGTCATTTTGAGCATTGCCAATCCTTTTGCCCGGAGCCTCAGCCTACGCTCTTCGTTTGAGGACGATGATTTTGTTACCCAGGATATCCGCGAAGTTTTCATCCGGGATGTACGCCTGGGCTTTGAATATAAATTTGGCAAGAGCCAAAATCAGCCCCGCCGCCGTCGTTCCCGCCGGATTGAAAGTGATGCCAAACAGGGCGAATCGGATAACAATCGCTAAGCAAGGCGCTTCTAATAGAAAACCCCGTTTGCCATATTCCAGCGCAAACGGGGTTTTTTAAGGGCCTATTTTAAGCTTTATTTGCCCAGCAGTTCGGCCAGCTTAGCCAGTAAGGCTTCTCCCCGTAGGTTTTTGGCTACAATGCGCCCCTGTGGGTCGAGCAAATAATTGGCCGGGATAGCGCGCACATCGTAGAGTTGGGCAGCGGCGGCCTGCCAGAAGTTTAGGTCTGAGACGTGGGTCCAGGTAAGGTTATCTTTTTGAATCGCTTCCAGCCACTTGTTTTTGTCGCGATCCAGCGAAACGGCAAAAATATCAAAGCCCTGGTCTTTGAATTTTTGATAAGCTTTCACGACATTGGGATTTTCCTGACGGCAAGGCCCGCACCAGGAAGCCCAGAAATCAATAAGTACGTACTTGCCCCGGAGCGAAGAAAGGCGGACTTTATTGCCATTTTGGTCTGCTTCGGTGATATCGGGTGCTTCGGCCCCAATGGCCAGGCGGCCCAGGCGGTTAATTTTGGCCCTGGTAGCCTCGGTAAGGGCCAGGCCGGGGCGCTCACGGTCAAATTTTTCGATAATCTTGCGCATAATAGCCATTTCCTGCTCCGTCGTCCAATCGGGATATGTTCCATACACAGCAATGGAGCTACCCATTTTGTTCAGTACATAATCGCCCATTTCCGCACTGATTTCGGCTACTTTGGCTTCATATTGCTCGGCCAGGGCCTGCACTTCTTTGAGATTGTTTTGCTGGCGGGCCGCCTGATAGCTTTCCACAATCGGGGCCAGCCTTTGCTCCTCCAGCATGCGGCGGCGCTGCTGAAATTTTTGCAAAGCCTCCGTGTCAGGAGAACCTTCCACCACCAGGATTCCCTGCGCGTCGGCTCCGTCCGCCGTAACCTGAATTTTCTGGCCCGGTTCAATGGCTAAAAGCAAGTTTTGGGTGCGGTAAATACTCAGCAGATAAATGGCGGGTTGGGCCTCTTCCAACTGGACAGAAAAAGTATTCTCTTCCGAGAGGGCAATTTCTTGCACAAGCGCATGCTGTCCCTGTTCCAGGTCCAGCTTTACCAAAGCCAAGGTCTTGTCGGGCTGTGGGTGCTGAATTTTTCCGCTGAGCAAAAAACCCGATGCTTGTGCCCAGGCCGGATGGCCCAGCACTGGTAAAAGCCATAAAATCAGAAAAAATAATGCGCTTCTTTTCATATTATCAGGATTGATTTTGTTCAAAAAACGTTTTCAATAGAGGGATTACACCTACAAAAATGGTTAAAAATCCGTTAATCTTTTCCTCACCATCTTCCAATGAAAAACATAAACGTCATCCTCCTGTCTTTTGGCTTTTTGGTCGGACTCACCCTCCTTCCCTCAGCATCAAAGGCACAAAACCAGCCATTCAAAGTAGAAGTGCTGGAAAATGAATTTTTGCTCGGGCGGGGCAACATTTCCCCTCAGGTGGCCCCTCAGTTAAAAATCCAGTTTGGCCCGCAAAAAGTGATGGTCTCTCTCCCTTACCAAAGCCAGACCCTGACCCTGGAAATTGAAAACACAGATTGCCGGGCCTACTGTCCAAAAATGAAAAGAGTGCGCCAATTGCACCCCGGCGATGAAAAATTGCTCAAAAATCTACTGGAAAAAGAAAAAGCACATATTTATACCCAGCTAAAAACAAAAGCTTCCACCCCCTGAGGAAGGGGCCTCTCTCAGGTAGCTAAATCCAAAACAGCCGCAAAAACCCCCTGCACCACTGCGGCCATTTTATCAAAATTGAGGGTCTCAATGGTATCACTGGGCTTGTGGTAATTTGGATTGCGCAAAAAGGAAGTATCACTTACCATAATGGCCGGATAGCCTGCCTTCCAATAGTTGAAATGGTCAAGAGCG
>JAAUUB010000111.1 GCA_012031215.1 Microscillaceae bacterium | reverse complement strand
CGTTGTTTTTCTTCGTCGGCGCGCTGTTTTTTCTTCGTCGGCGCGCTCTTTTGCCTGTTTTCAGAAGTTCCCCATTCTTAGAACACCAGCGGACCCAGAAGCCTTGTGATTGCTCGAAGACGCCTCGCCAAAGTTGGATTCCGAGATTGACTTCAGGCATATAATGGTGGGGGTCAGTAATCAATTCATACCTTTCATTGGCTTTGAGCTCGTAAACCCGCAGTTCTGTCTTCGACAAATAAAAATAAGGGTCGTGAATGATGTAATAGCGAATGCCCAAACGGGCGTAGAGTGCCATTTTTTCGGTATCTTCCTGACCTATTTTGTTGGAGACAATTTCTAAAACCAAATCAGGTAATTTGCCCATGTGCCAGGCAAAATATGTTTTTGTTTTTTTGTCTTGGGTAAATGTGGGATACTTCACATCCATGCTTAAAAACATATCTGGTACTACGAATTGCCCTTTGGCGTAGTAAACGCCCACATTGGCACAGGCCATAAAATCTCGGTCGGTCCAGTCAGCGGCGGAGCTTTGCAATATTTCGGTGAGATTGCGCTGTTCTATTTCTGATAATATATTGTCCACAGGTTCATCATCTTCGGTGATAAAACTTTCATAATCCTCGTCGGTAAGTTCGTAATAGACCGTGTGGGCATAAACCAAACGCCCATTTTTCTCTGCCACAATTTGGTAATGGTTACGAAGGCCCAGCTCATCAAGTAAAGAATTGGCAGTAAGAATATCTTCCATAGGCCAAATATACCATTGTTTTTCAGAAAAAGAAGCGGTTTGGAGCCAAATAAATGCCCTAATGAAGAAGAACCGGACAGCCTGGCGATGGGGGGCTTTGGATGAATTTTTGGTAGGTCTTAGGGAAACACCAGCGTAAAGACAGTGCCTTGGCCCAGTTGTGATTTTACCAGGATATTGCCCCCGTGCAGGCGCATGACCTGACGCGAGAAGCTCAAACCTATGCCTGAGCCGGCTTTTTTGGTTGTAAAAAAAGGAATGAAAATATTTTTGAGGGCATCGGCGCTGATGCCTGCCCCATTGTCTTCTATCTCTACCAGGGTTTTGCCCGTGGCTTCCCGCCTGGCGCGAAGCCAAATCTGGCGGTCTTCTTTTTCGGTCAGGGCTTGCGCGGCGTTTTTGAGCAAGTTGATAAAGACTTGCTCAATCAGACGGGGGTCGGCCATGATGTCGAGGGTTTCGGGTTGGATATGGGCTTCAAAGTTGACCTTGTTCTTCCGAAATTCTTCTTTTTGCAAAAAGCGACTGAATCTACCAGGTCTTTGAGGCGGAGGTTTTCAAGTTGGGGCAGGGGAATCTTGGTCAGGCGCCGAAAGTCCTGCACAAACCGGATAAGCCCTTCCGAGCGTTTTTGAATGACTTGGATGGCGTAGTGCATTTCCTGCACGGCTTCCTCGAGAGCTTCCCGGCCAGGGGGCAAGCCTGGTGAATTGGCGGGATGATGCGCCTGCTGGCGGTCAATATGCCGGGCCAGGTCATCATTGATGGTGGCCGAGAGCGAAGCAATCGGCGTAACAGAATTGATGATTTCGTGGGTCAATACCCGAATCAGGTTTTGCCAGGCCTCCATCTCTTTGTCATCAAGTTCGGTTTGGATGTCTTGCCAGGAAATGATGCGGAGATTTTCCTGGCGCAGGGTAATGGCCGCCCGGCGCATTGCCAGGTGAACAATGCGGTCGTCCTGTATGAGTTTGACCACCTCCCGGCGCTGGGTTCGGGGTTTTCCAGCTGGAGGAGCAAATCCGGGTGGGTTTTTTGGAGTTGGGTAAGATGACGCAAGCGCTTGATACCCAAAAGTTGCTGGGCCGCTTCGTTAAAAAGGCGTATTTGCCCCTGTTCATCATATACCAGCAGCCCAATGGCAATGTGTTGGACAATGGTATCGAGATAGTGGTATTGGGCTTCTTTTTCGGCGCGTATTTCCTGGAATTTTTGCATTACCCGCTCAAATTCCTGACTGAGGGCTTCAAAGCGATGCCCCATACCGGCCAATTGGTAGTTTTGCGAAAAATCATCATATTGGATGCCACTTAAGAAGCGACTAAACAGGGTGGTGGCTTGTTCAGCATAGCGCACCAGCAGCACCAATTGCACCAGGGCGCTTAGCCCCAGCGTAAAGGCCGTGATGTAATATTGCGCGTGGGCCCAAAGCCGCAAAGCCAGCACAATGGTGGCCATAAGCCAGAAAATACGCCAGATGATTTGAAACCGAAAATTATTAAAGCCCATATTTTTCCAATCGACGATAGAGGGAAGCCCGTGTAAGGCCTAGTTCTTTGGCCGCTTTTGAGATATTGCCATTATGTTTTTGCAAGGCTTTGTGAATCACCTCTTTTTCTACATCGTCCAGGTTGAGGGTATTGTTAAGGGGGGGCTCATTTTTTTCTATTTTGGGTTGCAAAAAGAAAAAATCTTCGGGCTGAAGGCTTTGCCCTTCGCCCATAATCACGGCCCGCTCTACGGCGTGCTGGAGTTCGCGTACATTGCCAGGCCAGGGGTAACGTTGTAGTTTTTGCAAGGCTGCTGAGGAGAATTTTTTGCCTGGCTTTTTGTATTTGCGGCAATACATTTCCAGAAAATGCTGGGCCAGTTGGGGGATGTCATCGCCCCGTTCGCGCAAGGGGGGCAGATGAATTTCCACGGTATTGATGCGGTACATCAGGTCTTGCCTAAATTTTTGCTCGGCCACCATGGCCTCCAGCGATAAATTGGTGGCGCAAATGAGGCGGATGTCAATGGAAATTGGTTTAGGGCTGCCTACTGGGCTTATCTGCCGGTTTTGCAAGACCGCCAGTAGCTTGGCCTGTAGATTGAGCGGCAGATTGCCTATCTCATCCAGAAAGAGGGAGCCGCGGTTAGCAATTTCAAAACGCCCGATGCGGTCTTCTTTGGCATCAGTAAAAGCCCCTTTTTTATGCCCAAATAACTCACTTTCAAACAATGTTTCGGGTATGGCACCCATATCAACGCCGATAAAGTCGCGCTCGGCTCGCAGGGATTGGCGGTGAATGGCCCGGGCTACGAGCTCTTTCCCGGTGCCATTTTCGCCCAATATCAACACATTGGCATCGGTTTTGGCCACTTTGTCGATAATGCTCTTGACATTGCGCATACCTGCACTATCGCCCAGCATATCGCTAAAAGGAAGGTTCAGGTCTTCGGCCAGCTTTTTCTTTGATTCTTTGAGGGTATGCACCTCGTGGTAAGAGTTTTTGAGTTTGTGGGCAGCCGAGAGGGTCGCAATCAGTTTTTCATTTTGCCAGGGCTTCAGCACAAAGTCGGTAGCGCCTTGTTTGAGCGTCTCTACGGCGGTTTCTACATCTCCAAAGGCAGTAATCATAACCACGACGGCCTGAGGCTCGCGTTGCATAATTTCCTTAAGCCAAAAAATTCCTTCTTTGCCGCTGGTGGTGTCTTCGCTAAAATTCATATCCAGCAAAATCACATCATAAGCCTCCTGATTCATCAAGAAGGGAATCTTACGGGGGTCTTTTTCAATCACCACTTTCTGGGCGTAGCGCTTCAGGAGCATTTTTGCGGCCAGCAAAATATCTTCGTCATCGTCCACAATCAAAACCTTGCCGAGTGTATGTTCGCTCATATTTTGAAAATATTGAAGGGGTTCATGTTTTTCAAAACATTTCTAAATCTGTACCAAGTCTTTATGCTCATTCCTGAGGGGCACTACAAAGTCTTTCGGGCGCAGTAGGGGCCTGCTTGTGGGCTAAATATAGTTCATTTTCGGACATTTTTTGTGCTGTTTTCGGACAGTTCGAGAACCCCGGCCCTATTTGCCTTCATCACCAAAGCCAATAAATGAACACTTCTTCCGGCCAATTTGAATATTTGTTATCTTTGCCAAAAAATTAAAGATGCGAAAACTGGGGCCTTTTTTTTTAAAGTTGGTTTTGATAATGAATGTAGAAGCACAGGAGCAAAATTTTGTGGACGATTTTGTTGCGCGTTGGCACAATGCCCAGGCCTATACCTTGCAAATGGCGGCCCTGATGCCCGAAGAACAATACAGTTTTCGGCCCAGTCCCGAAGAAATGACTTATGGAGAGCAACTCCTTCATCTGAGCCGTAATATCATTTACCTGTCGGGAACCTATCTTAGCCCCGGCGACAGCCTGCAAAAGGAAGCCCTTCTCAAAGCGGCTCAGTCGGCCCAAACCAAAGCCGAAATTGCCGAGGTCTTAAACCAGGCTTTTAATTTTGTACATCATCTTTTGGGCAAATACCCACTGGCCCAGCTTGACGCAGAGGTTGATTTTTTTGCCGGAAGGATGCGTCAGCGCCGGGTCTTTTTTCTATTGATTGACCACCTGGCCCATCATCGGGGGCAATTGGCCGTTTACCTCCGGCTCAAGGGATTCAAGCCACCACGGTATGTGGGTTGGTAACTCCAAAATTTGTCAAAAAGAAATAAAAAAGCGTAAATTGCCCTTCCTTAATAATTTAAAGAGGATTCTATGAGCCGGTTTGGAGAATTTATAGCCCGCCTGCGCCATCAGTTTTTGGCCGATCGCGTGCCCTACACCCCCCGAAAGGTGGTCAATTATGCCGAAGCCCGGCATATTGGGGTCTTGTTTATGGCCCGCCAGGAAGAGGATTTCTCGATTATCAACCGATTTGTTTCCCAGCTTCAAAAAGACAAAAAACAATTGACCTTGCTGACTTATCTTGAGAAAATCAGCAGCAACCCTTATGATTTCCGATACGATGTCTTTACTCGGCAACATATCAACGCCCTTGGTAAAATCAAATCGGACGAAGTAAGCCAGTTTGTGTATGGGCGGTTTGATTTTTTGTTTTGCCTCAATACAGAGCCTTTTGCCCTTTTGAGTGGATTATGAACCATAGCCAGGCCAAATGCCGGATAGGCCCATATTTTCCGGGGCAGGAACAGGGCTACGAAATCATGATTCAACTGCCGGAAGGGGCTTCTTTGAACCTGCTCACTGAGCAAATGTTTATTTATACCAAAGCTTTAAATGCTAATTGAGATGCAAGTATCGTCTTTTCGTGGCACGGGGGTCGCCTTGATTACCCCCTTTGATGCGCACGGAGCGGTTGATTTTGATGCCCTGCGCCGTGTTTTGTTGCATACCCACGCCCAGGGAAAGGGCGTGAATTATTGGGTAGTGATGGGTACAACGGGCGAATCCGTAACCCTGAAACCAAGCGAAAGGCAGCAACTCCTGGATTTTGTGGAGGAAAACAATCCGGCCAATCTGCCCCTTGTCTATGGTTGGGGTGGCAATGATACCCAGGCCTTGCTCAGTCAATTGCCCAACCTGCGCCTGGAAGGGGTGCAGGCCCTGATGTCGGTCAGTCCTTACTACAACAAACCTTCGCAAAAAGGCCTTATTGCCCACTATACCGCATTGGCGGAGGCCGCCCCCCGGCCATTGATTCTTTACAATGTGCCGGGTCGGACGGCCTGTAACATGCTTGCCGAAACCACTTTGCGCCTCGCAGAACATCCCAACATCATTGGGGTCAAGGAAGCTTCCGGCGACCTGTTGCAATGCCTGGAGATTGCCCGCCATAAGCCCAAAGATTTTCTGCTGCTTTCGGGAGAAGATATGCTTACCCTTCCGGTGATTTCCTTGGGGGGCGATGGCGTGATTTCGGTCATGGCCAATGCGTTTCCGGTGCTTTTTTCGGAAATGGTGCGGGCGGCCCTCGAAGGCGATTTTGCTCGGGCGCAGGCCGCGCTCTACCTCCTGGCCCCTCTCAATCCGCTGATGTATGAAGAAAGCAATCCGGTGGGAGTGAAGCAGGCCCTGGCCCTGCAAGGGGTATGCGCGCCCTATGTACGCCTTCCCTTAGTGCCCGCTTCCGAAGCCCTGAAAGCCAAACTCCAGCAAGTAATGCTGCCAGCATAAGGCCCCACCACAGGGGGCTTTGCCTTTTTCTGCTACGGTTTATTTTGCAGGCAAGGGTTTATTTCTGACATTTATCATTGTATGTCTGTGCAAATGCGCGCAACTTTACGACTATGATGCCTTTATTGAGGAAGTACTTTCAGAAATCGGCCAAAAAACGCCCCCCCCTCTCGCGACAGCTCCAGGTAGATGCCCGGGGACAATTGCGCATAGAGCAGGAATGGCAATGGAGTGCCTGCCTGCAGCAGTTTTTTCACTCCCGCTTTTGGCCTTATTTGCGGGTGATGATGTGGTCGATGACGGGCGTTTCTTTCTTGATGACCTTAGCTGTGCATTTTATGCTTATTCAGCCAGTCATCGCCCCAGAGGTATCCTGGTGGTGGATGGGGGTCTTTTATGTGCTGGTGTTCGGATTATTTTTTGTGGGTTTGTGCTTATGGTTTTTTTGCCTCTATTGCGCGCTGCATTACGTTATGACAAAAAATGAGGTGCTTGACTAAATCAACCGCCCCTATTCTGCTTTTTCTCTTACATCTCTATTTGGCAGCCAATAAGCCTGTTTTGACTGAGAAAGGCCCAAATTGCTCAGTAAATCTGCAGTTATTCCGGGTAACTTGCACGGGAAATTTTTCTTTTATCTCTTTTCTTACCTTTTTGTAAGCGATTTACTTAAATTTTTGTACCTTGCCGAAAATTTGGTAATAAGCAAGATTTCAACAAAAATACCCTTCTTATGAAAGCTGTCTTTTTCTTTTTACTAGGTTTGGCTTGCTTGCTTTCCTCTACCGCTATGGGCCAGCAAGCTTTTAAAGTCTTGGCCGTCGCGGGCAAAAGCACCTGCAATACAAAGGTGTTGGGGGTGGGCAACACACTCAGCACAACCGATAATGTGGCTGTGGCCCCCAAAAGTTATTTGAGCCTTATCCATCGCTCAGGGGGCACTGTCCAAATCAGTACAGAGACCAAGCCCCTGGAACGGAGCGTAATCAATTTGGAAGAAAATTTGAAAAAAAGACGCTACCTCAGCTATGTCATCAGTGAGGGTAATCACGCCGAGTCGAAGCATAAATACATCAATGTGTTGGCGGCCATTGAACGGCGCGGCGAAGCCCTGCCCGTTTTACTGCCTCAGCACAGCCAATTGTATGCCCCGGTTTTTCAGGTAAAATGGCAAGAAGCCATGACTGATAAGGGGTATGTCGTGGAAGTGATGGACTTTGAAAACCGCCTTCTCAAATCATTTACCACCCAACAAACGACTCTTACCCTGGATGTCCGGACTTTTGTCCCTGCCAATGCGGAGACTTTTTCCTTTATTGTAAAAGTAAAGCCGCAAGGCAAAGGACAGGAAGCACCCAAAGGAGCCGCTATTACCTGGGTGCAGGGTTCGGAAAGGCTTCGTTTCGAGAGTGCTTTGCAAGCCTTTCAGCCCGAACTCACGGGTACGGGCAATGCCTATGACCTGGTCTCCGAAGCTTTATTTTTTGAAAACTACGGCTTTCTTATCGAAGCCCTGGAACGTTACGAAGCCCTCTTGCAATTGGACAACATTCCGGATGAAGACCAGGCTGTTTATCTTACCGCGTATAACATGTTTTTGGAAAGAAATCAGATAGAAGCCCGCCCGTCTTTTTAAAGAAAATGACCATTTGGTATAGTTGCAAAGATAAAAGCAAGTTTTGGCTTGCTTTTTTTGCTTAAGCCCCCTAATTCCACAATAGCCTTTGCTGACCATTGGTCATTAAATTACTCATAGATACCTATAAATCAATGACTTATTTTTTGTGTAGATTGGTTTTCTTTGCAATATCGAATGGATTGCAAAGCTTATGAACTACGCACGCATCACAGGATTGGGCTTTTATGTGCCCGATACCATCATCACCAATGCCGACTTGGAGCAACTCATGGAGACCAGCGATGAGTGGATTACCACCCGTTCGGGCATCAAAGAACGGCGGTTTTTTACCGAAGGCCGCGATACGGTGTCCAAAATGGGGGCTTGCGCCGCCGAGATTGCCCTTGAACGAGCCGGACTTCAGCCCAAAGACATTGACTTTATCATTTTTGCCACTCTTAGCCCGGATTATAATTTTCCTGGCTCCGGAGTCTTGTTGCAAAGGCATCTGCCTTTTCGCGAAATAGGGGCTTTGGATGTGCGCACCCAATGCAGTGGATTCATCTACAGCCTCTCCATTGCCGACCAGTACATCCGTTCCGGGATGTATGAAAATATCCTGGTGGTAGGTTCCGAAATCCAGTCTAATATCCTGGAGACCAGCAACCGCAACCGAGATTTTGCCGTGCTTTTTGGCGATGGGGCCGGAGCGGCAGTAGTGCAAAAAACGACTGACCCACAGCATCGCATCCTTCTACCCATCTTCACTCCCAGGGGGAATATGCCGAAGATTTGTTCTTAGAGCATCCGGGCAGTAACCTCAAAGACCGGATGTCGCCCAAGATTGTGGAAGAAGGCCGCCATCTGCCCTATATGAAAGGAAGTGCCGTGTTTAAGCACGCCGTTACCCGCTTTACCGAAGTGATTGATGAAGCCCTGCTGGCCAACCAATTGCAAAGAAATGATATTGATATGCTGGTGCCCCACCAGGCCAATTTGCGGATTTCCGAAGCAGTTCGCCAGGCTATGGGCCTGCCCGAAGACAAGGTCTATAACAATATCCAAAAATATGGCAATACCACGGCGGCGACCATTCCGATTTGCCTGAGCGAGCTTTGGGAAACCAAGCGCCTGCAAGCGGGCGATTTGGTTTGCCTGGCGGCTTTTGGCAGTGGCTTTACCTGGGCCTCCGCCCTGATACGCTGGTAATGACTGGCTTTCTAAGAAAGCCCGCCTCTCTGGAAAGACAGGCGGGTTTTTTATATTTTAGTAAGGCAAAAGGAGTCCGACCGGGCTTTATTCACTCACCCGAATGACCAGCTTGCCAAACTGTCCTCCGGCGGCCATCTCGTCGAAGGCTGAAATGGCCTCGGCAAAGGGCCGCACCGAACTGAGCACCGGCTTGATTTTATGGGCATCTACAAAGGCCACCATATCGGCAAATTCCTGGTCATTGCCCATCGTGGAGCCTTTGATATTGGCCTGCGAAAAAAACAGGCGGGGAATATGGATGGGCGAAGGATTGCCCGCCGTAGTGCCATACACGACCAGATTGCCCGCCGGAGCCAGCATCTTAGCCACCTCTCCAAAATCAGGGCCTCCTGCCCCGTCAATGATGGCCTGAAAACCCAAGGGAGCTACTTTTGCCGGGCCTTTGGTCCATTTTTCTTCTTTGTAGAGAAAACCGCCCGCAGCACCTAAGGCCAGGGCTTTTTCTATTTTGGCTTCGTGGCCCGAGCTTACATAGGCCTTGGCTCCGGCGGCCACGCAAAACTGTAGGGCAAACAAGGCAACCCCTCCCCCAATGCCAGTGATAAACACCAGGTCGCCGCTTTTTAACCCCCCCTTACGGAAAACCGCCCGAAAAGCCGTTAGTCCGGCCAAAGGCAGGGCTGCCGCTTCTTCGGCAGACAAATGGGTAGGCTTGGGATGCAAACGGTGGACAGGCACGGCGATATATTCGGCCAAAGTGCCATTGGTAGGCATTCCCAGAATGCTGTAGTTATAGCCCTGAAACTCCGGGTCGCTGCCCCAATTTACATTCGGATTCAGAATCACTTCCTGGCCCAGCCAGGCCTGCTCGCCCCCTTCGGCCACTTCCTCCACCACCCCGCAGCCATCCGAACCCAAAATAGAAGGATAGCGCAAACCGGGATACATACCCACCCGGCACCATTGGTCGCGGTGATTGAGGGCCGCCGCCCGGATACGTACCAGGGCTTCACCCGCTTTCAACTCCGGGCGAGGGGAATCTTTGAGCACCAGCTTCTCCCGGGGGTCTTCTTGTAATACAAGCGATTTCATAAGTTTAAGAAAATAAGTAATGTAAAAAAAACACAATTATATCCCAAACTAAGTAAAAAAAAACGTTTGTCCCAATGGCCTTGCCTGCGCCCAGGTGCATTACTTGCGCCACCCGCCTTTCATTCGCGGCAAAAACCCTATCTTTGGCGGATATTTTTTTGTTCATTCTTTTTTTAGCCTTTATGTCCAAAATTTTGCTCACCGGCGCGGCCGGGTTCATCGGCTCCTGGCTCAGCGAAAGGCTCCTGGCGCAGGGCCACGAGGTAGTGGGGGTGGATAATTTTGATGATTTTTATGCCCGGCCCATTAAAATCCGCAACCTGGAGAAGAGCCGGGCTTTTGACGGATTTCAGTTTGTGGAAATGGATTTGTCGGATGCTTCGGCCTTGTCTCGGTTGCCGCCCTGCGAGGCGGTCATTCACCTGGCGGCCAAAGCAGGCATCCAGCCTTCGGTAAAAGACCCGGCGGCCTATATCCGCCACAACATCCAGGCGACCCAGCACCTGCTGGCCTGGATGCAGGCCCAACACATCAGAAAAATGGTGTTTGCTTCTTCCTCTTCCATCTATGGCAATAACCCACAAATTCCCTTTCGGGAAAGTGATAATGTAGATTATCCCATTTCGCCTTATGCCTTTACCAAAAAGGCGGGCGAACTGATGACCCATACCTATCACTACCTCTATGGAATGGATGTGCTGAATTTGCGCTTTTTACGGTCTATGGCCCCCGGCAAAGACCCGACCTGGCCATTCATAAATTTGTAGGGCTCATCACCCAGGGAGAGGCCCTCACGATGTATGGCGACGGAAGTACGGCCCGCGACTATACCTATGTAGAAGATACCGTGCAGGGCATTTTGCAAGCCCTGGCGTATGTGCAAAACCACGAACAGGTCTATGAAATCATCAATCTGGGCAACCACACCCCCGTGGCTTTGTCGGTACTGATTGACTTGCTGTATGAGCTGCTGGGCAAAAAACCCAATATTAGAACCCAGCCTGTGCCCCCCGGGGATGTGGACATTACTTATGCCGACATCGAGAAGGCCCGCCAATTGCTTGGCTATCAGCCGAAAACCGATTTTAAAACCGGCCTCCAAAAATTTATTGACTGGTATGCCCAGCCCTATTAAAGTACTTTTTATTAGCTACGATGGGCTCACTGACCCACTGGGCCAATCGCAGGTCTTGCCTTACCTGGAAGGACTCAGCCGGGCCGGTTACGAAATCACGGTGCTGAGTGCCGAAAAAAGAGAAAACTTTGCCCGGCGCGCCCCCGTCATCCGGGCCCGCCTGGAAGCCCGGGGCCTGCACTGGGCCTATATTTTTTATACCAAAAAGCCCCCGGTTTTCTCTACCCTCTGGGACCTGAGGCAAATGCGTCGCCGGGCGATTCAACTGCATCGCCAAAGCCCTTTTGCCCTTTTGCACTGCCGGAGCTACCTGAGCGCGCTTTGGGGGAATATTTTCAGCGCAGATGGAAAGTGCCCTTTATTTTTGATATGCGGGGCTTTTGGGCCGATGAACGGGTGGAAGGGGGCCTCTGGGATTTGCGCAAGCCGCTTTTTAAATGGATTTACCGCTATTTTAAAAACAAGGAAAAAGACTTTCTGCAAAAAGCAGCTCACACCATTAGCCTCACCCACGAAGCCCAACAGGTGATGGCCGCCTGGCACTTGCCCCAGGCTTCGCCCGTGGCGGTGATTCCTTGTTGTGTGGATTTGGAGGTCTTTAGCCCACCAGCGTCCCCCCCCGCCAAAGCGTTTGCCCTGGCCTATCTGGGCTCTATTGGCACCTGGTATATGCTGGACGAAATGCTCTTGTTTTTGCCCGCCTGCGAAGGCTAAAGCCTGAGGCGCGGTTTCTTTTTATCACGACCGAAGCCCCGGCACCCATCCAGGCCCGGGCCCAGGCCCTGGGAATTCCCCCGGCGCATTTGCACATCCAGGCCGCCGAGAGGGCCGAGGTGCCCGGCTGGCTGGCCCAGAGCGAAGCGGCTATTTTCTTCATCAAGCCGGTTTTTTCTAAAAAAGCCTCTTCCGCCACCAAAATGGGCGAGATACTGGCCATGGGGCTGCCCGTGATTACGAACGTGATTGGCGACCATCGTCATTTATTTGCGCAATATGAACTGGGGATTTTGCTGGAAGAAATGACCGAAGTGGTTTTTGACCAGGCCCTGCAACAGTGGGACCGCCTGGCCCACATTGACCCGGATGCCCTGCGCACCGCCGCAAAGGCGTATTTTAGCCTGGAAAAGGGCGTGGCCGCCTACAAAGAAGTGTACCGACAGGTATTGGAACGCACAAAAGAATAAAGCCCCCTGCTATTAGCCATTCATCAGATTTTCTCTTCGTTTCGCAAAACACCGCATTGGGAATTAAGCCCGCCTCATCGGCGCAAAATTCAGGCTTGAGGCGTTCTACAAAATAGCTTTGCACCAGGCCGATATTTTTGGCTTCAATCCACTCGGCGCGTTGTTCGCAGACAAAAAACTCTTTTACTGCCTGATAGGTTTCTGCGCTGATATGGACCCGACCCACCATGCCCGTAGTTTCCAGGCGGGAAGCCAGGTTCACACTATCGCCCCAAACATCATAGGCAAATTTCATCCGGCCAATCACCCCGGCCACCAGGTCGCCGGTATGGATGCCCATCCGGAGCCGCCATTGGTCCACCTCGCGGGTTTCGTCGGTAGCCTGCTCTATGGCCGCCTGCATTTCCAGCCCGGCCAGCACCAAATCTAAGGCATGGGTATGGGTTTCGGTAGGTACCCCCGCCACGGCCATATAGCAGTCGCCAATGGTTTTGATGCGCTCTATGCCACGGCGAAGGGCAATGTCATCCAAGATTTCAAAGCAGCGGTCCAGCATCTTGACCAGGGTGTGGGGGCTATCTTTGAGGCGGCGGGCGGTCTTGGAAAAGCCATTGACATCGGCAAAAAGAATAGAAGCACTTTTGAAGTAGCGGGGGGTAGCATCGTTGCGTTCCTTGAGCTCTTCGGCCACCTCTTCGGGAAAGATTTTGAGCAGGAGGCGATCACTTTTGCGCTTTTCATAGTGGAAGGCAAGGGCCGCTTTCACGCGGGCAAGCATTTCTACCGGCTCTATGGGCTTTTTGATGTAGTCCATCACCCCCGCATCAAAGGCGATTTTCAACTCGGCAGGGGTTGTATTGGCGGTCTGCATCAATACCGGGATTTGCTTAAAGGCCGGGTTTGCTTTGATGGCCTTTACAAGTTGTATGCCGTCCATTACGGGCATGTTCCAGTCGGTCAGTACCAGGTCTATGGTTTTTTCTTTTTCCATTATTTCAAGTGCTTCTTGCCCATCAGAGGCAATTAACACTTCAAAGTCAGGATTTTCATCAAGCAGGTAATCGCCGACCATGTCCCGGTTCGGTTGTTCATCATCTACGACAAGGATTTTTGTGATCATTTTTTTTGAGTTAATTGGTCATTAGGTCATTAGGTCATTAGGTCATTAGGTCATTAGGTCATTAGGTCATTAGGTCATTTCATTAAAAAAACTCCTCCTTGGGGACAGGGGGCTTTCCTTTGGGGGTAGGAGCTTCCTTCTTTTTGTGGTTCGTGAGATACGAACCGAGGGTTTAAGTTAAATATAGATTTCATCGAATTACTTCAATCACATTTACTTTCGCAATGATTAGTCTAGCTTGGGCCAAAAGCGCTGTGATATGAAGCCAATGGGCATCAAAATACAGGTGTAAAGTTTTGATGGAGCCGTTACCTATCTGGAAATGCACAATTTTAGGGTGTTCGTCTGTAAGCAGGCAGCGAGTGTAGAAGTCTGTGTCTTTGGTGAGTATCACGAGATTATTTGTTAGTGCATATTCCCAAATTGCACTATCAGTCAGAGTCAAGTCTAAATCGGATACAAACTGAAAATTGGGTGAATTGAAATAAGCGAAAAATTTAGGTAGGTTTACATCTACTAAAAAATCCATAGTTGATTATGGGTTTAGCTTATCAATTCTATTTGGTTTTTATTCAGTTCTAAGCCTTTGAGTGCTAATGCGATACAAGCCTGTATGTCTTCTTTTTCCAAGAAAGGATAGGCTTGTATAATATCTTCTGTACTATCCCCTGCGGAGAGATATTGTAAAATGGTTTGTACTGTGATGCGCATCCCTCTGATGGTAGGTTTGCCATTACAAACATCAGGTACAATGGTGATTCTGTCTAATAGTTGCATGATTTGTCTATTTTAACCAAAAGTATTTAAAATCTTCTATAAAAATAAAAAAAATTTAATTTTAAATTTTATACTGATTAAAGTTTATGCGTATGAATTTTATTTTTTGATGTACTTTGCCGGATTTTCAGGCAGGAAATTGAGTGCGCTCACTACCTTTTTACCCGTTTGGGCCTCGAGGGCACGGCGGGCATCTCCGGCTATTTTACCTCCTCTGAGGGCGGCTTCTTTGTTTTCATCTAAGCCTTGTTTGTCTTCAGTTTGGGCGATTTCAGTGGTAGAAACTTCTGCTAAGGTCAGAAAAGCCAACTCTTTGAGCGTCATGTGGTCACGCAAGTTTTGCGATTTCAGCCCTTTGAGTTCTTTGTGGGCTTTAGGCGTAAGTTCAAAGGTTTCTTTAGATAGCAAAGAAGTAAGCAATGCAAACTGTCGGGCTTCGGTAATTCCTCGTTTGCGCCACTCGCTTTCTAGTTCGCTACGGACTTCAATGCTTTCCAAACGTTTCTCAACCCAAGCCTCTGAATAGCCTTTCTTTTGGTAGTATTTTCGTTTTTTTTCTATGAAATCAGTACTTTCCTTGATGACTTCTTCAAGTACTTTGATTTCTTTCTTGGCCGCATCAAAGGCAAGTACCAAGCCTTTTTTGAACTGCACTACCTCTACAGTATTTCGGCTGAGGGTTACTACAAAATGACATTGAAGTTCATTTAGGTAGGTAACGGTTTCAGGTCTGCCACGCCCTTGAGTTAATTTCGCCGTTTCAAACGGCAAAATTCCCAAGTCTTCAAGGTCTTTTTGATACTCTCTGATTGTTTCCATAAGGCTTTTATGGTTAATATTCAAGCCTTTAGCAATGATGCGGCTGTCCACTACTTGGATTCCGTCTTTGATTTCTACTTTGATGAGTTGTTCCATGTTGTTTTGGTTAATTAGTCATTGGTTAATTGGTCATTGGTTAATTGGTCATTGGTTAATTGGTCATTGGTTCTCCTAACCCACTAATTACTTTATTTTATCATCTCCTCAAACGCCTCCTTATCTTTTCTTAGCCTTGCTTTCATCAAAGCCTCTTTCCAGGCTTGTAGCCGCTCCGAGCTGCCTACTTCCATGTGTTCTAGGTAGCGTTTGAGTTTGGCATTATTAAAACCGATCTGTTGGATTTCAGCAATTTGAGTGCTGAGTTCAGCTTTTTCCGCTTCCGTAAGTCGGATGATTTGTAAAGCGGCTTCCTCAGGAGTAGCGGCCTTGGGCTCAGGGGCGATGTAAGGCAAGACAAAATAAAACTTCGTGCCTTTGCCTTCCTCCGATTCGAGTTCTATCTTACTGCCGTGTGCCTCTACAATGTTTTTGCAGAAGGTCAAGCCAATCCCGACGGCTTTTGCCCCGCCCAGGCTACGACCATCCAAATTGACAAAAGGAAGGAAGATTTCCTCAAATTTATCTTTGGGGATTCCCTTGCCATTGTCTTCTACCCCTACGAAGACCTGCTGGGTGTCGGCCTTTACCTCGGCAAAGAAGCGCACCCAACCGCCTTTTTCTTCGCTTTGGGTGTATTTGACGGCATTGCTGAGGAAGTTCTCAAATACCCGCTTGATGTAGTTGTGGTCAAAGTGTGCCATCAGTTCCGCCGGGATTTCATTGCGAATGGCGGGCTTGACCGCTTTGGCAAGGCTGATGAGCTGGATTGCTTCGGTGGCGACTTTGTGGAGGGAGTTGGGCGCAGGCTGTACGATGAGCTTATCGGCCCGATAGACATTCATAATGTCTTCTATCAAAAAAAGCATACTGTTGGCCTGCTGATGGATAAGTGCCAATCGCTCTTGATCGCTGTACTTGGGATAATTAGGCTTGCTAAAATTCAAGATAGGGTTCAAAGGATTCCGCAAATCGTGATTGACAGCGGAAATCATCAAATCTTTGAGCTGCTGGGTGTTTTGTAAGTTGGCATTGGTATTGGCTAAAACTTCCCCTTGCTGGCGCAGTTCTTCGGTGAGGGCTTCGAGTTCGTTGGTTTTTTCTATGAGGTCATCGCGTTGGGCTTTTACTGTGTCT
>JAAUUB010000110.1 GCA_012031215.1 Microscillaceae bacterium | reverse complement strand
CAATTATCAATTAGAAATGGATTCTGTTGCTGTCATTTTTAACGAGGAAAGGGTGTTGGGTTTCAAATCCTGCCCCTTTACTGAGTGGGCCAGGTGTTCGGGTATTTTTGGGTATGATTTTTACCAATTTGTGCCCCGAGATTTGGGAGGAAGCTTTACCTATACCTTCACCGAAGCCGATTATGCTTCGGCACCAGAAATAGAATAGGCAGGCAAACGGTTCCACGCTTTGGGGCGCGAGTAGATTTTTACACTCACAAAGGAGTTTTTGCCAGGAGGCGCGGCTTTATTTTATGAAGAGATATTTTGAAAGCTTCATTTTTTTCGCCTACATTCAGGCCAAAAAATAAGTACCTGCACGGAAAGTAAGTAGGCTCTCCGTTTCATTAACTAAACATCTCTTCTTTATGTCCATCAAAGTTCGCCGCGAAGATGCCCTGGCTTATCACCAACAAGACAAGCCCGGCAAAATAGAAGTAGTGCCCACCAAAGCCCTCAGTTCTCAACTCGACCTGGCCCTGGCCTACTCGCCCGGGGTGGCCGAACCTTGCAAAGAAATTGCCGAAGACCCTGAGAAGGTATATCTCTACACCGCCAAAGGCAATCTGGTAGCCGTTATTTCCAACGGAACGGCGGTGCTGGGACTGGGCAATATCGGCCCCGAAGCCTCAAAGCCAGTGATGGAAGGCAAGGGAGTACTGTTTAAGAAATTTGCCGGAATTGATGTGTTTGACTTGGAAATCAACTGCGAAGACCCCGAAACCTTTATCACCATCGTCAAATCACTTGAGCCTACTTTTGGGGGCATCAATCTGGAAGACATCAAAGCACCGGAGTCTTTTCTGATAGAGCAGCGCCTGCGCGACGAAATGAATATTCCGGTGATGCATGATGACCAGCACGGCACTGCCATCATCACCGGAGCGGGTCTGCTCAATGCCCTTGAACTGGTAGGTAAGAAAATAGCTGAAATCAAACTGGTGGTCAATGGCGCGGGGGCTTCGGCCATTGCCTGTGCCAAGTTATATCTTTCCTTGGGGATGCGCCGCGAGCAGATTGTGATGCTAGACCGCAAAGGGGTAATCCGTCAGGGGCGGGCCGACCTGGACCCCACCAAAGCCGAATTTGCCACACACCTCCCCGTAGAGACATTGGAAGAAGCCATGCAGGGAGCCGATATGTTTTTGGGCCTCTCGGTGGCCGATGTCCTCAGCCCCGAAATGGTAAAAAGTATGGCTCCTAACCCAATTATTTTTGCGCTGGCCAATCCCAACCCTGAGATTGCCTATGCGCTGGCAATGTCTGTACGCGATGATATCGTGATGGCTACCGGGCGCTCTGACCATCCCAATCAGGTCAACAATGTGTTGGGTTTTCCTTATATTTTTCGGGGAGCCTTAGACGTGCGGGCCACCTCTATCAATGAAGCGATGAAGTTGGCCGCCGTGAAGGCCATTGCCGAATTGGCCAAACAGCCAGTGCCTGATATGGTCAGCCGGGCCTATGGCAATGAAGCCCTTACTTTTGGCCGGGCCTACTTCATCCCCAAGCCTTTAGACCCGCGCCTGATTACTACTATCTCTCCGGCAGTGGCCCGGGCCGCTATGGAAACCGGGATAGCCAAATTCCCCATCCAAGATTGGGAGGCCTATCATCAAGTTTTGCAGGAGCGCCTCGGCATTGATTCCAAGCTGATGACGCGAATCATCCAGCGGGCGCAAAAAGAACCCAAAAGAGTGATTTTTGCCGAAGCCGACCAGCTCAAGGTACTCAAAGCCGCCCAAACGGCCCGCGAAGAAGGCATTGCCATTCCAATTTTGCTGGGAGATGAAGCCAAAATCCGGCAGGCCATCCACGACCAGTCGCTTGACCTGGAAGATGTGGAGATATTAGACCCCCGCCACGGGCTAGCACTTTGCCAGGAATATGCCCAGTTGCTCTACGATAAAAGAAAGCGCCGTGGGGTTACCCTCTATGATGCCCAGAAGATGATGCAAGACCGCAATTATTTTGGCACCATGATGCTCCACCTGGGCAAGGCCGATGCCTTTATTTCGGGCCTCACCAAGAATTACCCAAAAGTCATCAAGCCCGCCCTGGAGGTAGTGGGGGTGCGTCCTGAAACCCAACTGGTGGCGGGGATGTATGTCATTGTGAGCAAAGGGCGCACGCTGTTTTTTGCCGATACCACTGTGAATACCGACCCCAGTGCCGAAGAACTGGTACATATCATTGAGCTCACCCGCAAAGGGGTGCAGTTTTTTGGTTTTGAACCTTCGATTGCCCTCGTGTCTTACTCTAACTTTGGCTCCAGCCGGGGCAGCAGTCCCAAGAAGGTGCAAAAAGCCGTAGAAATGGCCAAGGCCAAGTTTCCCGATTTGATTATTGATGGCGAAGTGCAGGCCAATGTCGCGCTCAATGCCGAACTGCTGGAAAGGAATTATCCTTTTAGTGTGTTGGCCAAGCACAGCCCCAATACACTTATTTTCCCAACCTGGAAGCAGGCAATATTGCCTACAACTCTTGCAGGAACTGAGCCCCAGCGAAACCATCGGCCCTATCCTGCTGGGGATGAACAAGCCGGTGCATATTTTGCAATTAGGCAGTTCGGTGCGGGAAATTGTCAATATGGTGGCTATTGCGGTGGTAGATGCCCAGCATCAATCCTGAGCCGGAGGGGCAAATTCGGCCAGTACGTCCAGCCCGGCATAGACCTGCTGGCCCATTTTGACCTTGATGAGCGCATCGGGCGGAAGAAAAATATCCACCCGCGACCCAAATTTAATAAAGCCCATCGGGGCTCCCTGTACCACTTCCTCGCCGGGGCTCAGGTAGCAGCGAATCCGTCGGGCGACGGCCCCGGCAATCTGGCGAAACAACACCTGCCCCCGGGCCGACCCAAGCACAATGGTATTGCGTTCATTCAATTCGCTTGATTTGGGATGCCAGGCCACCAGAAAGCGCCCCGGGTAATAGCGGTAATACAATACCCGACCACTCACCGGATTGCGGTTGGCATGCACATCCAGGGGCGACATAAAAATGGAAATTTGCCAGCGAAGGGCTTTAAAATACTCATGCTCTTCGGTTTTTTCTATCACCACTACCTTGCCGTCGGCAGGGCTCAGCACCTGTCCTTCGTCTTGAATGGGCTGTCGCCGGGGGTCTCGGAAAAACTGTAGCACAAATCCAAAGCCCGCCAGACTCAGCACCAAAAGGGGGATTTGTATCCACCAAACCACGGAAAACCAACTTAAGACCAGATTGATAATGATTAGTCCGGCAAAAGAAGCGGACACGATGAAATAGCCTTCGGGATGAACACGCATTTTTTTCTTGCTTATAGCCTGACCGGCCCTGCAAAACTAAAGCGAAGACCCGAAGATGGGAGGGCTGGGGAGAAAATTAGGCCTTCAAAAAGTGAAAACTCGACAAACCAGGCACAGAAAGGAAAAAATGAGCCCGTGCCTTAAGGGTGGGCGTTCCTGCATTTTCAAAGCAAGCAAACTGAGCCAGGAAGAAATGGAAGGCTGATGAGGGACATGTTTTTTGGTGTCGATGGTGGACAGTGTGAACAGGGTTTTTGATTTTTTTCTGTTTTTTTGAAGAAGTCATTGTTTTTTTCCTTTAGCGGTTTTAAGTTCGCAGCATGAATTGGAATCATCAGGCATACTATTATTACTACTACTCCCGAGGCCCTGTTTCGGAGCGATAGGATATGGCATAGCCCTGCCGATATACTACCCGGTTTCTGAAACACAGAGGCCGGGTTTTTTTTATGTCTAAATCAATCCTGATATGTACCTTAAGGAAGCCCACAGACTGCAAAACATCCGGGAGTATTACTTTGCCCAAAAACTCAAAGAAATCGCCCGACTGAATCTTGAAGGACCTCCGGTCATCAATCTGGGTATTGGCAGCCCAGACCTGCCGCCTCACCCCGACGTGATTGCGGCCTTGTGCCAGAGCGCCCGTTTGCCACAAAACCATGGGTATCAGCCATACCGGGGGCTGGCCGCCCTTCGGCAGGCCATGGCCGCCAGCATGCAAAGATGGTATGGCTTTAGCCCCGACCCGGATACAGAAATCTTACCCCTGATGGGTTCCAAAGAAGGAATTTTTCATATCTCTATGGCTTTTCTTAATCCAGGCGATGTGGTATTGGTGCCCAATCCGGGCTATCCTGCCTATGCCGCCACGGCGCAACTGGCCGGGGCAGAGGTAAAGACATACAGCCTGGGGGAGGAAGGGACGACGACCACCCATTTTGACCCATTACAAGCAATGAATTGGGAGCGGGTGAAGATGGTCTGGCTCAATTTTCCGCACATGCCCACCGGGCGACTTGCTACGGCCCAAGACTTTGAAAGATGGGTCTCGCTGGCCCATCAGCACCAATTTTTGCTCATCCACGACAATCCCTATGCCCTAATCCTGCAAGACCGCCCCCGAAGCCTTTGGCAAACCGAGGGAGCCAGGGAAGTTTCGCTGGAACTACACTCACTGAGCAAATCTCATAACCTGGCCGGATGGCGACTGGGCTGGCTCACGGGCCAGGCCAAGTGGCTGGACAGTGTGCTTAAGGTAAAAAGCAACCAGGATTCGGGCATGTTCAAGGCCCTGCAGGAAGCCGCCATTGTAGCCCTGGGCTTGCCCGATGACTGGTACAAGGAACTAAACCATCAGTATCTTCAAAGAAAACAGGTGGCCGAGCAGCTTTTGAAAGCCCTGGGATGTCAGTGGCTTCCCCATCAGAAGGGGATGTTTCTCTGGGCGCGCATCCCCTCTCCTTTTGCCGATGGCTTTGCTTTTTCAGAAGCCCTGCTGGAGCAAAACCGGGTTTTTCTTACTCCGGGTGGGGTTTTTGGCGCTGCCGGGCAGGAGCATATACGCTTGTCGCTTTGCGCGGAGCGCAGGGTGCTTGAAGAGGCCCTGGAACGAGTTTCAAAAAATAAAATCACAAAGTTATGACAATCAGTATCATAGGACTTGGTCTTATCGGAGGGTCTATGGCCCTGGCCTTGCGCGAGGCAGACTGGGCGACCCAGGTGTGGGGCGTAGAAAATCATCCGGCACATGCCAGACTGGCTCAGGAAAGAGGCCTGGCCGATAAAATCGTTTCTTTGGAAGAGGCCCTGCAAGGGAGTGAAATGCTCGTGCTGGCTGTTCCGGTTGATGTGTGTTTGCGTCTGCTTCCTCAGATACTGGATGACTTGCCGGCATCAAGCGTGGTAAGCGATGTAGGCTCTACCAAATCGGCTCTTTGCCGGGCCATTGTCCGACATCCCCGGCGGAGTCAATTTGTGGCCGCTCATCCCATTGCGGGCACAGAAAACAGCGGGCCGGGGGCGGCCATTCCCCATCTTTTTACCAATAAAATGACCATTCTTTGTGAGAAAGCCGCTTCTTCGCCCGAAGCCTGGCAACAAGTAAGGGCCATGTATGAAGCCCTGGGAATGACCTGCCTGGAGATGGAAGCCGAAGCCCACGACCAGCACCTGGCCTATGTTTCGCACCTTTCGCATTTAACTTCTTTTGCCCTGGCTCTGACGGTGTTGGAAGTAGAGAAAAGCGAAAAAAACATCTTTCAACTGGCCGGAAGCGGGTTTTCTTCCACAGCGCGCCTGGCTCAAAGCGCCCCCGGGATGTGGACTCCCATTTTTACCGAAAACCGCCATCACCTGCTCACAGCCCTGGACGAATACGAAGCCCAGCTCAGGGTCTTGAGGCAGGCCATCGCCCAGGCTGATGGCGAAAGTCTGCACAAAGCCTTGGAAAAAGCCAATGCCATCCGGTCTATTCTCAACCCGTCCTAAATTTTCCCTCAATCCAACTCTTACATAAAAACCAATATGAAATCAATAGCCACTTTCCGACTTACAAAAGTAATGGGGTTTATTCCGGGTCTTTTAGGGGCCTATGGTTTGCCTTTTATAGAAAAATGGCGAACCCGGAAAGAGCAGCCCGAAGAGCCCTTACCCCACTTGCGCCAGCAAATAGATGCCCTGGATACCGAAATTATCCAATTATTTGCCCACCGGATGCAGGTGGCCGAGCGCATCGGGAGGTATAAAAAAGCCCAAAAAATGTCCGCTTTTCAGCCCCAACGCTGGGCCGAGGTAAAAGCAAACCGCTTGGAAAAAGGACTTGCGCTGGGGCTGAGTGAAGATTTTGTGGGCAATTTGCTGGATTTGCTTCACGAAGAATCCCTGAAAAGGCAGACACAAATAAAACTCGAAAATGAAATTTAAAAGTGCGAACACTTGGTCAATCTGAAACAAGAATCGCTAACTTAGGGCATCGATGGGACGTTTTTATCTAAAATCTAATGAGTTTACTAAAAAAAATCATTGCCAGTGTGCTTATCGGCTTTGGGGCTTTGCTCACCATAGGGGCTATTGTCAATCTTGAAGAGGGTAAGGGTGATACAGGTCCGTTTAGCACGCTGGCTATATGGCTTTTGTTTGGCCTTGCTCCACTTTCTGTTGGAATTTTGATGCTCTATCAACAGCAGAAGAGCAGTAAGCGAAAGGCGATGGGGCAAGCCCAGGCAACTTTGCTCCGCTATGCCCAAAAACAACAAAACCGTATTACAATTGCCGAAGCCACGGTTGCGCTCAATGCCCCCCTGGAGCTAGCCAAGAAAACCCTGGACGAAATGCAAGCGCGTAATATTTTTGAGCTGGCTTTGAGTGATGAAGGCACGCTGGTGTATATCATCAATCCCACTTATGATGGTGCCGATAGTGCATCAGCGCAAAAGCTGATATAGGCCTCAACCCAGGTGCGCCTTAGCCTCTACCCGGGCTGCCGTGCGGGCGGGCACATAAGAAGCCAGTAGGGTAATCAATACAATGGTGAGGCCTGTATAGACAAAATCAGAAAGTAATAATTTGACCGGATAAGCCTGGATAATGGTCATGGTAGTCCCCATGGAAATCAGCCCGTACTCCTGTTGCAAGAGGGCGATGCCTGCCCCCAGCAAAAGCCCTATTCCGGCTCCTCCGAAGGCAATCACGACCCCTTCCCACATAAAAATCTTACGAATCAGCGTCTCCGAAGCCCCCATAGCCATCAGCACGCCAATGTCTTTCTTTTTGTCAATCACCAGCATCATCAGGGCAAAGAAAATATTGAAAGAGGCCACGGCCAGGATAAAAGAGAGGGTGAGATAGACAAAAAACTTTTCGATTTTAATGGCTCTCAGGAGTGAAGCTTGCTGTTCATCACTGTTTTTGACCAAAAAGCCAGCACCCATGATTTCTCGTATTTGCGCCTGTATGGCGGGGAGTTGCGAAAGACGACTTACCTGAATCTCGAGGGAGGTGCGACGTTTATGATACTCGGTAAGCTTGGCCATAAAATCGAGGGGCAGAAAGATATACCTTTCATCATAGGCTTTCTCAAGGGAAAAAACGCCCCCGGCCATCAGGCTTTTGCGATTAAAACTCTTATCCGGGTTTAGACTGCTGAGGTTAACCGCATCGGTGCGCTTGGGATACCAGAACTGCAGTCCGTCAATCTGGTTTTGTAAGCTGATGGAAAGCGTCATTTGTACGCCTCTTCCGATGACAGCCAGGGCTTGATTCCCTTCGCGCAGGGCAAAACTACCAGCTACCAGGGCGGTATCTAGCCGGCTGTGTTGGGCAAAGTTTTCACTGATGCCTTTGAGTTTTACAACCATTTGCCGGTCGCGATAGCGCAAAAGCGCATTGTCCTCAATCACCTCGCTCAGATAGGCCACGCCGGGCAGGTTTTTGATTTGGGCCAGTTGTTTGGGGGAGGGCAAAAATGTTTTTCCTTTGGCCGGGGTGATTTGCAAATCCGGGTGAAAGTATGGTGCAATTCTCTTACTACCTCTTCCAGGCCATTAAAAACGGAAAGCACCAGCACCAGGGCCATTGTGCCCACCATCACCACCACCAGCGAGATGATGGAGATAATGTTGATGAAATGTTTTTTCTTTCTAGAGAAGAAATAGCGTAAAGCGATGCGTAGGGCTAGATTTTTCATCTTATGAGCACAACGGCAAATCAAGCAGAAGGCGTGTCCTCATCCGCCGGAGGAATATCCAGGCTATCCAAAAGGGCATCAATGTGGGAGGCATACTCGGCGGTATCATCGAGATAAAAATGCAATTCGGGCACAATGCGCAGCGATTTACCAATGCGCTGCCCCAGCAATTGGCGCACCGCCCTGGTCTTGTCTTGAATGTCCTCGAGGGCTTCTTTTTTATTGTTAACCAACAAAAAGCTGAGATACACCCGGGCAATGCCCAGGTCGGGCGTTACGCGCACAGTGGTTACAGTAATGAAGGCCTGGTTGAATAGATGTTTGGCATCTTGCTGAAATATTTCGCCCAATTCTTTTTGTAAAAGGCGGGCCACCTTTTGCTGTCTTTTGCTTTCCATACTCCTGCTCTTCTGTAAAAATCTCTCTTGCAAATATGTTAATTTTGTCGGACTTTATCACAGTAGAGGCCAAAAACCTTTTGAGAGAATATAGAGGTATAAACAATACGGTTTTGATTAGTTTTTTTCGGGTTCGGACGAGCTATAAATATTTCTTTCTCTTTTTGCTCTTTGTGGGCCTGCGGCTTCCGGGTCTTGTTTATGACCAGCCCTGGCTCATTCCGGAGTGGAAGGCGGTTTTGCTGGGCCAGCAAATGTATGCAGGTTTTGCCCTCTATTCCGAAATATGGGACGATACCGCCCCACTGAGTGCGCTGGTGTATTGGGGTATGTATGCATTGTTTGGGGAAACACAACTGGCCTATCAATTGGTTGCTTCGGGTTTGGTGCTGGTGCAGGCTTTGATGCTCAATGAGATTTTGCGCGGAAGGCAGGTGTTTTTAGACCTTACCCTGGTGCCGGCTTTGTTGTTTGTGGTACTGATGAGCGTTTTCCCGGATATGTTTGTGCTGAGCCCGCCCTTGTTGGCCAATACCTTTTTGCTCATTGTCATTCGCTATCTTTTTCTACACATTGCCGAGCGCCGGCGATATTCGGCAGTTTTCGAGATTGGGGCCTATACCGGACTGGCGGCTTTGTTTTACTTAGCTGCCGGCGTGTTTTTATTAGTGCCTTTGCTGGCTTTTCTGAGTTTCACCAGCACCAAGCCTTTGGAGTACTTGCTGATGGTTTTTGCTTTTCTATTTCCATTGGGGGTGGCCTTTCTGGTTTTTTTTCTCAGCAACCATGAGTATGATTTTTACCTCAATTTCTTGGCTTCGGTGGCCTCACTCCGCACCGAGTTCTATCTGCCCTGGTATTATTTGCTTTTGATGCTGGGATTCCCTTTGGGCTTGTGTTTGCTCACAGTTTTCCAGTTTGGCACATATCGTCTTTACACCAACTATCAGAACCGGTGTCAAAATCTGATGGGGCTTTGGCTTTTGGCGGGGGCAGGCAGTTTGTTATTTGCTTCGGAGGTCTCGATGTTCAGCCTGATACCGATGTTGTCGGCGGTGGTGTTCATGCTTAGTCACTTTTTTTTGATGATGAAAGCGGCTCTTTTGGCGCGAAGGCTTATTTATGTTTTTATTGCTGGGAGTAATCTATTCGGGCTATGGGACAATGTTTAACTATTATCTGACCATCTCGATACCTTGGCGCGCGGGCCAGCGGCTGGAAGCCAGAATTCCTACGCAAAACCTGATTGCCCACCCGCACCCACAGGCACATCTTTTCAAACACAAAAAATATGGGTCGCCGACCAAAAACCCATGTATTATCTGGGAGCCAAAGCGGCCACGCCCTATTTGCATTGGGGGCTGGCGAAGCGGCATTTTGAGAAAATGTATTTATACTACGATATTCAGGTGCAGGTATATCAAAACCTGTTTAGCCCCCAAAATGCGCCGGATTTTATCATTGACCCCTTGGGCGAGGCAGGCAAAATTTTTGAAACCCTGCCTTTGGCCCGTGGCCAGTATGTTTATCTGGAGAAGTTTAAGATTTACCAGCGCAAAGAAGCCCCTCGGCCTAAATGAGGCGGCGGCATTACATTTCTGTTATTTGAAGGGATTTTTTCCTCGTTTTCTGTTTTTTTCGTATCTTGCCTATCGATGAAATTTCCTGATTATGCTGGTTGAGCATTATTATCCACAATCTCTTTCACACACACGTTTAGATAAGTATCTGGCCAGTGGCTGGTTTCGGAGTGCGCCTATGCTCTACCGCTCGCAATTGATTTGTCTGGAGGGAGATGTATATTCTACTGTGAATATACGCATACGGTTGGATAACTATCAATTCAAAAAGCGCTTTCGTAAGATTATCCATCGCAACGAAAAGCGCTTTACGGTTCGGATTCAGTCAGCCCGCCTGGATGAAGCCCGCGACCGCCTTTACCAGGGGCAGAAACATCGTTTTCGGGGCTTTATTTTTGACCATTTGCACCAGTTTTTTTTATGCCAATCTGGATGGGAGTGTTTTTGATACGTTGGAGGTGGGCATCTATGACGAAGACCGGCTGGTGGCGGTAAGTTTTTTTGACCAGGGCCGCCGTAGCTTGGCTAGTATATTGGGGCTGTATGACCAGGATTACGAAAAATATAGCTTGGGAACTTACACGCTCTTGACAGAAATGGCTTATGGCCTCGATACCGGGCGTAAATTTTATTATCCAGGCTATGTATTAGACCGCCCCTCGGTTTTTGATTATAAACTGCAGCTTGCCAATGGGCAAATGCAATATTATGACTGGAAAGGGAAGTGGAAACCTTATGAAAGACTAGGCCTGGAGCGCTTTACGGTACACGTGTTGCGCGAAAAGATGCTGGCCCTCCAACAAGCCCTGGGCCAAGAAAGGACGGCTTTCCGAAAGATACTTTATCCGATGTTTTCGGTTGGGTATTTGGCTTTTATGGGTGACCAATTTATCAAAAGCCCAATGTTTCTGGCCCATAGCCCCCAAACCCGCCGGCCTTTCTATTTGGTCATCGAATTTCTCATTGAAGAAGAGACCTACCGACTGAGTTGGGTAAGTCCCTGCCCCGAATATCAGGAGTTTCTCAATATGCACATCTCCGAAGATTTGTTGGATGAAAAACTCTACCACATGGATTTATTACGTACCGACGAGGTGATATACGAACATGCCTCGGCGGTTAAAATCACAGAAGAAGCCCTTCGATTGATTTAATCTAGGACGATTTCGTGGCTAATCTGAGCAGCTTTTGAAAGCATCGCACTCACCCCGCAATACTTCTCCTGGGAAAGCTGAACCGCCTTTTCTAATTTATCCAAAGGCAAATCATCGCCCTGAAAGCGATAAATGATGTGGATTTTGTGATAATACTTGGGATGCTCCTCGGTGAGGGTGCCACTGACTTCTACTTTAAAATCGGCATAAGAAACCCGCATTTTTTCTAACAAAGCCACTACATCCATCCCTGTACAGCCCGCCAGCGAAACCAGCAAAAGGGGCTTGGGGCGAGGGCCAGAATCGCGCCCACCAAACTCCGTCTCTGAGTCCATCACCACCGTATGCTCATTCACATCGGCCTCAAAAGCCATTCCTTCGGTGTATTGGCAAATAATTGTATGCTCCATAATACCTACTATTTAATTATCAGAACCCCAAGTTACTTGCTTTTTTGGATAAAAAAACAAACACCTTCGCGAGGCTTTAATTTAAGTTTGGTTTTGACCATTTTTTGACCAAATTTTTTTCGGGCAAGTTAAACCCTCTTTTTCGTGATGCGTCTATCCAGGCAAACAAAACAAATTTATTTTTATTTAAATCAATCTCTTATGAAAAAGCTATTTTTTTCTTCCCTGGGTACTCTGCTGATGGTAGTTGCTTTTTTGCTGGTGTTTACAGCCTGTAACAACGACGAAGAAACCGCCCGTGAATTTAATGCCGAAGACGCTGAGGTATTGCTCGATAATACCGTCGCCGAAAGTGCTTTCGAGGAATCCTTCACCCTAAGTATGTCGGCAACCGAATTTCGCCTGGGTGGTCGCCCCGAAGGAGAACCCACCGACAAAGACGGGGAAATGAACGAAGAAGAAATTTTTGGAACTTGTGCCACCATTACTGTCGAGGACCTGGAACCCACAGGCAAAAAACTCACTATCGATTTTGGAGACCCAGGCTGCACCGGCTTTGATGGCAAAACCCGCAAAGGCAAAATTATCATCACCGCAACGGCCCGTTATTTTGTTCCGGGCAGTGTAGTAAGCACTACCTTTGATAACTATTTTGTCAACGGTGTCAAGGTGGAAGGCACAAAAACAGTTACCAACATCACCGAGCTGGGAGGCGACCCTACCCATACTTACGTCGTGGATGGCGGTAAACTAACCTTCCCCAACAACACCACCATCGAGTGGGAAACCAACCGCACCCGTGTCTGGGAAACAGGCCACGAAACGTTTATCCAGCGTGTAAATCCTTTTGACGATGTGTTCGAGGTAAGTGGCACCTACAGCGGCAAAAACCGCAATAATGTAAGCTACACCATGGAAACCACCCAAGACCTGGTTTTCAAAACAGAATGCTGGTTGCAAGGCACAGGGGCCCCGGTAGAAGGCAAAGTGGAGGTAAATCCCTCTAATTTCTTTACTTATGAAGTAGATTATTCTCCCGCCAATGATGGTGCCTGCGACAATACCTACTCCGTAACGATTGGCAACCAAACCATTATTATCAACGGTTAAGTACAAAGAAAACCCTGACTTGAAAGCCAGTACTTCGGTGCTGGCTTTTTTTATTGGTAGCTCAAAGGCGGGCAGCTAAGTTTTTGTCATTTTTTTTGGCTATTTCCCAAACAAAAAAACCCCGTAATCTGGTAATTAGAATACTATTTTTTGTCTTCCTGCACTTCTATTTACCACTACGACGATGATGATTCTTTGCTTTTTACTCGCTACGGCTGGCTTCACCCTCATCACCTGGCTCACCCTGGAAAGCATTGGCCGCTCTCGCCCTTCTTCTTCCAATGACGATGATGGGGGGCTTTTTCAAAGCCCGGATTTTCCCCTGATTGACTTACCGCCGGGCGGGGTCATTGAAGACTTATTGGCCGACCGTGCCCCCGGCGACCGGGCGGCAAAACCAAATATCTGGAAGTGATGCCTGTTAAAATATGCTCAAGGCGTTTGTAGGATTGGCAATTCTTGCTTAATTTTCGTTTTGAGGCAAAAAACACGCGCCTTTTTCTGGTATGCAGCACCAAAACTTTAAGATTTACAGCTCCTCGGCCGGGTCAGGCAAAACTTATACCCTCACCCGGGAATACATCAAACTGACCCTTCTCCAGGAAGACCCACACTATTTTCGGCATATCCTGGCCATCACCTTCACCAATGATGCCGCCAATGAGATGAAGGCCCGCATCGTAGAAGCCTTGCGCAACCTGGCATTTCCGGCTTTGCTTACCGACAGAGAAGCCCAGAAGCGTCAGGTTTTACTCCAAAGTCTGCGGGAAGAAACCGGCCTGTCGCCTCAAAAACTGCAAAAAAGAGCCGAAAAATATTTTTCATAAAATCATTTACAACTATACTGATTTTGCGGTTAGCACCATTGATAGTTTTGTCAATAAAATTGTCAGTGCTTTCACCCGCGAGCTCGAGATTCCTTATAACTTCGAAATTGACCTCGATACCGATGCCCTACTGCAAAATGCGGTGGATCGCCTCCTCGAGAAAGTGGGCCGTCAAGACCGCCACGAACTTTCGGATTTTATCCTGGATTGGGTCAATGAAAAGACTGCTGAAGGAAAAAACTGGAGCCGCATTGGCACCGATTTGGCCAAGTTTGCCCAAAATCTACTCAATGAAGGAGCCTATCCCTATTTGGATGCACTCCGAACACTTCAATTGGCGGAGTATCGCCAGCTGCAACACCACTTGGTCGCCCATAAAACTGAAACGGCCCGGCAAGTGAAGACCCTGGCCCGGCAGGCCGTAGCGCGCATCGCCCAGGAGGGCCTCAGTAGTAAAAACTTCTTTCATACGGACCGGGGCGTATATGCCTATCTGCATCGGCTGGCCCGGGAATATGACCCCCATAAACCCGCCAATAGCTATGTAAAGCAAACGCTACGTGAAAATAAATGGCATACGGGCAAAACTATCGCGCCCGGATTGGCCGCCATTCAGGATGAACTGCATGCCCTTCTTTCACAAATAGAAAACTTTCGCCAACAAGCCGACCCTCTTGGCCGACTGATTGACCTGGTCCAGCCGCATCTCCACGCACTGGCCCTCATTCAGGAGATTGAAGCCGAAATGGCCTACCTCAAGAAAGAAAACAGCACCATCCACATCTCCGACTCGAATAAGAAAATTGCCGAAATCATTGCCCAGGAACCCGTGCCTTATATCTATGAGCGGGTGGGAGAAAAATATTTTCATATCCTGATTGATGAATTTCAGGATACTTCTGTCTTGCAATGGCAAAACCTGCTGCCTTTGGTGGAAAATAACCTTGCCTCGGCGCGTTTCAACCTCATCGTAGGCGATGCCAAACAGGCCATCTATGCCTGGCGGGGGGGGGAGATGGAGCAACTGGTATATTTGTATCAAAACAAGCCAGAAAAACTGCTGATGCAATACGCGGCTTCCAACCCCTTGCTGGCCGAGCGCTACAAAACCTTGAGCCAACACCACTGGCCCGCTCAACTTAATACCAATTATCGCAGTGCCGCCGAGATCGTGCAATTCAACAATGCTTTTTTTAGCAGCATTATAGAAAGCGATTTTGGCCAGCAATATCCGCTCTTGGGGGAAATTTATGATGAAAAATTTCCTCAACAGGTGCCGGCCGGAGCACCTCGCCAGGGAGGCCATGTGGCTGTGCGTTGGGTGGAAGCTGGACCAGACCATAAGACCCAGGCCTGCCATTCGGTGCTGGCCATCATTGAAGAAATGCTGGCCCTGGGTTATCGCAAACGAGATATTGCTGTCCTGACCCGCAAAAACTTCGAGGGCACAGAGATAGCCGTTTTTCTCAAAAAGCAAGGCCTGGAAGTGCTTTCACAGATTTCTCTCTTGCTCGTTGCCGACGAAAAAAGTGCGCTTTATCCTGGCCTTGCTCAAAGTAATGCACAAGCCCGACGATAAAATTGCCAAAACCGAAGCCCTTTATCTCTTTTATGTGCTCACGAAAGGGCAAAGCCCTGACCCCACTACCAATGAAACCATCCGCGAGGTGGTCAATCAGCCAATATGGGCTTTTTATGATACATTCCGACAAGCGGGTTTTGGGTATCACTTTGGCCGATTGCAGATGCTGACCCTCTACGAATTAGTCGAGAAAATCATTGAAGTCTTTCAACTACTGGCTTCGGGCCAAAGGCTGGAATATATCTTCCGCCTCCTGGACGTTATTCTGGAATTTAAACGCCAAAAAAACTCAAGCCTCGAGGAATTTATCGCCTATTGGGAAGACAAAAAAGACAGCCTCAGCATCAATACCCCCAAAGATTTGGATGCCATTCAGGTAACCAGCATTCATAAGGCAAAAGGATTGGAATATCCGGTGGTGATTGTTCCCTTTGCCGAGTGGAGTTTCGAGCCCAAAGCGGGCAGTACCATGTGGGCACGGCTGCCAGAAGAACCAGCCGAACTCTGGAAAATCCCCAATAGCGAAAACCGACTGCGGGTGGCTTTGGTCAACATTAAAAAAGAACTTGCCGACACGCCCCTGGCCGAAGCCTATCATAGCCTGATGCAAAAGACATTTCTCGAGAACATCAATATGTTGTATGTGGCCTTTACTCGCCCCACCGACCGCCTCTACGTGATACCCAAAAAAGCGGATTTTGACAAAGCCGGCGGGCAGAAAGGGGTCCATTTTCTGTTGTTTCGCTACCTGCTCGAGGCCGGGCTCTGGCGAGAAGCCCAGATGGAGTATGTTATTTCGCAAGGAGACCCTAGCCCCCTGAATACTCCCTCTACCGAAGCCGAAGAAGAGTTTTTCTTGATTGAGGAGTTTGTCTCTACTGATATCCATAAAAAATTAAAACTAAAAAAAAGCAACACCCGAAAGAAAAAGTCGGCGCGTTCTTCTTAAAAAAACTGCCGGAGATTGCGGAAAAATTGCTTTTTTTGTTTAAGTATCAATCATCAGAATAACCTCATGCGCTTTCGTTGTAATTATCTCTGGCTTAGTCTGCTCAGC
>JAAUUB010000109.1 GCA_012031215.1 Microscillaceae bacterium | reverse complement strand
GGAAAGTACTTATAACCGAACCTTAGTAAAGTATTTGTTTATTAAGAAAAATAAAAAAAGGCTGGATTTTACTCCAGCCTTTTTTTGTTACAATGTTCTGATACTGATTATTTTCCGGGAGGAAGAATAACCGCATCAATAATGTGTACTACGCCATTGCTGGCTTCCACATCTGCAGTAGTAACTTTTGCTTTTCCATTCAGGCTTACACCGTCTTTGGTACTGATGGTTACTTCGGCTCCATTCAAAGTAGCCGCTTTTTGGCCATCGGTCAGGTCAGTAGATTTTACCAAGCCAGACACAACGTGATACTTGAGAATACCCGCCAGTTTTTCCTTGTTTTCTGGTTTCAGCAGGTCATCCAGGGTTTCGCCCAGGGCCGCAAATGCTTCGTTGGTGGGGGCAAACACTGTAAAAGGACCTTCTCCTTCCAGGGCACTGACCAAATCGGCGGCCTGCAAGGCTTTGACCAATGTGCTCAGGGCCTCAGTTTCCTGTGCTAAGCCCACAATGTTTTTCGCTTCTTCTGCCTCTTCTGGGGCTTCATTGGTTTCTGTGGCCTCGCTTGAATCTACGGTCGTAGAGTCTTGCTTGTCGGTAGCATCACCACCGCCACCGCAGTTGACAAAAAGCAGGCTCAAGGCAAGGAGACTTAGGGCAAAGAATAAATTTTTCATTTTTTTTTGTAATTTTTGAATTTCTGAAAACTTACCCTAGTATAACTACCCCGCTTCCATATTGTTGGCATCGTATTTCAAGAATACAAAAAAAACCTTGCCCTTTGGCAGGGGCGAGGCAGTTTTTGTTTTTGTTCAGGAGAGGTCAAAGTCCCAAACCGGATTTGATAAAGCCAAGACTGGCCTGATAGGCTTCTTCGGCAAAATCTTTCTGGTATTTCGGATTGCTGGGATTGGCAAAGGCATGGTCGGCTTCATACATTTTTATTTTTACCGTTTTGCCTGCGGTGGCCATATTGCGTTCAAATTCTGCAACCACTTCCGGGTTTATCCATTTGTCTTCCTTGCCAAAGATGCCTAGCACCTGGGTCTCGAGGGTTTTCAACTTTTCAATGTCTTGTATAGGCATTCCATAATACATCACACAGGCAGCGGCTTTCTTTTGGGCCAGCAGGCTGGCATTGAGCGAAAGCCCACCCCCAAAGCACCAGCCCACCGTAGCAATTTTCGCCTTTGGCCCGGCAAAGTTTAAGGCCCCTTGAATGATGGCTTCCAGGCGTTCAGGTTTTGTGGCTTGCATATATTTGGCTGCTTCGTCGCGGTTGGTGGCCACATTGCCGTCGTACATGTCCGGGGCAATAATATTGACATTGCTCAGGTCGCCCGCAAAACGGCTTGCCTCTTGCCGGATATAATCATTCAGGCCCCACCATTCTTGAAAAACAAAAAGAAAGTGCTTTGATTTTTTGGCCGCCTTGATATAAAAAGCTTTCGCGGTTTGGCCGTCCGGCGTTTTATACGTAATCATTTCACCAGCCCTGTTTTCAAAATGGAAAGGAAGCGGGTTTTCGTGCTTGGCGACAAAGGCTGGGTCTTGGGCCAATTGAGTAAATGCGCGGACACTGGCCTGGTCGCAACAATAGGCAACTGGCGTGGTGGGAGCGGTAGATTGCTGGTAGGCAATCAGGGCGAAGGCCAACAATAGAACAGGGAGCGTGATTTTTGTAAGCATAGTTATTTAATTGTAAGTACAATGAATTTTAAACATATTTAAAATTAATAAGCAGATTTTTAGTTTAATTTTTAACAAATTTTTAAAAAACCTACCAAGCAAATGCTATCGCTTTTCCAGTTTGGCCACAAAGGAGCCAGTGGCTTGAGCTCCACGTTCATTTTGTAGGTCAAAAGTCCCGCAGATTTTGTCTTGGTCCAGGTTCAGAATTTTTGCCTGGCCAGTTTGGAAGCCCATTAAATTGGCCCCGTTTTTCACTACTATTTCGCCCGTAACCCAGAAAGGCTTTCCGTAGCCCGCCGAAGGCTGATACATACCCTCTATTACCGGATTTTGGCCATTGCTAAAATGAAGTATCAATATAGCCTGGCCTTTGTCTCTGACAGGGTTGATGAAGGTTACATTGGCCATTTCACCCAAAGTAAAAGTGCCCAACGGAAAGAAAACCTTTATATGCTGGCCCTCTCTCTCAGAAAGAGCTTGAGCCGAACGGACTTGCGCCCAATGATAAGGGCCATTTTCCCGAAAGCTGGGGGTAGTGGCCTGGGCTTTTTCTACCTGGGTGATGCTGGGGCAAGGGGTGGAATCAGGCTGGGAAACTTTTTTGAGGGGGTTTTTTTCAGGGAGGGTATTGACCTGGGTTTGGTCAATCATCCTCCGCTCTTGCATATTTTGCTCAGCCTCACAAGCCAGCAAAATGAAAACCATAAAACCATAGAGACAGGGCATTTGCATAAATAATACGGGTTTAATGGCGATTTTTTTTAGACATAAAAGTCGTTTGAGATAGTGCCAGAAGGCAGAATTTTTTGCGCTTTTATTTTGAGTAGAGAACCGCCCTAGGATTGTCTTAAATTAAGTAGGTATTTTGTAATTTTGTGAAAAAATTAGATGATTTATGGATTTTAACCCCATTATTTTTTCTATCCCGCTTTTTTTCTTTTTGATAGGCATAGAGTTGATGATTGACCAATACCGAAAGACAGGATTGTATCGTCTCAACGATTCTATTACTAACCTCAATGCGGGTTCTACGCAGCAAGTTTTCAAGATTGTGGTGGCTTTGGGCTTCTATGAATTTTTCTATCACAATTTTGCTTTTTTCATATTGAATGGTCTGTCTGGAGTTTTTTGCTTCTTTTTGTTTTAGACGATTTTTGTTATTACTGGGCACATCGGGTAAGTCATGAAGTCAACCTTTTCTGGAGTGGGCATGTGGTGCATCATCAAAGTGAAGAATATAATCTTTCGGTGGCTTTGCGCCAAAGCTGGCTCCAGGCCATTTTTACTTTTTGGGTGTATGTGCCTTTGGCCGTTTTGGGTTTTGATACCTATATGATGGCCTGGGTAGGGGCCATTAACCTGACTTATCAGTTCTGGATACATACTGAAACCGTAGGCAAAATGGGGGTGCTGGAGTATGTGCTCAATACCCCTTCGCACCACCGGGTACATCACGGAAGAAATCCAAAGTACATTGATAAAAACTATGCGGGGGTATTTATTATCTGGGACCGTATGTTTGGCACTTTTCAGGAAGAAGAAGAGCGACCTGTCTATGGCATTACGCGCCCGCTAAATAGCTGGAATCCGGTATGGGCCAATTTTTCCAATTTTCAAACCATCTATGCGCAATGGAAGCAGGTGCCGGGTTTTTGGGATAAACTGAAAGTACTGTTTTATAAGCCGGGCTGGCGACCCGCCGCACTGGGAGGGCCGATTCCAGTGCCGGAGGTAAGCCGCCAAGACTATGTAAAATACGATACCTATACCCCACTGGCGGTCAATCTTTATGCTTTCTTTCAGTATTTGTTGATTACGGCGGGGGTGCTGGCTTTTATGCTTCATTATGGGACTTTGCCCGTGTTTGAAAAACTAATGGCGGCGGCATTGATTATGTGGGCCGTCATCCACAATGGAGCTTTGTTTGAGCGCCGTCGCTGGGTCTATTATGCCGATTTTGTCCGAATTTTGTTGAGCCTTTTCTTTGTGGGGTATGTCCTGCGACAAACCGATTATTTTTATTTTATCAATGGATTGAGCCTTTTCTTACTCCTGGTGAACTTTGCCTGGTTATACCTGCTGAAAAATGCTTTTCTAAAAACTTCCTTAAAGCCAGCAACTGATGACCTGAGGCTATCAGAAACCAGCCATTAAAAAAAACCGCCTAGTTGAAAGAAAACACTTGTCCGCTTTCTTCTTTTTTTGTTCAAGCAAGGGCCAAAACATTTTTAGGAGGATAAGCTAAAAGTGTAGTTAAATTATTAAATTAACCTTTGCAAAGGTATATTTGTACTTTTTTTATAAAAACAGCAAGCAAGATGCAGGAAAAGCAAATTATTTACGAAAGCGAAGTATTCAAAATAGAACTTTGCCGGGAAAAGGATTTACTGGTGCAGCATTGGTTTGGCCCGCTAAACGAGGAAAAATACAAAGCCAACATGAAAAACCTGGTGCAGCATACCCTCAACAATACCCCTATTTATCGGATGTTAGTTTTTCCGCACACCAGTTTTGTCATCAGTCCGGCCTTACAGGAATGGACCAACCAGCATGTTTTTGAGGCAATGCTTGAAAACCCCCTTCAGCGAGTGGCCTTCGTTTTCCCCGAAGCTTTTCGCTCTATCATCAGCATTGAGCAACTGGCCATAGAACAAACTATGGATGAAGACCAGCGCAAATCGTATCAAACAAACTATTTCTTTGACCGCCGGGAAGCAGAAACCTGGCTTTTGGATAATATCTAAATTAAGAAAAGTGCCATCTCTAGGGCAATTTCCACTTCTTTTTCTTTTAAAGGCTTCAGGAAGAAATTATGCGGGCGGGTGCGTTTGGCTCTTTCCCAGGTGATGGGGTCGCGCTGGGTACTCAGATAAATAACCGGGATATGTGTACCCAGCTTTTGCTGAATTTGGGCAACGGTTTGCACACCATCCCATTCACCTTCCAATTGAATGGCCATCACGATAAGTTGGGGCGGTTTTTCAAGGCCATCGCAAAGGCTTTTTTTCCGTGATTGCTTTGCTCGATGCTTAGGTTCCGGTTGTTAGTTATGAGCATCGAGCAAATTTTTTTGGTTGTGGCTTCGTCTCGGTCCACTATTAAAACATGGGTGTCATTCATACGTCTCATGGCTCGGTAAATTACTTTCTTGGATGATTACCGCTTATAATGTATGCCTTCAAAACGTTTTGGATACTTCCAAAAGTATGGCTAGGCACGAAGAGGTAAGTTTTTTCGTGCCAGTGAAATGGAGGGTATTTTTCCAAAGATGGGGCTAATCTGATGTTTCACAAAAAAAATCAAAACAATAAATGACTTGCTGGTCATCTTATTGGGGCTTATTTTATGACTACTCGGTCATTTTTTTGAGCACTTGTCTAATAGCGCAGGGAAGAAAATCTTTATTTTGTTCTTATTAAATTTCTGTAAAAAAGTGCGAAAGTCTTTGGTAAAAACCCTCTCTTTTAAGGAATTTTGGGACAGAAAATGGAAAAATTACTTTTGTATTTTAAGATTAAATTTCGGGAAGAGCTTTTTTTTATTTTTTCAGCCAAATAATATTTCTTTAAAAGCTTATTTTATTAGGAAATCATTGGTTTTTGAAAATACGCGAAAGTTTGTCTTTTTTGCCATCAAGCACCCGTCCGCTGCTAGTTTTATTCTAGGGTTTACTCATAACGCCGCAAAAGCTGGGAAAGGGTAATCAGATTAAGCAAAAACATGAGGCCCAATAAAGCCAGCCCGGTGATAATTACGAATGTTTCTGGGCCAGCCGGAAGGGCAATGCCTTGCGCCGAAAGAAAGGCAAGCAGGTAGTAGTTGGCAATGGCTACTCCCGCCGTAGCGAGAAGCGCAATTCCGCCAAGCCAGAATAAAAAGCCCCTAAGCAAAAAAACCGAAATCATTGCGGCGGTATAGCCCAGTTGGAGCAATAGCTGAATTTCGGCTTTGGCCTCTGCAATCACGACCCGAAAATTCATCACAAATACGGCCAGGGCCAGCCCCATAAACAACAGACCTACAAAACCAATTACGGACATCACCACCTGCACCAGCGCAGCGGCCCGGCTGGCATTCAGACGGTCTTGGTTGATTTGATAATTTTTTGCCTCAAGGAAGGCGGCCAGGCGAGGGTCGCTAGGATTGCGCACCTGCACAATCACCCTCGAGGGAGGTTCTACTTTGCCTTCACCAATGGTTTGGTTGGCCCAATCCATAAAAGCCTTTGGCACCAGGATGGAAGAAACACGTTCACTAAAGCCCACAATCTTGGCATTAAACAATTGTCGCCCTTTTAGCCCGGTCAAGCGCAGGCTCACAGTAACATAACTGACCGTGCTTGGGGAGATTTGTGGAAGCCCTTTGCCCAGCGCAAAGCCAAAATTATAAAGATTGAGCATATCTTGCGAGAGCACAATGGGGATTATTTTATCTCCCTCCTGCCAATCCCAGCCCGGAGGGTCTATATCCAGGAATTCATCGGGGATGGCCTCAAAAAATAATTCGGTATTGAGCGATACCCGTCCGCCCAGGAAGGCATAGGCCTGAAACTGATTGGCCGTAAATATGCCCACCTGCTTGACAAAAGGCTGGGCCTTTAGTTCTTCTAGCTCCGCCTCGCCAAAATCGGCTCGGGACAAAAACAGCGTGTTGCCCAGGCTCACTTTCTTACTCAGGATGAGGTATTCCGGGGGGGCTTGTTCAGGATTAAGAAGCCGGTTGATTTGCAGGTAAAGCTGCAGGGAAAACAACAAAAGCGTGAAACCCAGCCACAGGCCAATGGCGGCCAATACAACTTGCGTGCGACTTTGGCGGGCCTGGAAAATTTTACGAAGAATCCGGTTGCGGGCACTCATAAATCAGAGTAATAATTTTTGGTCAAAAGGAAAGCCATAATCCTGGCCCAGGGAGGTCATTAACAAACCTGCTTCTCGGCGGGCGCAAGCTTCCTGAATAAGCATAGAAGCTTTCTCGATATTGGCCGTATCCAGGTGGCTAAAAGGCTCATCGAGCAGCAAAAAATCGAAGGGCGAAAGTAAAGCCCGAATGATGGCTACTCTTTGCCTTTCTCCATAAGAGAGCGTGGCGGCGGGTTTATCCAGGCGGTGGGCAATGCCCAGGGTTTCGGCCATTTGGCTAATCTCATTTTCCATATTCTTGGCATACAAAACTGCTTTGGCCCGGAGATTTTGCCGGGCCGTGAGTTCGGGAAAAAGCCTTAAATCCTGAAAGACAATCGAGAAGGCCTGCTGACGAATATCGGCCCATTGCCGGGCCCGGATTTGTGGAATGGTTTGGCGGTCGAGTTGAACAGTTCCGGTGTAATCGTGTCGCAGGCCGTAGAGTATATGAATAAAAGTAGATTTGCCCTTGCCAGAGGGTGCATAGACAAGATAATGCCGGCCTTTTTCAAAGCAGGCCTCAGACTCCCAGATTTGAGAGTGGGGCTCAGAGGATGGGTGGGCGGCCAATATTTCGGCCAGGGGCTCAGGGATTAGTGCCGAAAGACGGATTTGTTGCATTTGTTTTTGCTTTAACCTCTTCCAATCAATTTTTCTGATTTAAACTGACTCTAATATAATATGGCGCAATGAATATCAACTTATTTAAAGCAAGGTAATGATAATTTTCAAACTCAAAAAGATTAAAAATAAATTTATCTGGATTATCTTGCAAAAATGCCGGTTTTATGAATAAATTTGCTTAAAATTTTAGAAAAGTAAATTTCTCATGGCATGACAGCAATTAATTGGAATTCTCTCACAAAAGATGCATTAAAACAAGTCCTTATAAGCAAGGGCATCAGTTACGATCAACTGCTAGATTATTTGGCAGCAATTGGAATTGAAGAAACTAGAAGTAGCATTGAAAGTAAATTGAGCAGAGGTACTTTTTCTGCTAAATTTTTATTTCAATGCCTCACGGCAATTGGATGCAATCAGATTTCAATTCCAAAGATTGATTCTGAAACAAATATTATCTCAAGGGTTTCAGAGCAAAATGATGGAAAAGCTTATTCTAAAAGCAACTTAAAGACCTATTTTAATTTAAAGAACAAGAAAATGTATGTGAATATTAATAGTATTATTCAAATGGAGGCAAAAGAAGCATTGAATGTAATAAGTTTATTTTCGGGATCTGGTGGTTTAGATATTGGCCTTGAACAAGCTGGTTTTAATACTGTCTTGTGTATTGAGAATGATATTAATTGTAGAGAAACTTTGAAGTATAATCGCCCACAGTGGCAATTGTTTGAGAAAGCCGAAAAGTTTGATTATGGAATTATTAAAAAAAGAGAGCCGGGAGATATTCGTGATATTGAAGTCAACGAAATTAAAGAGATGATACAAGATAAGAAAATTACTTTGGTTGTTGGTGGTGCTCCTTGTCAACCGTTTAGCAATATCGGGAAAAGAGCTGGTCAGCAAGATAAAAAAAAATGGGGATCTTTTTCTAGAGTTTGTAAGAATCGTAAAAGGATTAAATCCTGAAGCTTTTGTCTTTGAAAATGTTGTTGGGATTACACAAAGTAAGCATAGTGGAGTCATTAAATATATGCTCGATCAGTTTTCAGGCATGGGTTTTGGCTTATCTTATAATATATTAAACGCTGCAGATTATGGCGTACCCCAACGAAGGGAAAGATTTTTTTTGATGGGGATACGAAACGTAGAAATGCCTGCTTTTCCATTTCCAACTCATTTTAAAGATGAAAAAGCTTGGAATGGGTTTAATAAGAATTTTGATGAAGTTCCATCTGATTCAAGGTACACTGATTGGTTAACTGTGAAAGATGCATTGAATAAAATTCCACAAGATTATAGGGATAGAAAGGATTACGTTTTAATGAATTGTTCAGCAAAAGTAGTTCATCGTATGACTTTTATCGAGCAAGGAAAGAATTTTAAGGTACTACCACCTGAGTTGTTACCAGATTGTTGGAAAAGTGGGAAGCATCAAGGGCAAGATACTTTTGGAAGATTAGTTGCAGATTTACCCTCTGTCACAATTAGAACTGCTGCATATAATCCAGCGAAGGGTATGTATATACATCCTTTTGAAAATAGAGGGTTAGATTCAATCGAGATGGCAGCACTTCAAGATTTTCCTCTGGATTGGCGTTTCAAATGTGCAAATAGAGACAATATCACTTTAGTAAGTGCTGGGAAACAGATAGGAAACGCTGTTCCGCCGAGTCTTGCAAAGGCTATAGGTTTAGCTTTGAGAATGCAATTAGGTGTTTGAACTTAAAAGTATTTCTGTAAATACTTCATCAGCCCTTTCTAGACTATCAATATCAAAAACACCATCTACTGCTGCTTGTGGTAAGCTAGAAACTACGGCGATAGAATGAGTAGCTACGGTTCTGAGAGCCTCCCGATCAGCTTCTCCAATACTTGCAGAAATTGCGTAATATTTTATCCCGGGCTGATTTATTTCCCAATCCCTGGTTTGAAGATGAGCATAGATAGCTTTCATTAAGCTACCCTCATGAGGAATTTGCAATCTTCTATCCGGCCTTAATGATAGCTTGACTGATGCGTATCCTATAATATCTTCAATACCGCATAATGATATGAAACTATTGTATAAGTTATTGAGGCTTGATGCATGATTGATGTTTATAGAATCAATACCTTCTATTACAGTGATTACAGACCTAGCTAAGGAATTTTTGATGATAACAAAATCAGGATTTGATGTTACCAAATTGACGGAGGATACTTTTTTGAGTTTTCCTTTAAGGTCTATAATCATATTATAATATTTTTCCTCATAGAGCTTTGATACATCAAAGCTACTTATTTTGGGCAATTGAATCATCAAATGAGCATCTGAATTCTTTAAATAAAAGTTCCAAGCAGAAATGGCCAGTATTAATTCGTACCAATCGCCATGAATCTTATTTAGGGCACCTTGTACTCCACTTGTATTAGTTACTCCTGATTCTTCAATAGCTAGTTTGATTTGTATATCAACATCATTGAATAACTCTGATATTGACTTACTTGGAATTGGAAGCCTTTCTTTAAGAATTATGGAAATGGAATCAATAGATTTTAATTTGATTTTTCCTTTTTCTATTTTGAAGAAACTCATAAGCATTAATTTTGAATTTAAACCACATATTGACTGCTTTCTGCTTTCACCACTTCTACAAAAAGTTTTACTTTCTCGGGGTCGATATCGGGATATACCCCGTGGCCCAGGTTGACGATGTGGCGGGGGCCAAAGGCTTGGAGCATGCGGAGGGTTTCCTGGCGCAGCACTTCATCCGGGGCGTAGAGCAGGCAAGGGTCAAGATTGCCTTGCAAGACTTTGTCCGGGCCGATGAGTTGGCGCGTTTCGGCGATGTCCATTGTCCAGTCGAGGCCCAGGGCGGCACAGGGCAATTGCCCCAGTTCTTGACGGGCAAAAAAGGCTCCTTTGGCAAATACTATCAAAGGGACTTCGGTAATGGCTTCGCAAATCTGGCGGATATAAGGCAGCGAAAACACCCGATAGGCCTCGGGCGAAAGGATACCGGCCCAGGAATCAAAGATTTGCAAAGCATCCGCACCAGCCTGGACTTGCCCTTTCAGATAATGGATGGTGCTTTGGGTAATTTTTCTAAGAGTGTATGCGCCAGGTGGGGGCTTTGATAGAGGAAGCGCTTGGCCACGGAAAAAGTCTTAGAGCCACTGCCCTCGACCATATACGCCAGGATGGTCCAGGGGCAACCGGCAAAGCCAATCAATGGCACGCGCCCGGCCAATTGTTTTTTGTCAATTGAATGGCTTGCATCACATACTCCAGGTCATCGGCCAGGTGTAGTTTTTGAATATCGGCTGCGGTTTGAATTTTTTTGGGGAAATAAGGGCCGCGTTTCTCCACCATTTCATAGGGCAGGCCCATGGCTTCGGGAATCACCAGGATATCCGAGAAGATGATGGCCGCATCTACGCCCAGGATGTCGACGGGCTGTATGCTTACTTCGGCTGCCCTTTCCGGGGTTTTGACCATTTCTACAAAGCCCGAAAGTTTTTCGCGAACGGCCCGGTATTCGGGCAGGATGCGCCCCGCCTGCCGCATCAGCCAGACGGGTTTGCGGGGCGTAGTTTCACCGCGTAAAGTACGCAGGAGAAGGTCATTTTGCAAAATCTGTGTCATACTACAAAAATAGGGGATGTTGGGCAAAGGCAAAATGATTTTGATGAGAAGCCGGAAGTAAAAATTTAAGGAGATTCGATAAAAATGACGAAGGCTTGAGGCTTCCTTTTTAAAAAACTTTTATTTTTGTGATAATTGAAACACTCCGAAGCAATTTTACAGAGGCATACTCATTTGTTTATGAAAGCAAAGATAATCTCAATGGTCAATCACAAGGGAGGGGTAGGCAAGACCACCTCCACGCTCAATCTGGGGCGGGCTTTTTCGTTGGAAGGAAAGCGCACACTGGTCATTGATATTGACCCCCAGGCCAACCTTTCCCAGGCGACGGGCATTGAAGAACCCGAAGAAAATATTTATCAGGCGATGTGTGAAGGCAAGGAACTGCCAATTGTAAACCTGGCCGAAAACTTTGATATTGTGCCGGCGGACCTGGACCTCTCCGAGGCGGAGCTTCGCCTGCAATCAGATGTAAATGGTTATTTTATTCTCAGAAAAATTCTGGATAAAATTTCGGACCGCTACGATTTTATATTGATTGATTGTCCTCCCTCATTGGGGATTTTGACTTTAAATGCGTTGATTGCCTCAGATTATGTCATTGTGATTGTGCAATCGGAGTATCTGGCTGTGAAGGGTTTGCAGACCATTTTCAATTTGATTGAAAAGCTTCGGGAAAATCTCAATACGCATCTGGAAATTATGGGCATGCTCATTACCCAAATCAACCATACGGTTTTTCGAAAGAGTATCGCCGACACGGTGAAGGCTATGTATGAAGGGCGGGTATTCGAGACGATGATTCGCCAAAACATTACCCTGGCCGAAGCTTCGGCGGCCGGAAAAGATATTTATACATTTGACAATAAATGCTATGGGGCCGAAGATTATACCTTACTGGCAAAAGAAATTTTAGAAAGTCGCCTGCCCGTGGAAGCCTAATAAATATTGGAACAGCAAAATAACCCATCAGGAAAATGGCCAAGAGTTTTAAATTTGATGCCCTGCTCAAAGCAGCGGAAAAACAAAAGGAAGAAGCCGATAAAAGACGGGAAGAGCAAAAAGACGATGCCCTGCCCCTGGCCGAGGAACCACTGGCCGTAGAGATAGATGAAACGGCAGAAATCAAGAAGAATATTATTATTCGGGATACCTTCAAAGACCTTATCCCGCCGCTGGCCACCGATGAGTTTGAAAAGCTTAAGGATAATATTTTGGCCGAAGGCTGCCGGGATGCCCTGGTGCTTTGGAAAAACGAGGAGGAGTACATTTTAATTGATGGGCACAACCGATACCAAATCTGCAATGAATTTGGACTGGATTTTAAAATTGAAGTTCGCGAGTTTACCGATGAAGAAGCGGTAAGTGATTGGATGGTCAACAACCAGCTTGGCAAACGAAATGTAACCGAAGAAACCAAATCCTATTTACGAGGATTGCAATACAATCGGGAGAAGCGGAAAGTCGGAGGCACGGGGGCAAATCAATATTCGGAGCAAAAGGGACAAAGTGTCCCAACTGCAATACGACTCGCGGAGCAGCACAAGGTTTCGGAAAAAACTATCAAAAGAGATGAAAAATTTGCCCTGGCCATTGAGAAAATCACCGGAGAAAGCCAGGCCCTGAAATGGGATATTTTGAACAAGAAAATTCCCATACCCAAGACTGCAACGCTCAAGCTGGCCGAGGAAGAAGAAGAAACCGCTCGGCAAATTGGAAATTATTTGCAGGAAGGCAAAAGCTTTAATCAGGCCCTTAAAGAAGCCCGGCAGAAAAATAAACCCTCTGAAGCCGAAGACCCGCATAAGTTGTATATGCGCAATCTTAAAGCCAGTATCATGAATTGTCTTAATGAAGCCCTCCGCACCAAAAACAAGGAATTTATTGAAGAACTGCGCGATTATATCGATGAACTGGAAAGCGCAATTCAAGATTAACTCTCTTTCATCTTTAAGTAATTGCCATTCGTGGGAAGAAAAGCAATATTCAGAAAAAGGAAAAATGATGAAGACAAGATGGAAGAGTGGGTGAAACTACTCTTTCCTTATTTTCAGGAAAACGGCTTACGAGGGCTTACCGTAGATACTATCGCACAATTTCTGCAAAAAAGCAAAGCCACCATTTACGAATATTTCCAGACCAAAGAAGAGATTATTGCCCAGGTAGTAGATTGGAAATTGGCCCAGATAGGCACAGTAAAACAAATCATCCAGGATGAAGAAAAGGGCTTTAAAGAAAGATGCCAGGCGATGCTCCACCACCAAACCGAGCATATTTCTGATATTTCCAATTTATTTTTGGCAGATTTGCGTAGCCTCTACCCAAGTCAATGGGCTAAAATCGAAAAGTTTTTAGATGACCTTGCGCAGCTTACCGGGGCTTTTTATCGCCAGGGAATTGCACAAGAAGCGTTTCATGCCATTCATCCCGGAATCTTGGTGCTCAATGACCAGTTGTTTTTTCGCGCTTTGACCAACCCCGATTTCTTGCCTCTCAAGGCCTTACCCTACGCCAGGCTTTTGACCATTTCTTGCAGCTCAAGTTTTTTGGCCTCTTGCGGGAGACATAAAAAAAGTGGCCAAGCCCACTGGGACTTGCCACTTGCATGTGGGGCTGGAAACAAAAAGGCTATGGCAGTTCTTCAATGATTTTTCCAGAAATCTGTAAAAGTTCTATTTCGCTGAGCTGTGTATCAAAACGAGCACTTGCCCTTCGGCTTTTGGCTTGGATAAGGTTGAGCTGGGCTTCGCGAAAAGCAGTACTAGTGCTTTGCCCAAAATTGAAAAGTTCTTGGGTGCGCGTAAAATTCGCCTCCGCAGTTTTTAAATTTCGGGTTTCCATTTCTAAAATATATCGCCGGTTTTGGTAGGTAGCAAAGGCATTGCGTAGGTTTTGCTCGGCCACCAGCAAAGCCTCTTGATATTGTTGTCTCCGGCTCTCGATGCCAATTTGTGCATTTTGTATTTGCAGGTTTTTCCGGCCGCCGCCATATATATCAAAACTGAGGCTGGCCCCCAGATTAAGACCATAGTTGCGATTGACCAACAAAAGGCCAACCTCGTTTTTCTGCCGATTATAGGCATAGCCCGCACTGAGGTTCAAGCGAGGCGCGCGGCTGGCCTCCGCAATTTTTAAGTCTAGCTCGGCCAATGCCTGATTGTACTGGGCATTGCGAATAAGGGCATTGCTTTGTTTTAGCTCCAGAAGCAAAGTGTCCAGGTTCCAGCCTGAGCGGGGATTGGTTTCGGTACTGACAGCGAAAGAAGTGTTTAGGTCTCGCCCCATAATTTGATTAAAGGTTCGGCGGGTGTTTTCTAGCACCAATTGTGTACTGACCAGGGCAATGCTGTCGGTATTCAAATCTACTTCGGCATTCAGCACCGCCAAGCGATTGTTTTGGCCGAAATCATTTCTGTTTTGGGCCCGGAGCAGTCTTTCACGCGAAATATTCACGCTCTCCTGGGCAATGCCTAAGTTTTCGGTTTGCCGGGCTAGGGTAAAAAATGCGTTGGCCAGATTCAGCAGTACGCTTTCAATGGTTTGCTGCACCTGCACCTGCCCGGCCTCGGCATCGAGCTTGAGTCTTTGAAAAGTACGCAAAGAAGCCCAACCATCAAAGAGGGTATAATTGGCCGTAATATTGGCCCCCGAAGTAAAGGTAGAGGCCCCCGTTTGGTTGATGTCAAAAGTGCCTTGTTCCCCCGCAATTTGCAATTTGGTGTTATTGTTGGCATAGCTCAGATTGCCAGTCGCCGTTACAGTTGGCAGCAGTCCAGCATTGCCCCGCGTAGCATTATTGGTCCGGGTTTGGGCATTTTTTTTGGCTACCTGGATGCCAAAATTATTTTCCAGGGCAATCTGAGCCGCCTCGGCAAAACGAAGGGTATCTTGCGCCCAAGCTTGCAAAGGGGAGGATAAAAATCCCCAAAGCAGCAAAAAGATGGTAAAACCTGATTTGTTTGATGACATATTCTCTTATTTTGAAAAATCGCTAAGCAAGGTGTTTTAATGATAATCCAGCAATTCGCGCTCCGCCGCCAATTCTTTGATAGCCGTTTCTACCTCTTCGGCACTGGGGCGTTTGCCCCGCCAAAGCCAAAGCGCATGTACTTTTATCTGATTGAATAAGATAAGAACAACTGGCAATACCAGTAAAGTAATAAAAGTGGCAATGGCCAGGCCATAGGCCAGCGAAATGGCCATCGGGATTAAAAACTGGGCCTGAAAACTCTTTTCCAAAACCAAAGGGCCAAGCCCTGCAATTGTAGTAATGGTGGTGAGTAAGATAGGGCGAAAACGAGACAGGCCCGCCTCATAGACCGAAGTCATAAAATCTTTTCCTTCTTTGAGATTGCTATTCACGGCACTCACCAGCACCAGAGAGTCATTGATCATTACCCCAATCAGGGCTACTACCCCCAGGAAAGACAGCATACTAATGGGGGCTCCGTGGAGGTAATGCCCCGCGACTACGCCAATAAAACCCAAAGGCAAAAGAATGAAAACCGCTAGCGTTTGCTTGAAAGAGCGAAAAGTGAGTACGACCAGCGAAAACATCAGCACCAATATCACGGGCATCACCACCTGGCCCGAAGCGGCCGTTTTGGCCGATTCCCGGCTTTGTCCTTCAAATGAAACCCGCAGGCCGGGATATTTTTTTAAGACTGGAATCAGGATGTCCTGGTCAATGGCCGCCAGCAAATCCGTTACCGAAGCTTCCGGATTAGCCACATCGGCTTCCAGGCGAACTTCACGTTTGTTTTCAAGCCGGTTGATGGCCACCACGCCCCTTTCAATGCGGAGGTCAGCCAATTCTCGCAAAGGGTAGGTATTGCCATTGGGCAGGCGAATGCGCATTTCTTCCAAGTCTTCAATGCTCTGGCGATTGGCCTCTTCAAAACGCACCCATACTTTCACTTCATCTTCACCTCTTTGTAGGCGTTGGGCTTCACTGCCAAAGAAGCCCTGGCGGACCTGCCGAATTACATCCTGGGCTTGCAGGCCCAGCAAATAGGCTTTGTCTTTAAGCTGTATATTCAACTCGCGCCGGCCTTCCTGGTCGCTGTCCGAAATGTCTTTCAACTCCGGCATTTTTGCCATCTCAGCTTTTATTTCTTCGGTAGCATCGCGTAAGTCCTCGATGTTGTCGCCTAAAAGAGCAATGGACACAGGCTTTCCAAAAGGACTGTCACTGCCAAAGGCAAGCTTGTCGGCCTGAGGAATGTCTCCGGCTTTTTCACGGATGAGATTGGCAATTTGAAAGCTTTTGAGATTCCGCTTTTCTCCGGTGAGTAAAATAAGATTTGAGCGAGCCCTGATGCGTTTGGGGGCCAATGGTTTTTTGGATTTTGGTAATAACATCCTGCCCTTCGTGGGTCTTTTTTC
>JAAUUB010000108.1 GCA_012031215.1 Microscillaceae bacterium | reverse complement strand
ATAAATGCCGTGAATGAGGCTGGTTTCCAGCGGAATGGGCATTTCGGGGTTAATACGCTGGGTGCGGGTCTCGAGCGCGCCGTTAGGCAGTGCTTTCACAAAAGAAAGCTCTACTATTCGGTCTTGGGCGATATTGACCCCGGTGGTCTCGAGGTCAAAAAAAACAAGTGGATTTTTGAGCTTCAGAACGTGCATAGATAGGAGCTTTAAAAAAATTGGTTTTTGAAAAAAGTGAAAGTCAAAGGATGGCCCTATTTGAGCGACCGGATAATCTCATCTGACAAAGCCTGCAAATCGAGATTATCAAAATTGCCCGAGCTCATCATCAAGAGGTTGCGGTTGGCCCAGTTAATTTTTAGTAACTCCTGTCGAAGGTCTTCCATGTTTTCAAACACCCGCAGGTGGTCGTGGTCAAAAGCTTGGGCGATTTCATCGGCCTGTATAGGCTCAAGCTTCTTAAGCTGGATGTTTTTGGCATTAAAATAGACATAAGCCCGGTCTGCCGCATTAAAAGTGCCCTGATATTGTTCCAAAAAAGCTTTATTGAGGCTGCTGTAGGAATGGAGTTCCAGGCAGGCCACTAGCTTTCGGTCAATGAATTGCTTTTTGACGGCGGTAGTGGTGGCCATCAGTTTGGAAGGCGCGTGGGCAAAATCTTTGAAAAAAATAAAGTCATTGTATTCGGCTACCTTTTCCAGCCGGCGGGCCGCCCCTTTGAAAGAGGCAATGGCCCGGTAAAATTCGCTGTCCTTCACGCCGACCCGTTTGCATACCTGTAGGGCGGCACTAAGATTGCGCATATTGTGCTCGCCAAATATCTGAAGTGGAATACGGTCTTCTTTGGTAACCAGGTAGGTAATGCCTTCGGCTACCCGGTGTGGATGGGCTTGGTAAGAGACCTGGTTGACATCATCTCGGTCTTTGGCCCCAATGACTGAGGCCAGGGAATCGTCCTGACTGAGTATGAGTGTGCCCGCTTTGGGCGTAGCATCGGCAAATTGCTCAAAAGGCTCGATGTAATCCTCAAAAGTAGGATAGACATTGATATGGTCCCAGGCAATGCCCGTGATGACCCCTATATGGTGGCGATAATGCAAAAACTTGGGCGTAGGGTCAAAAGGAGCCGAGGGATATTCATCTCCTTCCAGCACAATGAGGGGGGCTTCTTCGCTCAGGCGGATGTTTTGGGCAAAGCCTTCCGGGCCGCCCCCACGAGATAGTCAAACTGCCGGCCCAGTTTTTCCAATACATGCATCACCATCGCCGTGATGGTGGTTTTGCCGTGGCTGCCCGCAATCACGACCCGGTGCTTATGGCGGGCATTTTCGTAAATGTACTGCGGATAAGAACAAATGGGCAAACCGAGGGCTTGTGCTTTTAATAGTTCGGGATTGTCGGTGCGGGCATGCATGCCCACAATGACCTGGTCTAGGTCAGCGGTAATTTTCTCGGGAAACCAGCCCAAAGTATCTGGCAGCAGGCCCTGCTGGGCCAGTCGGGAACGGGAAGGCTCAAAAACTTCGTCATCCGAACCCGTAACCCTATGCCCTTTGTGATGGGCATCGAGGGCCAGATTGTGCATAATGCTACCGCCCAGGGCAATAAAATGTATCTTCATCATCTCTCTTTCAGATTGGCACTTAGGGAAAGGCGGGCAGGCCTTTCTTGATAAGCCACAAAGATACAGATAAATTCTGTTGCCCAAAATGTCGCTTGCTTCCGAGCCTGTCAGCGATTGCCAAAGGTGAGGCCCACCGACCAGACCAGGTCGTTTTTTTGGCGGCCTGCCTCCACAATGCTTTCATAGGTATTTTCAATAGAAGCTCGAAAGGCCAGCATTTTGCCAATCGGGAAACTCAATGCGCCAAGGCCACTCCAGCGCACATTTTCTTTTTCGTTGAGGGCCGGCTGCAGAAAAAGCAGATGGCTCAAAATCATCTTCCCGCCAAAAAACAGATAGCGGCCTTTCAGGCGGGTAGAGTTTCGGTACACTTCTACGGAGCCTTCTTCTACAAAGCGGGTAAATTCATAAATCAGGGCATTGGTCAGCGATACTTTGACCTTGTCGTTGCGCACAAAGTAGAAACCCAGGCCGCCCCCGCCGTAGTAGCGCTCCCGGATGGCCCGCAGATTGCTTCTTTCAAAAATGCCAATTGCGAAACCATACAAGCGTCGCTCGTGAAAGAGCGACAGATTTAGGTCGCCGTAATAATCACGCTCGGCCAATTGCCCGTTTTGCTCGCCATACGTAAAACTGGGATTGGTTTCCAGCTCTACAATGCCTTTGGTGTAGCTCAAATGCGTTAAAAATTCAAACAATTGTCGGCTTACGTTCCCTTCGTTAAAAGCCCCCTGAATGCTAAATGAATACTGAAAAGCAGGCGGGGGCGAAGCGGCACTTGTCTTTTGGCGGGCTTGAAGGAGGCTATCGGCCCGCCGGGCGATGAGTAGCTCCAATGAATCCGCTGAGATTTGAATGACCTGCGCGGAGACCTGCCCAGCTTGCAATGTGAAATATAAAGATACTCCCAGGCCAATGAGAGCAAATGGCTTGAATGGGCTTCTGAAAATAAGCATAAATAACAATGAAATTTGACAAATAAAGCTGTTTTGCCAACGTAAACGGCAAGGGATTTCACCAATTGACGGTATAAATACACCAAAGATGGTTTTAATTTGAGGAGAAAAAAACCGGCACTTTCCCCGTAGCAATTCAGGCCCGGAAATTATCGCAAACCAAACTTATTTTATTCCAAAAAGCCTTTAATTTTGTTTTATTAAAATAGCTATCTTATTTTTTTATTATGCCCCAGCCATCCTTTGCACAGGCTTTTGCTGCCTCCCGTCGGCAGGTAGCCCTTTGGGTAGAATCCGCGCCCGTTCAGCAATTTATCATTGTATTAATTTTGCTAAATGCTTTTTTGATTGGCCTTGAGACTGAAGGGCTGATTTTGGAAGCTCACCAGCCTTTTTTTGAGGGGCTGGATGCGATTATATTGGTGATTTTTGTGGCCGAGATTGCCGCAAAAGTTTATGGCTTCGGCTTGGGTTTTTTCCGGAGTGGTTGGAATACCTTCGATTTTATGATTGTGGTATTTTCTGTGTTGCCGGCTTCAGGTTCTTTGGTTATCCTGCGCACACTGCGCATCCTGCGTACCTTGCGTCTACTCAAAAAAGTACCCAAGCTTCGGCTCATCATTGATGCCCTGGTCAAATCCATTCCCAGTATTGGCTGGATAGCAGGCTTGCTATTGCTGGTTTTTTATGTGTTTGCCATCATCGGTACCAATCTCTTTGGGCAGGCTTTCCCCGATTGGTTTGGAAGCCTGGGCCGCACTATGTACACCTTGTTTCAGGTCATGACCCTCGAGAGCTGGTCTATGGGTATTTCGCGCCCGGTGATGGAAAAGTTTCCCTATGCCTATCTCTTTTTTATTCCTTTTATTCTGATTGCCACTTATACCGCGCTTAATATTTTTATTGCGGTGGTAGTCAATGCGATGAATGAAATCCACAAAATGGAAGAAGAAGCCCATTCCGACCCGGCCCACCTTGAAGGCAAAGATTTTATCCTGAATGACAATTTCTTGCTGGAAAAAAAACTGGAGCAGCTCGAAGGCGAACTGATAGAAATCAAATCCCTGCTTCGTCAGGCACTTTCTTCATCGGCTTCACATTCGGGCCAAAATACCCCCTCTACACTGGACGCACACACTGGCTAGAAGCCGGAGGCTTGTAAAGCCATAGGAGAATATTGGTGGGAAATTGCATAATTTCTTTACCAATAGTGTATCTTTACCTCCAAAATGCGTTTTACACTTCTCTATGTATGGAAAAATATATCTTGCGCCAGGGGCTGGTCTTTGATGGCACCGGGCAGGCCCCCCGAGTGGCCGATGTGCGGATAAGCGGGGGCCGGGTGGCCGAGATTTCCCCTGCCATTGCGGAGTCAACTGCCGATTACCACGAAATAGATGCCCGGGGCCATTGGCTAACCCCCGGCTTTATCGATATTCATACCCACTATGATGGCGAAATAGAGATTGATGCCGCTTTGCACGAATCGGTTCGCCATGGCATCACCACGGTCTTTATGGGGAGCTGCGGAATAAGTATGGTTATGGGGCCACCCGAAAATCTTTCGGACATGTTTACCCGGGTAGAGGGCGTGCCGAGTGCCTATGTAAAACCCCTGCTGCAGGAAATCAAGAACTGGGATAGCCCGGGAGGCTATCTCGAGCACCTGGCCCAGCTCCACCTGGGCCCCAATGTGGCCATGTTTCTGGGCCATTCCACCCTGCGGGCCTATGTGATGGGGCTGGCCCGAAGCCTGACCCACAAGGAGTGTCCGGCTCCCCACGAACAAGCCCGGATGAACCAATTGCTGGAAGAAGCCCTCAATGTGGGCTATCTGGGGCTTTCGGTGAATATGCTCGAATTTGATAAAATGGACGGAAGCGATTTCAGAAGCCGGCCTACTCCTTCGGTGTATGCGGGCTGGCGCGAATACCGGCATTTGTTTCGCCTTTTGCGGCAAAGAGGACGTATCTTGCAAACCATACCAAATACTGCCAATCCAGCCACTTTTTTTAGCTTTATGCTGGAGAGTGCGGCTTTGTTTCGCAAGGGCCTCAAGACCTCCATGCTGGCCATGATTGATGGCAAGACCGTGCCCGGCATTCACCGTATATTTGGCCATTCGGCCTGGCTTTTCAACCGAGTCTTGGGAGCAAATGTTAAATTTCAGGGCTTGCCCGAGCCTTTTGATGTGGTAACCAATGGCTTTAATTCCCCTTTCTTTGAGGAGTTTGAAGCCGGAACGGCTTATTTGCATCTGGAAGACCTGGCCGAGCGCCGGGAACTCCTGGCCGACCCCCGCTACCGGCGCAAGTTTAGGAAGCAATGGCAGAAAAAACTGGCCCCCCGGGCTTTTCACCGCAATCTGAAAGATACTACGGTCATTGAATGCCCGGATGCCTCTCTCAACGGTCAGTCGCTTCGCTTCCTGGCCCAGCAAGCAGGCCAGGATCCGATTGATTACTTTATTGACCTGGTTTCCCAATATGGCGATGATTTGCGCTGGTACACCGTCGTGGGCAATCATCGCTCCAAAGAACTCAACTGGATTGTGCGCCATCCTGATTGCCATATTGGGTTTAGCGATGCGGGGGCGCATTTGCGCAATATGGCGCACTATAATTTCCCCTTGCGGCTTTTTAAATTTGTGCAGGCCCAGGCCGCCGAAGGCCGCAAAACCTTAGCCTGGCCCAGGCTGTGCGCAAGGTTAGCGGCGAACTGGCCGATTGGTTTGGGCTCGAGGCAGGCTACCTGCGGGAAGGCGACCGTGCGGACGTGGTCATGATTCAGCCGCAATCGCTGAATGAAAAACTCGACGAGGCCGTTGAGGAGGGCTTGCCGGGCTTGCCGGAGTTTAAACGCTGGGTGCGCCGCAACGACGAAGCCGTGCCCTATGTCTGGATAAATGGGCGGCTGGCCTCACACCTGGGCAAAAGATGTGCCGCCCTCGGTCGGGAAAAAGGCCTGGGCCAGGTTTTGAAAGCAAAATAAAGAAAGTGCCGCTAAGGCAAGGAAAGCTTAATAAGGGAATTGATGTGCCCCTTTCCGTCATCTTTCCAGTTGGGATTGCCCGGGTCGAGTATCCAACGGCCATCCACTACAAATTTGTAGGTATGCAAACCCGGCTCAAGGGGCAGGCGAAATACCCAGTAATGCCCTTCGCGCTGCATAAAGTATTGATTTTCTTTCCAGTCATTGAACGAACCGGCCAGGCTTACCTGGTGGGCATCCTGAAATCCTTTGAGTCGGAAGGTATAGGTGTTTTCCGGAGCCAGCAGGGAATTATAGCCACCAAACCCATCTTTTTCTTGGTTCGGATTTTTGGGGTCGGGTATCCATTGGCCATCCACCACAAACTTGTAGGCGTGGTTTCCAGGGGGTAAGTTTACCTGGCAAATCCATTGTCCATCTACTTTTTCGCAGGCTTGCCGGCCGGGTTCCATTGGTTAAAGGTGCCTACTATTGATACCTTTTGAGCATTAGGGAATCCTTCTAAATAGAAAGTAGTGCTTTGGTAGTTGTGATGCAAAACTGAATTAAAAGTGCCGTGTTCATTTTGAACCTTTTGCGGATTGGCCGGGTCGGTAATCCATTCTCCATCCACAATAAATTTGTACTCATAAGAGCCCGGGGCAAGGTCCACGCGGCAAATCCATTCACCCTCCACCTGCCCAAAATATAGCTGTTTTTCGTTCCACTGATTAAATGTGCCGGCCAGCACCACCCGGCGGGCATTGGGGTAGCCCGATAAGCGAAAGGTGGTATTTCCTTCCAGGCTGGGGGTAGGCACTTCGGTATTGAGCACCAGGTTGCGGCTTTTTCGGTAGCCCGGATACATTTCTACCTGGTTGCGGGCCTTGACCGGCGGCTCTACCCAATATTTTTCATTGACAATAAACTTGTATTGCCATTCAAATTTTCCATCAAAATCTTTAAGCTTTTTGCGAAGTTGAAAACGATAATCATCTATTTGGCGCATTTTCCAGCCATCTTTTGACCAGTTGTTAAATTCACCGGCCACAGCCACCTCCACCACGTCCAAATCCCGAAAATCATATACCTGATGCTGGCCATCCTGGGTTGCTTGCTGGTAGTCGCGCAAATCAAACTCAAAGACCACCTGCCCGTTTTCAATGCGATAGCCCATTTCTTCCTTTTCCTGGTGGGGCAGGGTATCGGTGCAGGTACTCAAAAGCACCATTGCCACGATGAGTAGGTAGGGATAGATTTTCACAACTTACTGCTTTTAGATGCTAAGTATTGTAACTTACTGTGTTTGAGCCGGGAAATTTCGCTCCAGATATACATACGTCTTTTCCGATAATTGATGGTAGTGAATTGCCGGCTCAGAAATTCAAAACCCAATAAACCGTCGAGCTTCGTGCCAAAAGCTTCATTGAGGGCATCCAGATTGGTCAAGGCTCCCCGCATACGATACAAAACGTGCCCAGCGATTTCAAGTTTGTCAATCTCACCCGTGAACACCTCCACGGCGGCCTGTCCGTTGCCATTGAGTACGCCGCGTTTTTGAATTTGAAAATGGCTCAAAATTTTGCTTCTCAGTTGTATATGCAACAAATTTTTTTCCGCTCCGGTGTCTAAGCCCATTTGCAAGGTCTGGCCGCCAATCTGGACCGGAAAGACCGGGATATGCCCTTCCAGACGAAAATCTATCCAATAATCCGCCGGAAAATCTTCTGCTCTTTGAGCCAGGCGACGGCCCTGCGCATCTAGCGGATACAAAATTAGCTTTGATTCTTTATAATCCAGCCCGATTTCATAGTCTTTGAATACTTCAAAACCGATGAGGCCCAAAATCTTTTCCTGGCGCACCTGCTCCAAGTGGCTCAGGTCAAAACCTTCTACCTTCACTTCTTCCAGAACCCGCCCGGGCCATACAAACCGCCGGATGCTTTGCAGGCGCAGATTCTCGACCCTCCCCGTGCTGCCTCCTGCTGCCGTATTGGCCACCGCACTTCCGCCCTGGAAATAACGGGTATTGAGTTTTAAATCGGGGGCACCACTGTCAAAGATAAAACTGCCGGATTGCTCATTTACTTGTGCCTGCACCATAATCAAGCTGCCCGAAAGCCGAAAAGGAATTTCAATGATGGTTTGGCTAGAATCACTTGCGGCGGGGAAGGCCTCCATTTGAATTTCTAGCTGGTCGGGTAATGCGTCTGGCCTTGATACCTGCACCAAAGCCCTCTGTTTGGCTCCCGGCCAAAGCCCAAGCTGTCCCGAACTTATCGCGCTGAAAAAAAGTAAAGAAACAAGCCTCAGGGCATACATCTTCGTGGCGTTTTACATTTGGATAATTCAAGCTTTGCTTTAAGAAAAGCAAAATCCGAACATTTTGTTAATACATTGAAAACCAGATGTTTAATTTATAGTTTTCAACTCTATTTGTTCGGATTTGCTACATCAACTGTTCGCCTGCGGACGGATTATCCGTTCGAGGATGGGGGAGCACTCTGCGAAGGTTTTTGAAATGCCTGATACAGGGCATACAATACTATCCCCGCAAAGACCCAAAACAATAAATGGCGGACAAGCCAAAACATAATGCTTAGCCCAAATCCGATGAGCATCAGCCAAACAATCAGTTTAAAAAGAGTTCTCATGGTCATTAAAATTTAAGTTGTTTTCTCTCTACAACGCAAAATTATAAAGAATGTATAGTACTATGTATAGCAAAGTAGCTGGCGATAAATTTTTTTCTCCAAAAATTTAATCAAAATAAGAAAGAATATAAAATAACTTATATATTGATAATTAGTATTATTAAAATAAAATTTGCAATAACTATTGAAATCCAGGTTTCAACGTCATTGAAAGCAATATGCGCGGGGAAGCTAACGCGTAAATCCTATCCTGAACTGAAGCGGACTGCTGTAAAGAGCCAGGTCATCATTAAAATTCAGGTTATACACCATCAAGAGTTGAAAACCCCACTTTTTCCAAATGGGCACAAACAGCCCTCCTCCAAAGAGTGGGTTAAACTCCCACTGTCGGTCAAATAGTTGGGTATTGTAATCAAGGTAGCGGCCATACATGCCCTCGGATTCGACCCGAAGCCGGAAAACCGCCCAATCTGGTATTGCAGAAAAAAATTGCCGCCCAGATAAGGCTCCCGGATTTTGGTTTCGCCCAGCGCGCCTTCGTAGTTTTCGCTGTGGTATTGAAACTGACCTACCAGCCCCACCCGAAATTTATCCGAAAAGTGGTACTCAAAATTGGGATAAAGGAAAAAACGAAATGGATTCCCAAAGCGGAAACTGAAGTTATAACCCGGGAAAAACCGCTGGACATCCTTTTTTTCGGGTTTCTTTTTTTTCTTATCGTCTTTGCCGAGGGCATCTTCCATTTTCTTGCGCAAATCGCCAATCTGGGCCTCAGCACCGGGAGCTGCAATAGCCAACAACAGGAGTACTAACAGAAATCTTCTCATTTTTAAAAAGCAGGTTAATAAACGTAGGTAATTGGAATGAATCACGCGCTAATAACGCCTAAATTTTACAATTTACATTTTTCTATCTTCATTTCTTCTTTTCCTTTTTTTCGGGTTTGTCCAATAGTTTTTGTGTAAATTTGGATGAAAAAAAGAGGAATAAAATTCTTTTTAAAACCCAAACCTAACTTAAAATTATGCAAATTTTAGTCATCAATTGCGGAAGTTCCTCGGTAAAATCAGAGATTATCGAGGCCCAAACCGGAGTGCGCCTGTTGGCTTTCAGCATAGAGCGCATCTCTGAAGCTACGCCTCAGTTGCGTTTTTCGGACGAGGCCGCGCCCATCAATTGCCCGGCATCGGGCCACGAAGCCGTGTTGGATTTTACTTTCCCTCTTTGTTGCAAAAACAAAGGCCCTCTCCCTCAAAGGCATTGGCCACCGGGCCGTACACGGCGGCGATGAATTTGACGAGCCGGTGCTGATTGATGCTACTGTGCTCGAGAAAATGGAGGCCCTCAGCAGCCTGGCTCCTTTGCACAACCCGCCCGCCCTGGCCGCTATGCAAAAGGCGCTTAAGTATTTTCCTGAACTGCCCCATGTGGCGGTGTTTGACACGGCCTTTCATGCCACCCTGCCTACCCGTGCCCGGATGTATGCCCTGCCCAAAGCGCTGCCGAAAAGTATAAAATCCGGCGCTATGGTTTTCACGGAACCAGCCACCAGTTTGTGGCCCAGCGCGCCGCCGAATACCTTAAAGCAGACCTGCGCCAGTTGCGCCTCATCACCTGCCATCTGGGTAACGGAGCCAGTGTGTGCGCCGTAGAATACGGACGTTCGGTAGAAACCAGTATGGGGATGACTCCCCTCGAGGGCCTCGTGATGGGCACCCGCTCCGGCGACCTGGACCCCGGCATCTTGCTTTACCTCATGGAAAAAGAAAACCTTGACCGCAAAGGCCTGGATGCCCTGCTCAATCGCCAAAGTGGGCTGCAAGGCCTTTCGGGAGTGGGCAATGATATGCGCGACATCGTAGAGCGGGCCGCCGAGGGAGATGAGGCCTGCCGCCTGGCCATCCACGTGTTTGCCCATCGGCTCCGGAAATACATCGGGGCCTATGCCGCCGTCATGGGGGGCGTAGATGCGATTATTTTCACGGGGGGCATTGGCGAAAATTCGGCCATTATTCGCCACCGGGCTTCCCAACGCCTTGATTTTCTGGGGGCTTCGCTGGATGAAGATATGAACCGCGACCTGGACGTTACGCCCAATCAGCCTATCGAGGACATTTCGGCTTCGCACAGCCGCTGCAAGATTTTGGTAGTAGCCACCGATGAACAATACGCCATTGCCCAGCAAACTTCCAAACTGATTGAAGAACGCTACAAGGTCAACACTGTGCCGCCCATTCCGATTGCGGTCTCGGCCCGGCATATCCACCTTTGCCAGGCCACTGTGGACAAACTCTTTGGCGTGGGCTACCAACTGACCGAGTACCGCCCGCTTTCGCAACCCGGCCAGTTTGCCTGCAATGAAAAACTGACCCTCGTTGGCCCTAAAAACCGAATCGAGAATGTGCGCATCCTGGGTCCGGTGCGCGACAAAGACCAGGTCGAGATTTCGCGCACCGATGAATTTTTCCTGGGCATAGATGCGCCCATCCGGGAGTCGGGCCACGTAGAAAATTCGCCCGGCATCACCCTGCTGGCCGAAAACGGCAATAAGTTAGACATTAAAGAGGGGGTGATTTGCGCCTGGCGCCATATTCACATGACTCCCGAAGATGCCGAAATTTTTGGTGTGCAAGACCGCGATGTGGTAGAAATACGGGTTGAAAACGAAGAGCGGGGCCTTACCTTTGGCAATGTGCTTATTCGTATATCGCCTAAGTTTAAACTGGAAATGCACATTGATACGGATGAAGCCAATGCGGCCGAGCTCAACCCCGGGGCCGTAGGGGCATTGATGGACACCGAAGCCTCGGGCCACCTGGTGAAGCGTAAGACACAATATGATAAGGTCTGAGGATTGAATAAAAAAGAGAAAATGGCCCTTTCTGTGTGGGAGGGGCCAAACTTTGCGCGGTTTGATGCTTCTTTTCCTCTCATTTTTGCCTTAGCCAAAAATAGTGGGTAGCAAAGTTAAGTAAATTGAACATCAGGGCCTTTTCATCATTGTGCCGGATTGTTTTCAGAAAAAGCACCTGTATGCTACGATTAAGGCTCCCGAGGAGGCAGTTCTCCCCAAAAAGTGGCTCCTGGGGTAAGCAAGGCTTGCTTTTGATGGCCTTCGTAGGTATTGAGCACATTGGGGCGGAGCACTCCGGGTAAAATTTGCACATCATAAATTTCATCCACACTGGCCTGATAGCGCAGGGTAGCCACCGTAGTGCCCGAAGGCAGGTGAATGACATCCAGGCCGGCTTCGCTGGCTTTGTCGGCAATCTTGAGGTGTTTGAATGTAGAAGAATTTTTGCGAAGCTTTGATTTGCCCACAAAGGCATAATCGCCATAGAGGGCCATGCCGCGCACAAAACCACTTACTTTGGCCACGGGCTCAGACTTGCCTGTTTGGGGGTCCAGGGCAATGATTCGTTCCTCGGCCGAGAGAAGCACCAGCAAATGCCCTTGATGCCAGCGCGGTGAATGGGGCATTCCTAAGCCTTGGGCAATGATTTCATTGCTTTGGATATCCATCACGATTCCCCCTGTGGTGATGCCTTCGCGCCAGCTTTGGGGGCTATTGCCCTGCCCCAGGGCCGATACATAGCGGGGAACGCCTTCACGCATCGCCAGGCCATTGAGATGACAGCGGTCTTCGGAGGCCAGTTCGCTGATGAAAGGCGGCTTCCAAACGGGCAGAAAGCTATAATCCCGGTCTATTTTGCACAAGGCCGAAAAAGAAGTGTTGATGGCCCATAGACTATCCTGATGGCCAAAATGCAAATCGTGCAAATCTACCATCCCCGTATAATAGGTGGCCGTAGGCAGGTAAAAAGCATCGTAGGTCTGCGGTTTGCGGGGATAGGCCTGGCCCAGTTCGGGGGAGTTGACCGTGTAAATCACCTCATCGCGGGTGGCAATGGCCATACGGCGGGTTCCTTCTACGGCAATGCCCATCGCTTTTAAGAAAGTGCGGGGCAGTTGAACGAGTTCTTCCGCGTTTTTAGGACTGATAAAAATGACCTTGCCCGCCTGGTAGGTGCTGATGACCAATGTGGCCGGAATTTGACTCAGAAACTCGGGTAAATTGGGCGAAAACGTACAGCTAAAGGGAGCAGGAGGGGTGTGCAAAGGGTTTTCCATACAGCAATCCACTTGAAGCGATTCTTGGCCTTGTAAATAAAAAAATAAACGGACACCTAAGCAAGGGGCCAGGTGTCCGAAAAAAGAATTTACCCAGATTATTGATTACGGTAATACAAGATGGAGGGAGAAGCATCATAAATCCCGACAAAAAGGTCTTCGTCTCCGTCATTGTCTAGGTCCGCAAAAGCGGGCTTGATATACGGCCTGGTATCGTCAAGGCTGATGTTGCGGGCCGGGTTGGAAGTGCCCGTGCGCTCGGTCATAACCGGATTAGTAACACTGCCTGTGTTTTCAAAAAAGCGAACGGTGGCTTCAAAGGTTCCACTAACACCACTGGGGGTGAAATTAGCCTGTCCCACAAAGGCATCCAGGTCGCCGTCTTTGTCTATGTCCACCAATGCCGGGCTGGGTCCTGTATAAGAACTCCCAAATTCTAGTCCGTTGAAAGGATTGGCCGTGCCGGTTTGCTCGGTGAAAGTACCTCCGCTATTGCGGAAATACCGGATAGTTCGAGCGCTGGTGTAGCTTACACCCACCCCATAAGTACCTGAAAATTGGCCCAAGAGTAAATCCTGGTCCCCATCCCCATCCAAATCGGCAAAAGCCGGACTAGCATAAGTTGTAAAGCCATTGGCAATAGTGCCTACCCCATCCAATGGATTATTGGCCCCGGTTTGTTCGGTAAACACGGGGGCGGTGGCACTGCCCGTATTGCGAAAAAACACCAGTCGTCCCGGATAATCTTCGCCAACGAAAGCATCCTGGTCGCCATCCCCATCAATGTCTGCAAAGGCGGGAGTAGAATTATTTCCCACATCTACGCCATTAAAGGGATTTCCGGCCCCCGTAACGGCGGTGAAAGTGGGGCTGCTGGCCGAACCTGTATTGCGGAAAAATAAAATCGTGCCATAGAGATTTCCTACAAAGACATCCAAATCCCCGTCATTGTCTATATCTACGAAAGCCGGGGCGGCTGTGTAGCCAGTATTTAAACCATTGAAGGGATTGCTGGCCCCGGTTTGGGCGGCCAGGTTGATGCTGGTGAGCGGAATCCGGGTAGTTCCGGGTTCGTCATCATCGCCGCAACTGGTGAAGGTCAGGGCTCCCAGGGCCAGTCCGGTGGCGACGGTGCCTTTGCCAAAAGATTTTTTCAGAAAATACCAAAGTTGCTCCAATTGACGGCGGTACTTTTCCAGTCGGCGCAAGATGCCCTTTTGTTTCCAGGGATTCAGGCGGCCAAACTGGCCTGTGCGCAACTGCACTTCATACTGTTCGCGCAATTGGGTAAAGCGGGCCTTGAGGGCCAAAAACCGGGTTTGCAGGTGAAAGGGCTGTTTCATAGAATTTAGATTGGTTTTGTGGAAAGCGGAGACTTTGCAAACTAAATCAGTTTTTTGCACGCCGCCAAGGTAATATAAGCTGATTTCTTACAAAAAGTGTTTTGCTTTTTTATGCAAAATAAAAAATGAAATTATCATAAGATGGCAATTATCTGCCTCAATAGGGGAGAGGAATCGGGATGAGGCCTTCTTTGCACGTTTTATTTCCCTATTAACTTACATGCTAAAACAAAATCAGGGGAATTATTTCTATATTGAAGCATCAAAAACAGCCCTTATACTGCATGAATTTACCTGAATTGAACGCGGGACGCTTATTTTTACAAAGGGCCAGGGACTTGGCCCCGAACCAGCCCTTGCTTCCTGAAAAAGCCAGGCCGCCCATTGTTTTCAAAAAGGAAGCCCTCAGCCTGGAGCCTTACACCGGGGTTTGGGATATGGATGCGGCGGCTCACCTCTTGAGGCGCACTATTTTTGGCCCCCAGGCGGCGGAGATAGGCCAAGTCAAAGATTTAGGACTGGAATCGGCCCTGGAGATTTTGTTGGAAGAATTGCCTTTGCCTGCGCCCCCGCTTAATATTGCCCCCAATGACCCGGTGGTTCCCCTGGGCCAAACCTGGGTAAATGCCGCCATCAACAATGAGGTGGAGGGGCTTCGCTTGCAATCGTTGGTGGCCTGGTGGAACCACCAGTTTTTCACCCAGGGCCTCTCGTTGCGCGAGAAAATGGTGCTTTTCTGGCACAATCATTTTGTTACTGAGATAGAAATTGTGGCCGACAGCCGCTATTCTTATCGCTACGCGAACCTGCTGCGGCAGCACGCACTGGGTAATTTTCAAACCCTGACCGAAGCCATCACGGTTTCTCCGGCGATGCTCCGCTATCTGAATGGTTCAGAAAACCGCGCGGGTGCTCCCAATGAAAATTATGCCCGCGAACTTTTTGAACTTTTCACCATTGGCAAAGGCCCCCAAATCGGGGAGGGGAACTATACCCACTATACCGAAGCCGATGTGGTGGCGGCGGCCCGGGTGCTGACCGGCTGGCGCGACCGCCCGGTTCAAATAGATGTGGTTTTTCAGGAAGGTTTTCACGATACTGGAGATAAGCAATTCTCTGAGGCTTTTGATAATCAGGTGATTGGCAACCTGGGAGCCGAAGAATACAAGGCCCTGATTGCCATGATTTTTGCCCGGGAAGAAACGGCCCGCTTTCTTTGCCGCAAGCTGTATCGCTGGCTAGTCTATTATCAGATTGACGAAGCCGTGGAGGAAAATATCATCGCCCCTTTGGCCCAGATTTTACGGGACCATCAATATGAAATCAAGCCCGTACTGCGGGCTTTGCTGGGCAGCACCCATTTTTTCTCTGCCGAAGTGAGCGGGGCGGCCATTAAAAGCCCGATTGACTTTGTGGTGGGCACTTTTCGGCAATTAGAAATTGCCTTTCCCGCTTCCGAAAATTTGCTGGCCTATTATGATGCTGGCCTGGTGAGTTATTATCTGACCGCCCTACAAGAGATGTTTCTGGGAACCCCCCCCGGCGTGGCCGGATGGCCGGCCTATTACCAGGCCCCCCAGTGGCAGCAATTGTGGATTAATTCGGTCAGCCTGCCTTTTCGGCGGCAGTTGAGTGATGCCCTCACCATTACGGGGCTTAATCGGGACGGCTATCGGCTTGAGACTGACCCCATCGCCCTGATATTGGCCTTGGAAGTGCCCGATGACCCCAACCGGGTGGTAGAGGATTTGGCCCGCCGGTTTTTTCCCCTTGCCCTTACCGACAACCAAAAATTATTTCTGAAAAATACCCTCATTCCAGGACTTCCTGATTTTGAATGGACTGCCGAATGGAATGGCCTGATGGCCAATCCTCAGGATGAGGCGCTGCGCATGGCGGTCAGCAACAAGGTGCGGGCCTTGCTCAATCGGATGCTGGCCCTGGCCGAATATCACCTTCAATAATCCTTTTCTCGAGTAAACGCTTCATCTTAAATTAAGCCCCATGAACCGTCGCCAATTTCTGACCCGTGCCCTTCCTGCGGCTACCCTGCCTTTTTTGGTCGGAGGCCTGCCTGTCTATGCCCACACCCAAACGGCACTCACCCGGCTTTGGCCCAAAAAGACGAATGCCAATGACCGGGTATTGGTTTTGATTCAACTCAATGGAGGCAATGATGGCCTCAATACATTTGTGCCGATTGACCAATACGCACGCCTGGCCAATGCCCGACCCCGTCTGCTTTTGCCCGAAAATCAATTGCACAAAATCAACCCGGCCCAGGGATTTCACCCGGCAATGGCCACCTTCCGGCAATTATTTCAGGAAGGAAAACTTGGCATCGTACAGGATGTGGGCTATCCCTATCCCAATTTTTCGCATTTTCGCTCTACCGATATTTGGACTTCGGCCTCGGATTCCGACCAAATCATCACTTCGGGCTGGGTAGGTCGCTATTTGGCTCAGCTTCATCCCGATTATCCAGATGCTTACCCCAATTCAACCTATCCTGACCCCCTGGCCCTGACCATTGGCCCCATTGTGTCGGCTACCTGCCAGGGCCCCAGT
>JAAUUB010000107.1 GCA_012031215.1 Microscillaceae bacterium | reverse complement strand
TTGGTGTTTTGGACGCGGCAGTGTAATATTAAATGCTAATATTCTTGCTTAGTAAATTTAAAGTGCATTAATTTTCAAATTAAAAAATCTCAGGTAATTTCTAGGAATAACAAGTGTCAAATTAAAATTAAAAAAAATCAATTTTTTTAAAAGATTACGTTGGAAATTCACCCTGGTTTTATCTAATTTGATAAAAAGTATCTTTCAAGGTATCAATTCTGTTACTGGCTTAACGAAGTAACGTTTTGCCTGGTTGATTGTATTAACATAAAATTATGAAGCAGCACTATCTTTTCATTTTAATTTTTTTAGGCTTGATTTTCCTCAACCATCTTCCGGTTTTTTCGCAGGACAGCACCTCCCAAAAAGCCCTGAATCTTTTGGAAGAAGGTCAATTGCCCGAAGCTTTGCAATATCTGGAAAATGCCCTGAGGGCGGAAAAAGAAAACGCTTTGCTGTACTATGCCCGGGGTCGGGTCTTGCTGCAAATGGGCGAAACCCGGCAGGCTCTTAGTGATTTCAAAAAATCAACCAAACTCAATAAACAAATCGCCGAACTCTTCTTTTACCAGGCCGTAGCCCAGGACAGCCTCAACAAATTAGAAGAAGCCCTGCAAGATTATAACCGGGCCATTCGGCTGGATGATAAGCAGCCTCATTATTATGTAGCCCGGGGGCATCTCTTCTATAAAGCCAAAGACTATCAAACGGCGCTTTCAAATCTCAATTATGCCCTCCAAATGAGCGAACAAGAACAAAGCACTGCCCAAAATGGGTATGCCTATTATCTGAGAGCACTGACCAAATATTTCTTGGTAGATACCTACGGAGCCTGTAAAGATTGGCGCGAAGCCTACAAACTTGGCTACGAGCCCGCCCGAACACAACTAGAGCAGAACTGCCGAGAAATAGGCGATTAGCCCTTTTGGCTGCCCTGGCAGAGACAGCCCTCTCCTGCACTTGGGTATTCTTGAAAATTCCTGGATTTTTTTTTCTTAAAAGCTGGTCAAAAAAAAATATTTCGTATAATTACAACGAAATCTTCTTTCTAAAATCTATTTCTAAACCTTAAGCAAAATTAAGTATGGGTATTTTTGGAAGAATCAGCGACATTTTCAAAGCAAATGTCAATGATGCTCTGGACAAAATGGAAGATCCGGAGAAAATGATCAAACAAATGGTCATCGAAATGCAGGAGGCCATTGCCAAAGCTACTTCGGGTCTTGCTACGGCAATGGCTCAGGAGAAAAAGCTGGAGCGCGATTACAAGCAGTACCAGCAATCGGCCGAAAGCTGGGAGCAAAAAGCCATGCAAGCCCTCAATTCTGGCAATGAGGACCTTGCCCGAAAAGCCCTCGCTAAAAAAGCCGAAGCCGACTCTCAGGCCAATCAGTACAAACAAATGTACGAAGCCGCTTCTCAAACTACCTCCAAGCTCAAAACCCAGGTAGATCAATTGAAGCAAAAGCTCAATGAAGCCCGTATGAAGGAAAGCACCCTCATTGCCCGTAGCCAAGCCGCCAAGGCCCAAAAGCAAATTGCCAAGCAAGTGGGCAACCTTGATACAGGTAATAGCTTTGCCAAGTTTGACAAATGGGAGCAGAAAATCCTTAAAAATGAGGCCGAAGCCCAAGCTTTCACAGAGCTTGCTTCTGATTCAAGCACAGAGCTCAACGATGAGTTTAAAGCCCTGGAGCAAAACAGCTCGGTGGACGACGATTTGGCACGCCTCCGTGCAAAACTGAACCAAGGCCAATAATTTAACTAATTGTTTTTCTAAACCAAATCAAAATCTTAAAGTATGCCTAAGTTCAATGTACTGAAAGATGGGGTCAATGAAGCCCTCATTGCGGCTACCCAAGAAAAAGTTGAAAAATACATGGGGGAGCTTTTTCATGACTACGAAATCGTGAAAATAGACGACTTCTATACTTTTACCTTTGGCACCATCACCGTAACGGTGCAGGTATTGCCCTGGCACAGCGAAGATGTACTCGTGAAAGTGTATTCATACCTGGGCGACGAAGATTCAGAAGTCACGGTCGATACCCGCGACGAACTCATGCGCCTCAACGCCAATATCCCCTTCGGAAGTTTTGGGGTAACCTTTGAAGGACAGCCAATTTTCACTTACTCATTGGCAGGTAAAAACCTGGACTTAAACGAGTTTCAGGCCGCCGTGCAAATGGTCGCCAAAACCGCCGATGAGTATGATGAACTCATCAAGGGTGAAGAAGTAGCTACTTCTTAGTTTGGACCATGGGATTACTGATAGGCGGTATCGTCTTGCTTGCTATCGGAGGCTTACTCTATTTTTTTAGTCAAAAAGCCTCCGATAAAGCCCTGGAAATGAAATACCAGGAAACATCAAAAGTAGCCGATGTCGTCAGTACTTATAACGACATCAAAGACAGTTTGGGAGTTGGCAATTACAGTGGCTCCATCGTGGAGCTTTCGGGAGTGGGGTCATCACCTACGCCACTCACTGCCGAGCACAGCCAAACCCCAGCACTGTATTACGAAGCTTCGGTGGTTCGTGAATATGAAGTAACAGAACAGGAAAAAGACAATGAAGGAAACTATCGTTCTGTAACCAAGCGAAAAAGCGAAACAGTGTCGAGCAATTCCCAATACCTGGTTTTTAACCTGGATGATGGCAGCGGAGCCAATATCGCCGTAGATATGAACAAAGCAAAAAAAGACCTGGTCAAAAGTTTTGACCGCTTTGAAGCAGATGCCCCGGCGGGCTTTCGTCTAAACATCGGAAATACTGGTTCAAAAACCATCGGATACCGCTATCTTGAAAAGATTATTCCCAATAATGCTAAACTTTATGTATTGGGTGAATTGAGCGACAAAAGTGGAACGCTTATGGTAGTAAAACCAAGCGATAGTAAAAAACCCTTTATTGTTACTACCAAATCAGAGGAAGAACTAGTGCGCTCTGCTGAAAGTGCGGCCTCCGGCCAAAAAATTGCCGCCATTGTGGCCGCCGTGTTGGGAGTCGCTTTAATGATTGCCCAGTTTATTTTCTAGTACTGTTTTTTTTAGGTTTTGGCAGATTTCCAACCTTGTTCTATTTTTATATAGGACAAGGTTTTTTCTTTATTTTCTCATCGGCTCAGATAGAGGTTCCGCTCGCTGTAGATTTTCTTAAAAAACTCATCCCGCAGGTTTTTGATAAAATAAATGGCTTCCCCAGTAGATTTCATCTCTGGGCCCAGTTCCTTGTTTACATTCGGGAACTTGTTGAAAGAAAAGACGGGTATCTTGATGGCATAGCCCTGCCCCACGGGAATAAACCAGGAAGTAGCCGATTTATCTAAATCAAAATCCGTGAGTTTTTTATCGCCCAGCATAATTTTGGTGGCATAGTTGATGTAAGGCCGCCCATACGATTTACAAATAAAAGGAACCGTGCGCGAAGCCCGGGGGTTAGCCTCAATGACATAGACCGTCTCGTCTTTGATGGCAAACTGTACATTAATGAGTCCTTTGGTATGCAGTGCCAGGGCTATTTTTTTGGTGTATTGGGCTATTTGCTCCATCAAGATGGGGCTAAGCGAAAAGGGAGGCAGAACGGCATTGGAATCGCCAGAATGAATCCCCGCTGGCTCAATATGCTCCATGATGCCGATGATATAGACCTCTTCGCCATCACAAATAGCATCGGCTTCGGCTTCAATGGCCTGGTCCAGAAAACGATCCAGCAAAATATTATTATCCGGAAATAATTGAGCACTTCTACCACGTGCTCTTCCAGTTCCTGCTCATTAATGACGATTTTCATCTGCTGCCCTCCCAGCACATAAGAGGGCCGCACCAATAGCGGAAAATCAAGCTGTTTGGCCAGTTCAATCGCTGCTTCGGCCGAGCGAACAGCCCCAAACTCAGGATAGGGAATGTGGTTTTCTTTAAGCAGGGTTGAAAAACGCTCCCGGTCTTCGGCCAAATCTAGGGCCAGGTAGGGTGTGCCCAAAATCGGAATACCGTAGCGGTCTAGCTTCTCGGCCAGCTTAAGAGCTGTTTGCCCGCCCAACTGCACTATCACCCCCACTGGTCGCTCGTGCAGAATAATGTCATAGATATGCTCCCAAAACACGGGTTCAAAGTATAGCTTATCGGCCAGGTCAAAGTCAGTAGAAACGGTTTCAGGATTGCAATTAATCATAATGGCCTCATAACCCGCTTCTTTGACCGCCAACACCCCGTGCACACAGCAATAGTCAAACTCAATGCCCTGGCCAATGCGATTTGGCCCTGAGCCAAGAATAATTACTTTTGGCCGCTCCGAAACCACGGATTCATTAAATAAAGGCCATTGGGCCTGGCTCAACCCTACCGCCTGCTCCGTTTGGCCATAGTGAAAAGTGGAATAGTAATAAGGCGTTTGGGCCTCAAACTCCGCCGCGCAGGTATCTACCATCTTGAAAACCCGCCGAATATTAAGTTCCTGGCGTTTGCGAAAAACCTCGCTCTCCAGACAACGCACCAAATGGGCAATCTGTCGGTCGGCATAGCCTTTTTGCTTGGCTTCCAGAAGTAGTTCAGGGGGCAAACTATGCATAGAATAGAGCTGTATTTCCTTGTCGAGCCGCGCCAGGTCTTCTATTTGCAACAAAAACCATTTGTCGATACGGGTCAGCTTTTGGATGGTGCGAAAGGAAATCCCCATCATAAAAGCATCTTTGATGTGGAAGATACGGTCTGCCTTTGGATGCTCCAGGCTATCAAGCACTTCTTTTTGGTCAAGTAGTTCTTTGCCATCGGCTCCCAGGCCATTGCGTCGGTTCTCGAGCGATTGACAAGCTTTTTGCAAGGCTTCCTGGAAGGTGCGGCCAATCCCCATTGCCTCGCCTACGGATTTCATTTGTAGCCCCAGGTGTAGGTCGGCCCCTTGAAATTTTTCAAAATTCCAGCGGGGAATTTTCACGATGACATAATCGATGGTAGGTTCAAAGTAGGCCGAAGTGGTTTTGGTGATATGGTTCTGTAGCTCATCCAGGTTATAACCAATGGCAAGTTTGGCTGCTATCTTGGCAATGGGGTATCCGGTAGCTTTGGAGGCCAGGGCCGAAGACCGCGAAACACGGGGATTAATCTCGATGACCACAATTTCATCATTTTCGGGGTTAACGGCAAACTGAATATTGCAGCCGCCGGCAAACATACCGATTCCATTCATACATTTTTTGGCCAAGTTACGCATCTGCTGATAGAGCTTGTCCGACAAGGTCATGGCCGGGGCCACGGTGATGGAATCACCCGTGTGGATGCCCATAGGGTCCACATTTTCAATAGAGCAGACAATGATAATGTTGCCTGCCCCATCGCGGAGGAGTTCCAGTTCAAACTCTTTCCAACCCAAGATACTTTTTTCAATGAGCACTTCGTGGATAGGGGAAGCGGTGAGGCCCCGGGTGAGGGCCTGGTTAAAATCTTCGGGGGCATTGACAAAGCCACCGCCCGTACCCCCTAAGGTATAGGAAGGCCGAATCACGAGCGGGAACCCGATTTCCTGCGCGATTTTATTGCCTTGCAAAAAAGAGGAAGCGGTTTTGCCTTCGCATACATTTACGTCAAGTTCTTTCATCCGAAGGCGAAATTTTTCGCGGTCTTCGGTAGTTTCGACGGCGTGGATGTCGACCCCGATAATTTGAACTTCGTATTTTTCCCAAAGGCCCTCGTTTTGGCAGTCGATAGCCAGGTTGAGCGCCGTTTGGCCTCCCATGGTCGGCAGAACAGCATCAACCCGATGATTTTGGAGGATTTCTTCTATGTGTTTGATTTCCAATGGCTTTAGATAGACATGGTCGGCCATGCGGGGGTCGGTCATAATGGTGGCCGGATTGGAATTAATCAGAATCACTTCAATGCCTTCTTCGCGCAGCGAGCGGGCCGCCTGAGAGCCAGCATAATCAAACTCACAGGCCTGGCCAATGATAATAGGCCCAGAGCCAATAATCAGCACAGATTTGATTTCTTTTCTACGGGGCATGTCGGGGTATAGAGGATTGGCAAGAGGTCTTTTTTTTCAGGAAAGTACCTCCGCAGGTTTCAAAAAAATTTGCACAAATATACACAGAAATTTCGGCGGCGAGCAAGCACGCTAAGCTGGTGTTTGGGAGGCATCCTCGGGGCTTATATCCGGGCTGGATTTGGCAAGCTGGCGGGGGGTTGTTTGGCCGTCGTACTTATCAAGCTGATGAAAGATAGCCTCAGAGAAGGGGGCCCAGGTGGCTGTTCTTACCTGAGCGACTTTGAGGGCATCATTGACCCAGACATTACAGGTCTTAAAAAAATGATATTGCCCAATCGCCTCATAAAAATTGTAGTTGAGATGCTCGTATGCGGGCATGCCAGCAAAATCAATGCGCAGGGCTTTGCCTTCCGGTCCCCGATAGAAACTATTTTTGATATAGGTTCCCAGGCGTAGATATTGCGCATCGCTCAGTCTTAGTTCTTTTTTCCATTTGTAAAAATCGCCAATTTTTTCGTGAAGGCTCACTTGCATGGTGGTGGTACTCAGTTTAAAAAGGGCTTTAAAAGCCGTTTTAGGCTTTAGCTCGCCCCAGGAAGGGGTCTCGAGATAGAAGCCTTTATCGCCCCAGCCGAAAGAGATAAATTGAAAATGCCCGGCTTGAAAATCGCGGAGGTCAAAAAAGCTACGCCAATCTATGAGTTCATTCCAGAGTGGCACTATAATATCTGAATGGGGACCATTGGAAACTACCCAAATGGAAATGCCCTCTGCGCCCGACCGGGCTTTTCTATTGGCAGGCACACGCTTGAGAAGGGCCGCCACAAAAAGATAGGCCAGGACAAATCCGGGAGGAACAAGTAGGCAAGCACCCAAAATCCAAATCCAAGCCATACGGTGGGGGTTTCAGAAAGGCAAAATTAAAAAAAACAAAAAAGGCTAGGCTCGTTTAGCGATTTTGTTTTGCGAAATACCTTTTTGCCGTGAGCACTTAAATCGGTTGACCTCGCGGACTCTTCGGGCCAGGTGCTTGGTAGGCCGGCCTTGCACCCTTTTGCGCCATCTTCGCCAGGCTTCCGGGCTGATTTGCTGGCGCATCAACTGAATTACCTCGCCTTCGTGAAGGCCAAACTGCCCCAAGATGGCTTCAAAAGGGGTTCGGTCTTCCCAGGCCATCTCGATGATACGGTCAATTTCTTCGGGCAAAAGAGCTTTTAGCTTGTTTTTTTTCATCTCCTGATTCAAGATTTGGGCATTTATGGATTACATTCGGCGCAAACACCGCTGACCAATAGATTGGTCTCGATGGCTTCATAGCCTGCTGGCAAAACCAATCGAGGAATGAATGTTTTGTCCAAACAGATAGTTTGCCCACATTGTAGGCATTTAAAATGCACGTGTTCGTGCTGGTGGGCCTCAGGCAAACAGGATTCAGGGCAAAGGGCGTATTTGAGATTTCCGGTATCATCGGGCACTTTATGCAAAATTCCTTTGTCCAGAAAAGTCTTCAAAGTTCGATAGATGGTTACACGGTCAAAGGCTCCCTCAAGCTGGCTTTCCAGGTCTGCATGGGAGAGGGCGTACTCTTCACTTTGGAAACAAGCCAGGATTTTGCGCCGACTTTCGGTGGTGCGCATGTTATACTGGTGGAGCAGGTTTTCGGGCGATTTCATTGGATTTGGAAACAATTTGTATAATTACTGTAAATTTCAAAAAAATGAAATATTTTTGAAAGTAGTTTTACTATGTAAACGATATCTTAAAACCCCTATTTTCATTTGCGACACCCCCTTTAAGGGGCCTTTGCTAAACAAAAAAAATTATGGGAGCCATTGCCACAATCAAAATCAATGTACCAGTCAATATCTATAAGCGTGACCCTGAACAAACCAAGCTGGGCCGCTGCATCATCAATGATAGCATTCTGTTGATTGATGACCTTGGCTTTGAGGCCTTTACTTTTAAAAAACTGGCCCATCAAATCAATTCAACGGAGGCTTCGGTGTATCGCTACTTTGAAAACAAACACAACCTACTGGTCTATTTAGTTTCCTGGTATTGGAGTTGGCTTGAATATCAGATTGATTACCAGGTCAATAATATAGAAGACCCGGAGAAGAAACTCAGGATTGCCATTCGGGTGCTAGCGCAGGTGGATAAAACCGATCAAAATTTTTCGCATATCAGCGAAAACGCCCTGCACCGCATTGTCATCTCTGAAGCCGCCAAATCATACTATACCAAAGGAGTGGATGTAGAAAACAAAGAGGGTTTTTTCCGCAGTTATAAATCGCTCTGCTCAAAAATATCCACTTTCATGCAAGAATTTAACCCAAAGTATCCATATTCGCACGCCCTAAGCAGCACCGTGCTGGAAGCAGCTCATCAGCAAGTTTTTTTCTCTCAACACCTGCCCTCTCTCACCGATTTTAAGGTAAATGATGAAATAGGATACACTTCCTTAATAGAATTTCTGGAGCATATAATTTTCATTCCTTTGCGTAACTATACCCCCTAAGGTGCTCTCAGGTTTTAGAAAGGAGAAAATTTAAGGAGTTTATGGATTTTAAGCGTTTACTTTTTAAATTTGAATACGTATTGATTCTTGTAGTTTTTTGCGGGTAGGTTATTTTTTTCATCCATGTTGAGCACAAACAGCGGGCATTACATCTTAACCAAAGACGGGGTAATCAGTAAGTTGGATACCTACTGGGATCGCTTGCGCGACATCACCCACCAGCTAGATACGCTGCCGGAGTGATGCAAAAGAAACTGGTCAATAGTTTTATTAGTACATTTTTGTTTTTAATTGTTATTTTTTGGTTGCGTCCTGACTTCAACCTTACCATTGTTTTGTTGCTGCTAGTAGCCTTAGGGGCTGTTTCGCTGGCGGCTATGCAATGGGCTACTTTCCTTGAGTTTCTCAATTTAAAAAAGAAAGGGCTTATTCTTTATCGCGAATTAAGCCGGGAACTGGAGTGGAGCCGCACCCAAGACTATATTGAAGATGTATCGGTAGAAGAACGAATCTTGCTCAATAATTTTCTGCTGGCTACGGAAATGCCTTTACATCCTTATCTTCACGGTTTTTTATTGCTTTTGCTCCCACTGGGTTCCATTGGTTTATTTTGTTATTATTATTTCCTCAACCAATAGTCTGCTTCATAAAAACCCCCTTTTTTTGAGAGGACAGACGAATTTTTATTCCGGCTTAGGGTTGAAAATTTGGCTTTTGAAATACATCTTCTTCCTTGACAAGTACTTATGCCCGTTTTTTCTGATGAAATACTCCAGGTAGGCCTGGCGCAAATCGCCCCGGTTTGGCTCCACCGCGAAGCAAGCACCCAAAAGATTGTGCAATTTATTACGCAGGCAGCTCAACAGCGATGCCATCTGGTGGTATTTGGAGAGGCGCTCTTGCCTGGCTATCCTTTTTGGGTAGCCTTTACCGACGGGGCGCGTTTTGAAGATGCCATTCAGAAAGAAATATATGCCCATTATGTCGCGCAGGGCCTTAATTTGAGCTATGGCGACCTGGCTCCGATATGCAAGGCTTGCAAGGATGGGCATATTGCGGCCTATGTAGGCATTATGGAGCGCGCCCAGGACCGAAGCCCTCATAGTTTGTACTGCTCCTTAGTTTATATAGATTTTCAGGGTGCCATTCAGTCCGTACATCGCAAATTAATGCCCACGTATGAAGAAAGATTGGTCTGGGCCGCAGGCGATGGTCATGGCTTACAGGTGCATTCTTTGGGGGCTTTCCAGGTGGGCGGGCTAAACTGTTGGGAAAACTGGATGCCTTTGGCTCGAACCGCCTTGTATGCCCAGGGAGAAGACTTGCACGTTGCCGTTTGGCCCGGAAACCTGCGTAATACCGAAGACCTGACCCGGTTTCTGGCCAAAGAATCACGTTCATTTGTGGTCTCGGTGTCAGGATTATTACGCCAAGAGGACATCCATTCGGATGTACCCCATGCGCACCTGATTCAAGCCCAGTGCCCACCCGTATTGGCCAATGGGGGTTCTTGCGTGGCGGCCCCAAACGGAGAATGGCTGCTGGAGCCTGTGCTAAACCAAGAAGGACTATTTATTGTAGGCCTGCAGCCGGCTTTGGTGAGGCAGGAAAGGCAAAATTTTGACCCCACCGGGCATTACGCTCGGCCTGATGTGTTGCAATTGCACTTGAACACCCACCGACAAAACACCCTCCACAAAATCAATTAGAGAAAGCTTTCTGGGTCTTAATTTTTGCTCGATTTCTTTTTTTACAAAGATTAATTATCTTTGGCCTTAATGACATCTTATTTTTTTTCATGCATCTTTCATGGGCTTTTTTGTACCAAAAAGAGGCTCTCGCGCTTTTTTCTTGTTTTTATCAAACACTGGGCTGGCCCGAGATGGCTGGCTATTGGGCTGGCCTCTTTGCTTGCTAGTGCGGCTGCTTCTGCCCAATGTGTTAAAATTGACAGTCTGGAACGCAGCCTTTCGCAATTTTCTCGTCAGGATACCCAGCGTGTCCGCATTCTCAATGAATTAGCCAAATCTTACCTTGCCGAAAAACGCAATAATACCGGACTGGCTTATGCCCAACAAGCACAATATCTGGCGCAAATCCTTGAAGATACACTGGGACTGGCCGATGCCAAGATGAACCTAGGGCGGGCCTATTTTGATGACCCCTTTACCCGCGACCGTGAAACAATTCCTCGTTACGAAGAAGCTCTGGCCCTCTACCTCAAAGTAGAGAATCCGGGCCGCCTGGCTCAGGCTTATAAAACAATCGGCAATTATTACTATGATTTGTATTATATCAGTGGGGATAATTATCAAAAAGCCCTGAACTATTTTCTTAAATACCTGAAAATCAGCGAAAAAACTGGCCAAAAAGCCCAAGCCGCAGAGGCTTGCCTGTCTATTGCCAACCTTTATGACCAATTGGGGGATGAAAAAAACAGCACCCAATATTTTCTGAAAGCGGTTCAACTCCGAGAAACCCTTGATGCCAAAGAACTGGATGATTTGCAAATATTTGCCAAGACCAAACGCATCTTTGACCTTCAAATTCAAAGCCAGCGTTTTTACAATACAGCGCTTATCTTGGGGCTTACGCTGATGGGTATCATCGTAACGCTCTTGCTCATCAATATCAGCATCCGGCGGCGGGCCAATTCCGTTTTGCAAAAACGTAGTCTGGAAATTGAAAAACAGAAAAAACAAATTGAAAAAAACTATCAGGAACTAGGCGAAAAAAGCCAGGAAATTGAAACCCAGAAAGACCTGCTCACTATGCAAAATGAGCAGTTGATTGATACACAACAGGAACTTCAAAAAGTGGTGAAGGCTTTGGAAGCCGCCAAGCAGGATTTGGAAGCCCGGGTAGCTGAACGCACCCTTGACCTCAAACGTGCCAATGATGCCCTCACCCAAGCCAATGAAGAACTGGACATCATCATCTATCGGGCTTCGCACGATTTCAAAGGTCCCGTAGCCACTATCAATGGCCTGGCGCACATCGGAAGGCTGGAATGTAAGGCGGAAAATGAGCAGGTGCAGACTTATTTTGATAAAATTGAAAACACGGCCGCAAAAATGGATGGAATGTTGCAAAAACTCCATCAGGTGAGCTACATCATGGGCCAAACATATCAACCCGCCATTATTCGTTTCGAGGATTTACTGGATAAAGTGCAGGAAAACCTTCACGTACTTATTACCCAAACCGAAGCGCAGATTCAGACAGAAATTGAACCGGGCACCCGATTTTTTGGGGATGCGGATATGCTGACCTATGCTGTGGAAAATTTAATAGAAAATGCGCTCATCTTCACCAAAGAAGGTCTCCAACCACAGATTAGTATCCGGGTAGCAAACAACCTCAATGAGGCCCTAATTGAAATAGAAGATTTTGGCCAAGGCATTGACAGACACTTTCTGCCGGAGATTTTTGATATGTTCTCGCGTGGTTCCGAAAGCTCAAAAGGAAATGGATTGGGGCTTTATGTGGTGCACAAAGCCTTGGAAAAAATGCAAGGCATTGCGGAAGCGGAAAGCGAAATCGGAAAATATACTAAAATCCGCCTTCGGATTCCAATCTAAATTTTCATTAAAGAAAGCTCCTTTTTTGACTTTGTGATAGCTTTATTTTTGTTCAACCTCTATGACTACTTTTTTGCGCTCAAGATTTGGTTCATACACTTTATAAAGAACAAAGAGCAGGAGGGAAAGACTAGAGGTGAGGGCAAAAAGTAAGATGCCACTGAGCGACCATAAAAATTTAAGGGCCTCGGGGTTATATTGCAAGTAGTAGCGGTTCAATCCATAAATCAATACGCCCACAAAGATGTCGCAAAGCATGATGACCATAATACCACAAAGCAGAAAGATGTGCTTAGGGTGCCAAAAGGATGGTTGTTTGGTTGGTTTTGCGGGGTGAGAAGGCGGAGATTTCCGTTTTCATCCACCACCAACTCCTGAGAAAGCATTACTGGGGTATTTTTTGTTTTTTTCATAGCATTTTCGCGCTTCAATGCCATTAAAAATCAATTAAGCTGGAAATTGTTTTATGTTTTTGGTTTTTTCTCCATAAACCAGCCAGGTAGCCTGAAAATCAGCCGGGTAATTTAGCCCAGCGCGCCAGACACTCCTCCTCTTTTTGACGCATCTGGGCGGCCTCGGCCTCGCTTTTGTCCTTATAGCCCAGAAGATGCAGTAAGCCGTGGGCCATCACCCGGCGCAGTTCGGTTTCAAAAGGGATTTGCCAGGTGTGAGCGTTTTTCCCGGACTCTATCTACACTAATAAAAATATCGCCTTCGATTGGGCCCTCGGGTTCGGATTGGTCAAAGGTGATGATGTCGGTATAGTCCTCATGTCCGAGATAATCCTGGTTGATTTGCAGCAGATAATCATCCGTGCAAAAGATATAGTTGAGCAAAAACAGAGGCTGTTCATTTGCTTGCAAAATGTCATTGAGCCAGGCTTTCACCTTTTCTTCCTGGGGGAGCGCAAAAGCAAGGGCCTCTGAAAAAAAATAAATTTCTTCCACTTAGGATTTTATTTAAACAGATATCCGAGCAGGCCAAGGATGCGTTGCGAAAAAAACCTTTACGTAACATAAAAGACCAGTTCGACGACGCGCCCGTTTTGGGCAAAATTTACTTCATCGGAAAGGTGGCGCATCAAAAAGATTCCTCTTCCCCCCGGCTTGTTGAGATTGTCGGGGGCGGTAGGGTCATCCAGGTGTTCGTAATCAAAGCCAGGGCCTTCATCTTCTACCCGAAAACGGATTTTGTCTTCTTCCACTTCCATAATCAGGCTTACATTTTTTTTCTCATCTTCCTGGTTGCCGTGTTTAATGGCATTGTTGACTGATTCCGTGACGGCAATCATAATATTGCCATAGATGTCATCATCGATTTGATGTTTTTCTTTGGCATTGTCGATAAAGCTTTCTACAATGCGCAGATTTTCAACCAGCGATGGAATTTGGATTCTTAAAGCCTTCATGCACTCTTAGTTGTCGATTTTTTCAAAGTACTTATCTACCTCTTTCTTGAAATAAGGAGAAAGAGCGGGCGGAACAGTTTTAAGCAATTCAATTTGCTTTTCTTTGTTTTTCAAATATTGTTGCAAAGCCGGGGGAACCAGGGTGTCTTTTTTGCGGGCCTGCTCAGCTTTGCGTTCTTCTTCCTGGCCGCGTTCTCGGAGGGCTTTTTCCGATTCAAGCAGGCGGGTTTCAATATCTTGCTGCCTTTTTTGGTGATGCGGTCCAGACGCTTGTTGACCAGGTCTTCTTCGGTTTCTTCCATTTGTTGACGAAGTTCCTGGAGTTGTTTACTAAGTTGTTCTTTGGCTTTGGGGTCGCCTTGGTTGCCCAGTTTCTCGAGTTCGCGCAGGGACTGGCGAATTCTTTCTTGCTCGGCGGCCAGTTTGGCCAGTTCTTCGGAGAGTTCGCGTCCGGATTTGCCCGATTCTTTCAGTTTTTGGATGCGTTCGTTGAGTTCTTGCTGCATTTTGCCGAGGCCGGGCATTTTTTGAGGTTTTCCTTTTCCTTTTTGGGGCATTGCCATGGCGTTTTGCATGGCATTTTGCATTTGATTGAGTACATCCGAAAGCATCAAGGCCAGGTTGTTCATCGAGGTCATAGCAAACTGTTGTTTGGCGGTGGCATTGCCCAGTTTGCGTTGTTTGATAAGTTCAGTACTTTCATCCATATTTCGGTTCATTTCTTCTAGCTCCCGGGTAACGAAAGACTGAATTTGAAAGACCCGTTTGGACAAAGCCGTGAGGCTGTCTTCAATAATTTTGGCATCATCGCGGAGTTTGAGTTGCTGCTGAGCCAGTTTGATAAATCGCGGGTCGGATAGATTGATGGGGCGAAATTCTTTCATAAGGGCTTCTTGGTCAAAAGAGAGCTGCACCAGGTTTTCGAGAATGGCCCGGAGGTCGTCCATATTTTCCATCATTTGCTCCATTTCCATGCTGGTTTCCATTTCGCTGAGTTGCTGAGCCATTTGTTTCATTTTTTGGCCGGCATTTTTTTGGGATTGGCCCGCTTTCTTGTTTTGGTTTTTTTGAAGTTGCTCCTGGCTGTTTTCCATTTGTTCCTCTATTTCCTGTTGTTCGTCCTGGAGTTCTTCATTGTTTTGCTCCATTCCGTTGGGGGTTTCGAGGTCTTTGTCCATTTCTTCCAGTTCTTGCAATTCTTGTTGGATTTGCTCAAATTTTTCTTTGATTTCCTGCTGTTCTTCTTGAAGTTGCTCGTTGGATTTATCTTTGTTTTCGGTTTCTTCGGCCAGTTCTTCCTGTTCCTTAGCCAGTTCTTCAAGGGCGGAGGTGGTCTGTTCTAGTTTTTGTTCAAACTGTAGCTGTTTGAATCATTTCCAAAGCCCGGTCAAGTTCTTTTTCAAGGGCTCCTTCGCGGTTTTTGATTTCTTCCAGTTTTTCAATCACTTCGTCATTGTCGCGTTTTTGCTCGAGCAATTTTTGGAGTTCTTCATACAGCTTTTTGGTTTCTTCATCGAGGAGGTCGTCCATGAGTTTTTGGAGTTGTTCCATTTTTTCTTTGAGTTCCGGGCTTTTTTCCGCGAAGCGTTCTTGTTGTTGATTGAGCAATTGGTTCTGTTCCTGAAGTTTTTTTAGCTCTTGGGCCAGTTCTTCGCGTTTTTTTTAGGATTTCTTCGGCCATTTTGCGGTCCTGGTAGTCCAAGCGGTCTTTATTTCGCAGTTTATCTTCCAGGCTTTTAATTTCTTTCTGGAGTTGCTGGGCTTTTCGGATGGATTTATCAATCTGGGTTTCGGTCTTGGCAACGGATTGGTCCACCTCCTCGCGCAGGTCTTCAGGCGTAGGAACGCGAAGCTCCTGGGCCGTAGTTTTAGCACCTTTAGGGCCATTCACGCCGTCATTGTCCCAAACCTGGGTAAAATACTCGAGGCGGTCGCCGGGCAGAAGGCGCAGACTATTCAGGTCAAGTTGATAATAAAAGTTTTGAATAGATTGGTCTTTGCCGATGGGGATGGGCAGCCCTTTAAACTCGCCCGGTTTGCCTTCACGGCTCACCCGATAAAAAAGGCGCAATTGTGAAAAGCCATAATCGTCGGAAATACTGCCCCCTACACTCAAAAAGTTATAGGTCAGGGTATCCTCATAAACTTCCATACTGATTTTTGGAAAACGGTCGGGCACTACATTGATGAAATAGCTAATTTCTTCTTTGTTGGTGCTGTAGCGATTGTACAAGCGCACTTGGTAGCTTTGTGAGCGGTTGACTTGTCGGTTGTGTTCAAAAAGGCGGGCTTCTTTTTACGGGCCAACACCGTATCCTTGCCCTCGTTGAAAATGATTTGTAATTTATCCGACTGGTTTACTCTGAACTGCCACTGTATCTGGGTTCCTTCGGGTACAACAAGGTTGCCAATATTTTCCCACCGTTCGTTGGCCTTGCCCAGATAAGCCGGATAAACCAGATTGGCACTAAAAGAAAGCAGAGAAGGCCGCTCGATGAGGGCAATCTGGTAGCTATCGGAGCCAAAGCCAGCGGCTTCAAAACGAAAATCTACTGGTTTTTGCAATTTTGGAAAGAGATATGAAAATTCGCCCAATACGCTGGCCGTCATTTTGTAGCGCCGTCCTCCCGAAACCAGATATACCTCCGAAGGGATGGCTTTTCCTATTACCCGGAGCTGCACCGTAAAGTCTTCATTTTTAAAAGCCTGTAGTTTTTGTTTTCCAGTTCAAACTGGAATGGGGCGGGTTCGGCAAATCACGGTTGAATTGGATGATACGGGCCGAGCTTTTGGTAAATAACTCAGAAAAAAGCCCGGGAGCCAAGACAAAGAT